>NZ_SMKG01000166.1 GCF_004348525.1 Micromonospora sp. 15K316 | reverse complement strand
GGGGAGGGCGACCTCCCGCGCGTCGACGCCCCGCCGCTCGGGGGACGGCCGGGGACGTCCGCCCCACCGGCCGGGCCAGGAACGCCCACACCATTCGGCCGACCCGGGGACGCCCGCACCGCGCCGCCGGGCCGCACCGCGCCGCCGGGTCGGGAACACCCTCACCGCGCCGCCGGGCCGGTGACGTCGGCCCACCGGCCGGACCGGCGACGCCCGCACCGCGTGGCCGGGTCGGGAACACCCTCAGCGCGCCGCCGGGCCGGTGACGTCAGCCCACCGGCCGGACCGGCGACGCCCGCACCACGTGGCCGGGCCGGGGACGTCCGCACCGCGTGGCCGGGCCGGGAACGTCGGCCCACCGGCCGGACCGGCGACGCCCGCACCACGTGGCCGGGCCGGGGACGTCCGCACCGCATGCCGGGCCGGGGACGCCCGCACGGCGCAGCCGGGCGGTCCGTAGGCTGGCGGGCCCGACCGACGCCTGCTCGGCGAGGCGAACTGGAGTACCCATGTCCGACGGGCCGCCGCCCTCCGATCCGTCGCCGCGAACCCCGCAACCCGAACCCTGGGCGCCACTCGATCCGGCATCCGCCGGGGAGACCGCGGCGCGGCCGGACCTCTGGCTTCCCACAGCGGTTCATCTGTCCGCCCCGACGGCCGACGCGGCGTCGCCGCCGATCGGCGATCTCCGCGGCGGCGCCACCTACCCGGTCGCCGGTGACGTGCGGCCCGGCGCGCGGCGGGGCCGGCGGCTCGTCGGCGCGCTCCTCGCCGGGGCGCTCCTGCTCGGTGGCGGCGTCGCACTCGGTGCCCGCCTCTCCGACCGGCCCGCGGACCACGCCCAGGCCGACCCGTTCGCCGACGACCTGTCGGCGGACGGCGGGGACGGCGACCCGGCCGACGACGGCGCGGACCGCGACCCGGACGATGACGGCGGGGACGGCGACCCGGCCGACGACGCCACCTCGCCGCCGACCCCCTCGGCCAGCCCCGCCACCACGCCCTCCAGCGGGCCCGGTCGGATTTCGGTGCTCTACGAGGTGACCGGCCGGGGACGGGCGGACATCCTGTACTACGACGCGAACGGCGTGCCCGTCTGGTTGGACGCGAGGCCGTTGCCGTGGCGGAGGAGCATCCGGACCGATCGTCGCGACCAGGTGGCGCTGCAGGCCAGCAGGATCGCCGGCACCGGGGACACGCTCACCTGCTCGGTGCGGGTCGACGGTGGCGCGCCGATCACCGAGGAGGTCGGCATTGCCGGCTCGCGAGCCAGCTGCTCCGGCGGAGCGGCCGGTTGAGCCGGGGCCGGGGAGTCGTAGGCTGGCGGACGTGACGACGACCGCCGATGTCGATCCGCTGGTGGCCCGGATGCGGCCGTTCGGCACGACCATCTTCGCCGAGATGTCCGCGCTCGCCGTTCGTACCGGCGCGGTCAACCTGGGCCAGGGCTTCCCGGACACCGACGGCCCGCCGGAGATGCTGGCCGCCGCCGCTGAGGCGCTGCGCTCCGGGCAGAACCAGTACCCGCCCGGTCCGGGCATCCCCGCCCTGCGCGCGGCGGTCGCGGCGCACCAGCGCCGGTTCTGGGGCCTGGAGTACGACCCGGACGGCGAGGTCGTGGTGACCGCCGGCGCCACCGAGGCGGTCGCCGCCGCGATCCTCGCCCTCTGCGAGCCGGGCGACGAGGTGGTCTGCTTCGAGCCGTACTACGACTCGTACGCCGCCTCGGTGGCCCTGGCCGGTGCGGTCCGCCGCCCGGTCACGTTGCGCCCGGTCGACGGTGGCCGGTACGCCTTCGACCCGGACGCGCTGCGCGCGGCGTTCGGGCCGCGGACCCGCCTGGTGCTGCTGAACTCGCCACACAATCCGACCGGGAAGGTCTTCACTCCGGCCGAGCTGGCCCTCGTCGCCGAGCTGTGCCAGGAGCACGACGCCTACGCGGTGACCGACGAGGTGTACGAGCACCTGGTCTTCACCGACGCCACCGCCGGACACCTGCCCCTCGCCACGCTGCCGGGCATGTGGGAGCGCACCGTGCGGATCTCCTCGGCCGGCAAGACGTTCTCCTGCACCGGCTGGAAGGTCGGTTGGGCGAGCGGGCCGGCCCGGCTGGTCTCCGCGCTGCTCCGGGTGAAGCAGTTCCTCACCTTCGTCAACGCGGCGCCGCTGCAGCCCGCGGTGGCCGTGGCGCTGGGCCTGCCCGACGAGTACTTCACCGGGTTCCGGGCGGGGATGCAGGCCCGGCGGGACCAGCTGGTCGAGGGCCTGGCGGAGGCCGGCTTCGGGGTGCTCGCCCCGGAGGGCGCCTACTTCGTCACCGCCGACGTCACCCCCCTCGGCGGCCGGGACGGGGTGGAGTTCTGCCGTTCACTGCCGCAGCGGTGCGGGGTGGTCGCGGTGCCGACCCAGGTCTTCTACGACGACGCCGAGGCGGGGCGGCGGCTGGTCCGCTTCGCCTTCTGCAAGCGGCCCGAGGTGCTGACCGAGGCGGTCACCCGCCTGCGGCGGCTCGCCGCGGCCTGACCGCCGCCCGCTCGCCCGGACCCGAACCGGAGGCCCCCGCCGCGACCGCCCGGTCCAGGCCGCCACCGAGCAACGCTGGTCCGGGACGGGAACCGGGCACGGCCGGGTCCGGACCGCCACCGAGCAAGGCGGGTCCGGGACGGCCACCGGACACGGCCGGGCCTGGGGCCGCCACCGGGCAAGGACGACCCAGGGCCGCCGGACAGGACCGCCGGCCCCGCGAACCGCGAGCTACCCGGCGACCCGGGCCGAGCCCGACCCCTCGCCGGAGGGCCGCGCCGGACGGGCCGCCGCGATCGCGGAGAGCACCGATGCGCCGTCGGCGAGCAGCACCGACTCGGCGTCGTCGATGAAGGCGAGGTCGGCCTCCACATGCCGGCACGCGGCGGCGAGCAGCAACCCGACCACCGGGTCGCCGGCCGTACGCCGCAGACCGTCGAGGTTGCGCAGCTCCCGCAGCAGGTGCGCGCGCTGGTTGCCGAGGACCGCCCGTACGGTCCGCGCGGCCCCGGAGCGGGCGGCGGCGGTCACCTTCAGGAAGAAGTCGTCCCGGAATCCGCCGCTGCGCGGACTCGGTTCGCCGAGCCAGCGGTCCAGTTCGACGCGCCCGTCGTCGGTGATCTCGTAGACCACCCGGTCCGGTTTGGTCGGCTGCTCCTCACGGTGCGCGACCACCAGTCCGTCCCGCGACAACCGGTCGAGGATCTGGTAGAGGTGCCCGATGTTCAGCGGGCCCCACTGTGGACCGACGGAGTTCTCGAACTCGCCCTTCAGCTCGTAGCCGTAGCTGGGCCCGCCGGCCAGCAACGCCAGGACAGCGTGCTGGATCGCCATCGTCTCCTCCAATTCCGGTCTTGCATTGTGACAATGTAACGCGCAGAGTGATGGGCAGCACAACGGGGAGGCGCGAGACGCTCGGATCATCCGAAGTCGGCCTCGCGGCCGTGCGGGAGGTGGCGCTCACAGTCGGCGTGCTCGTGACGACGACCGGGTTCGTGGTGCTGACGGGCGCCACCACCACCTCGCGGCTCGGTATCCACCTCGGCGCCTCGGCGCCCTCCCCTTGGTGCCCGCCGTCGGCCCCGCACCGGCCACCGACGGCGCGCCTGACGGCAGAGGAGTAGACGATGAGCGAGCGGACCGGTAGCACGGTCTCGGTGGAGCGCCTGGCTCGGCGGTTCGGCAGCGGGGCGGAGCAGATCACGGCCGTCGACGACGTCTCGTTGACGATCGCGGCGGGCTCCGTGGTGGCGCTGACCGGGCCCAGCGGGTCGGGCAAGTCGACGCTGCTGCATCTGATCGGGGCGATCGAGGAGCCCGACGAGGGGACCATCACCGTCGACGGAGTGGAGATCAGCGGCCTGCGCCGGGCGGGCCTGGCGCGTTACCGGCAGCGGGTGGGCTTCGTCTTCCAGCGCTACCACCTGCTGCCCGCGCTCACCGTGCTGGACAACGTGCTCGCCCCCGTACTGCCCCGCCGCGGTCGTACCGACCACCTCGCCCAGGCCCGGAAGCTGCTCGACGCCGTCGGCCTCGCCGATCGGGAACGGGCCCTGCCGGCGCAGCTCTCCGGTGGTCAGCAGCAGCGGGTCGCGATCGCCCGCGCGCTGATGGGCGATCCCGGCCTGCTCCTCGCCGACGAGCCCACCGGCAACCTCGACTCGACGACCGGCGCGCAGATCCTCGACCTGCTGCTCGGCCTGCGTGACCGGCACGGCATGACGATCGTGCTCGCCACCCACGAGCGGGCCATCGCCGCCCGCTGCGACCGGCTGATCCGGCTCGGTGACGGTCGGGTGGCCGAGGACCTCGACCTCACCGAGGGCGAGGAGCCGGCGGAGACCTTCGACCGCGCCGCCCGGCTGCGGCTCTGAGCCGGCCGGGGCACGGCGGCGCTCCGACCCGGGAGCGGGACCTGCGACCTGACGGAGAGGCGGGACGCGATGCTCGGATTCATCTGGCGGCAGCTCCGCGGGCGGGCCGGACGGTCGATCGCCCTGCTGACCGGCGTGCTCGTGGCGACCACCGGCTTCATCGTGCTCACCGGCGCCACCACGGCGTCCCGGCTCCAGGTGATCGGCACCGTCGAGCGGGACAGCGCGGCCGCGTACGACGTCCTGGTCCGGCCGAAGGGGAGCCGGACGGCGCAGGAGGCGGCGCGGGGGCGGGTGCAGCCCAACTACCTCTCCGGACTCTTCGGCGGCATCAGTCCGGCGCAGTACCGGCAGGTCGCCGCGGTCGACGGGGTGGAGGTGGCGGCACCGATCGCGATGCTCGGCCACTCCATCCGGTGGGTGCCGGTGGAGGTCGACCTCACCGCAGCCGTGGACCGCGACGCCGACCGCCAGGTCATCCGGATCGACCCGACCTACATCGCCGAGCGCGGGTTGTCCCGCGCGTCGGCCCGCCCGCACTACGTCTACGTCACCCGCAACGAGGTGGCCCAGCCGGTCGGGCCGGTGGAGTCCCTCGCCGAGCCCGTTCCGCACACCAACGGCAAGTCCTATCCGCTCGCCCAGTGCGGCGGCGCGGTGTCCGGAGGTCCGCTGGAGGTCCTCCCCAGCGGCCGTACGGAGCCGATCTGCGGGATACCTCAACCTGTCGGCGAGCTCGGCAGCTCCCGATCGGAGCTGGAGGACACCGGATTCTGGTCGTTCCGGCTCCGCCCCGACGGGCGGTTCGAGGACACGGAGATGGTGTACGCCGGAGAATTGCCGACCGGCACCTTCCGCCCGCGGGTGCGCGACCGGCTGACGGTGAACATCTCGGCGCACATGCCGTTCCTGCTCGCGGCCGTCGACCCGCCGGCCGAGGAACGCCTGGTCGGGCTGAGCGGCGCCGTCGTGCAGGGCCGGGCACTGCGCCCGGACGACCTGCCGAGGGATCTGCCCGGGGTACCGACCCGGCAGTTCCCGGTGCTGGCGACGAGCCGGCCGTACGTCGACGGCACCATCTCCGTGGCCTTCACCCGGCTCCGCCCCCAGCGGGTTGCCGGTCTTCCCGAGGCGGCGGTGAGCAGGGCGTTGGAGACCGCCGAGGCGACCCCGGCCGGCTCCGCCCGGCTGGACGTCGCCGCAGCGCAGGACGCGCAACTGGCGGAAGCGCTCCGGGACAGTGGTAGCTGCTGCCACGGCGAGCTGCAGTCGGTGGTGCAGGCGGGCCCGCCCGGCTACGAGGAGCTTCCCGACGGCACGTTGCGGGCCCGGACGGTGCACCCCGATCCCGGCGTGTACGGCCAGTCCCGCAATCGCGACGCACCTGTGCCCTGGCTCGGGGCGGACACGTCGTTCCGCACGCTGCACAAGCTGGAGACGCGCGGGCTCGGCGGAAGGAAGATGCCGGGATGGGAGCCCGTCGGTGTCTTCGACCCCGCGCGGCTGACCCGGTTCGGCGACCTGTCCCGGGTGCCGCTGGAGACGTACGAGCCGCCCACCGCCGAGGGGGCCGACGACCGGAGCCGGGCGGCCCTCGGCGGTCAGCCGTTGTTCCCCGGCGGAAACCCCGCCGGCTACCTGAGCACGCCACCGTTCCTGCTGACCAACCTGGAGTCCCTGCCGAAGCTCCTGGAAGGGGCACCCCGGGAACAGCGCAACGCGCCGATCAGCGCCGTCCGGGTACGTGTCGCGAACGTCGACGGCTACAGCGAACGCGCCGCGGAACGGGTCCGCCTGGTGGCCGAACGGATCGCCGAGGCGACCGGACTCGACGTGGACATCACCCTCGGCTCCTCCCCCGCCCCGCAGACCGTCGAGCTGCCTGCCGGCTCCTTCGGCCGCCCCGAACTCCGCCTGACCGAGAACTGGTCCGCCCTCGGGGTCGCGTCCGTCATCGTGCAGGCGGTCGACCGCAAGAGCGTGCTGCTCTTCCTGCTCGTACTGGTGGTGTGCGCGGTCTTCCTGGCCAACGCGGTCACCGCGGCGGTCCGGGACCGCAGGCCGGAGCTGGCGCTGCTCGCCTGCCTCGGCTGGTCGGCGCGGCGGATCAGCCTGCTCGTGCTCGGTGAGGTGGCCACGCTCGGCCTCGTCGCCGGCCTGCTCTCCGTCGCCCTGGCGACACCGATCTCCGCCGCGCTCGGGATCGACGTCGGCTGGCGGCAGGCACTGCTCGCCGTACCGGTGGCGCTGCTGCTGGCTCTGGTCGCGGGCCTGGCGCCGGCGCTGCGCGCCAGTCGCGCGCACCCGGCTGCCGCGCTGCGCCCCCCGGTGGCCGTCGCCCGCCGCGGTAGCCGGCCGCGCACCCTGTTCCAGCTGGCCCTGACCAACCTCGCCCGGACGCCGGGGCGCACCCTGCTCGGCGCGGGCGCGCTGGCCATCGGCGTCGCGGCGCTGACCCTGGTCGGCACCGTCACGTACGCCTTCCGCGGCGCGGTTGTCGGCAGTCTGCTGGGCGACGCGATCTCGCTCAGCGTGCGCGGCGCGGACCTGGTCGCCGCGGTCGCGACCGTGTTGCTCGGCGCGGCCGCCGTCGCCGACGTGATCTACCTCGGCATCCGCGACCGGGCCGCCGAGCTGGCCACCCTCAGTGCGGTCGGCTGGGCCGACGGGGCGCTCGCCCGGCTCATCGCCTACGAGGCGCTCGCGCTCGGAGCGCTGGGTGCCGGCAGCGGCGCGCTGCTGGGTCTGCTGGGCGCGGTGGCGCTCGTCGGAACGCTCCCCGCCGGCCTGCTGCTGGTGGCGGGCACCACGGCCGCCGCCGGCATCGTGGTCAGCGGCCTGGCGGCGCTCCTGCCGGCGACCCTGCTACGCCGGCTACCGACCGCGCGGCTGCTCGCCGAGGAGTGACGAGCGGCCGAAGCGTCGATCCGGCGGGCGCCGGGGTGGTCAGGAGGCGACCGGGCTGGCGGTGCGGACCTGCTCGGCGATGCGCTCGGCGACCGACCGGGCCGTCGCCTCGGTGGCGGCCTCGACCATCACCCGGACCAGCGGCTCGGTGCCGGAGGGGCGCAGGAGCACCCGGCCGGTGCCGCCCAACTCGTTCTCGGCCCGCTCGACCTCGGCGCGTACCGCCGGAGCGGCGGCGCCGACGGTGCGGTCGCCGACCGGCACGTTGATCAGCACCTGCGGGAGCTTGGTCACCACGGCGGCCAGCTCGGCCAGGGAACGCCCGGTGGCCGCCATCCGGGCCATCAGGTGCAGGCCGGTCAGCACGCCGTCGCCGGTCGTCGCGTAGGCGGGCATGACGATGTGTCCGCTCTGCTCGCCGCCGAGGGCCAGCCCGGACGCGCGCAGTTCCTCCAGCACGTACCGGTCGCCGACCTTCGTCTCGACCAGCCGGATGCCCTCGGCGGACATCGCCAGCCGCAGCCCGAGGTTGCTCATCACGGTCGCCACGAGCGTGTCGTCGGTGAGCGTGCCGGCCTCCCGCATGGCGAGCGCGAGGATCGCCATGACCTGGTCGCCGTCGACCTCGTCGCCGTCGGCGGTCACCGCCACGCACCGGTCGGCGTCGCCGTCGTGCGCGATGCCCAGGTGCGCGCCGTGCTCGACGACCGCGGCGCGCAGCGCCTCGATGTGGTTGGAGCCGCACTCGTCGTTGATGTTCAGCCCGTCGGGCTCGGCGTGAATGGCGATCACCTCGGCGCCGGCCTCCCGGTACGCGACCGGGGCGACGTCGGCCGCCGCGCCGTTGGCGCAGTCGACCACGACCTTGATCCCGTCGAGGCGGTGCGGCACGGTCCCGACCAGGTGCTGCACGTAGTGGTCGGCACCGTCGAGCAGATCGTGCACCCGCCCCACGCCGGCGCCCACCGGACGGTCCCAGGCCGAGGTGGCGTTCGCCTCGACCGCCGCCTCGATCTTCATCTCCAGCTCGTCGGGGAGCTTGTGCCCGCCGGCGGCGAAGAGCTTGATCCCGTTGTCCGGCATCGGGTTGTGCGACGCGGAGAGCATCACGCCCAGGTCGGCCTTGGCCTCCGCGGTCAGGTAGGCCACCGCCGGGGTGGGCAGCACGCCGACGCGGATCACCGTGGCGCCGGCGCTGGTGAGGCCCGCGACGACGGCGGCCTCCAGCATCTCGCCGCTCGCCCGGGTGTCCCGGCCGACCACGGCGACCGGGGGATGGCTCCGGTCGGTCTCGGCGAGCGTGTGCGCGGCGGCGACCGCCACGGCGAGCGCCAGCTCGGGTGTGAGATCCACGTTCGCCCGTCCGCGGACGCCGTCCGTACCGAACAACCGACCCATACCCGCCAAACCTCCGATGACGCGGTCGACAGAGAAGAAGCGAAACGGCCGGCCCCACCTCCCGTGTGAAGGAGGCGGACCGGCCGTCCGTCAGGCGTACAACGCGCTGATGGTGATCAGCGCTTCGAGTACTGGGGAGCCTTGCGGGCCTTCTTGAGGCCGTACTTCTTGCTCTCCTTGACTCGGGCGTCCCGGGTCAGGAAGCCGGCCTTCTTCAGGGCCGGGCGGTCGTCGGGCTCGTTGACGATCAGAGCCCGGGCGATGGCCAGCCGGAGCGCGCCGGCCTGACCGGTGATGCCGCCGCCACGCAGGTTGGCGATGACGTCGAACGCCTCCGGCTTCTCGGCGGTCACCAGCGGGTCCTTGATCAGCTGCTGGTGGACCTTGCTCGGGAAGTAGGCCTCGAGGTCGCGGCCGTTGCAAGTGATCTTGCCAGTGCCCGGCACGATGCGGACCCGGACGATCGCCTCCTTGCGGCGGCCCACGGTCTGGATCGGGCGGTCACCACGAGGCGCGCGGGCGACGGGCGCCGGCGCCTCGGTGGCCTCGGGGGCGACCTCGGTGGCGGTGATGTCGGTCATGCTGATTCCTTCGCCCGCGCTCACTGCGCGATCTGCTTGATCTCGAACGGCACCGGCTGCTGGGCGCCGTGCGGGTGCTCGGCACCGGCGTAGACCTTCAGCTTCTTGATGAGCTTACGGCCGAGCTTGTTGTGCGGCAGCATCCCCTTGACAGCCAGCTCGATGGCCCGCTCGGGACGCTTGGTCAGCAGCTCGTCGTAGCCGACCTGCTTCAGACCACCCGGGTAGCCGGAGTGGCGGTAGGCGATCTTCTGCTGACGCTTGTTGCCGGTCAGCGCCACCTTGCCCGCGTTCACGATGACGACGAAGTCGCCCGTGTCGACGTGCGGCGCGAAGGTCGGCTTGTGCTTGCCACGCAGCAACGTGGCGGCGTGGGTGGCCAGGCGGCCCAGCACGACATCAGAAGCGTCGATGACGTGCCACTGACGCTCGATCTCACCCGGCTTCGGGCTGTACGTACGCACAGGTCTACCTTGTCTCGTCGTCGGTCTGGGGTCGCGCGCCGGGTCACCAGGCGCGCACGAACGACCAAGCGTACCTGAAGCGGCACGCCTCTGGATGTCGTACAACAGCAGGCAACGATACCCGGAGCCCGGTCGGCTGGTCAAAGCGGGGTCCGCTCGACGTGTCCCGGGGCAAGGTCATGGCCTCCGGTCACGCCCCGGCGGCCGGCGCGGCCGGGCCGGCGGGCAGCCTACCCGCCCCCACCCGGGCGCCCTCGGACGGGGCTCAGAGCTCCTGCAGGATCCGCAGCGCCCGGCCGACCAGCTGCATGGTGTCGGTGTCGGCGACGTCCACGCACTCGGTGAACCACTTCTTCAGCGGCGAGGAGAGGCGGTCGGGCATCACCACGTACCCACCCATCGGCACGGCGAGCGGCGAGTCGCGCAGCAGCGCCTGTTCCACCACCTCGGCCACGATCACGATGGGCACCTCGGTGGAGTTGTAGACGTCCGAGCTGATCACCAGCCCGAGCCGCTCCCGGGCGCCCTCGATGCGCCAGACCTCTCCCCTACGCAGCACGCCGACGCCCGCGGAAGAGCAGGTCGTCGACCATGCTCACCTCGCGCGCGTCGGCGAGGGCGGCCGACTCGAGATCCATTCCGGCGCGGCCGACGGCGGCGGCGTGCGCGGCGAAGACCTCCCGGAGCGCCTTCTCCCGGGCGGCCTGGTCCATCCAGGCGGAGAGCGACATGCCCTCGCGCCGGGCGAACCGGCGGGCCTCCTCGATCGTCTCGTCGGAGAAGGAGAGCGTCACCTTGGCGGTCATGCCGGAGAGATTACCCAGCGGTATGACCGACAGTCATCCTCGCGGGCGTGAATCGCCGGCAGCGGGCACCGCGAATCGTCGATCGGCCCCGCGCGCCGCCCGGCCGGTCCCGGCCGGGCGAACGGCCCGAACGGAACCGGGCGGCCGTCACCTCCGTGCCCCGGTGTCCGGATCGACCGGTACCCGGTCCGGCGCGAACGCCGGACCGGGGCGGGGCGTACCCCGCAGGCTCGTCGCGCCTCAGCCGACCGGCGTCGGGAAGCCCCGGCCGTGCTCGGCCTGGAGCCGCAGCATCGCGTGCTCGGTGACGGTGACCAGCACGTGCTTCACCGAGTCGCGCCGCCGGGCGTCCGTCATGATCAACGGCACCTCGGGCGAGATGGCCAGCGCCTCGCGAACCTCCTCCAGCTCGTACCGGGGCGCGCCGTCGAAGCAGTTGAGCGCGACCACGTACGGCAGGTTGCGGTTCTCGAAGTAGTCCAGCGGGGCGAAGGCGTCCGTGATCCGGCGGGTGTCGACCAGCACTGCCGCACCCACCGCACCCCGGATGATCTCGTCCCACATGAACCAGAAGCGGGTCTGACCCGGCGTACCGAAGAGGTACAGGATCAGGTCCTGGGCCATGGTGATGCGGCCGAAGTCCATGGCGACCGTGGTGGTCTCCTTGCCCGGCACCTTGGACGGATCGTCGATCCCGACACCGGCCGCGGTCATCACCGCCTCGGTCCGCAACGGGGTGATCTCCGAGATCGCGCCGACCAGTGTGGTCTTGCCGACCCCGAACCCGCCCGCGATGACGATCTTGGCGGAGACGATCCCGCGGCTCTGCTGCCCCCCGGCGGGGTCATAGCCTGCGAAGTCCACTTAGCACCCTTCCCAGCAGTTCCATCCGCTCCTCGAATCCCTCGACGGGAGCAGCAGTGTTTAGCGTCAGCAGGCCCTCGGCCACCATGTCGGCGACGAGCACCCGGGCGACGCCGAGCGGCATCCGGGTGTAGGCGGCGATTTCCGCCATCGACTGCGCCCGGCCATCGCAGACGGTGGCGATGCGGTGCTTGTCGTGGCCGGCGAAACGGGACTCGGCGACCTGGGTGGGCGTGGCCATCAGGACGGCCTCCAGGGCGATCTCCTGCCGTGGCTCCGTACGGCCGCGGGTGACCGCGTACGGCCGCACCAGCGCGCCGCGCGGGTCACGTCGGGGCTCCATCCGCGTTCACCTCCTCTCCGTACCGGTGCCCGGCGGCTCCGGTCCCATTCCTGTCCCGTCGTCTCTGCGCGGTCGTCGCGCCCCGGGCTTCTGCACGCACCGCGCTGCGGCTACGAGCGCACCGCGTCGCGCGGCAGCGGCACCAGCGCGGCTCCGACCCGCTCGACCAGCAGAGCCATCTCGTAGCCGACCTGACCCACGTCGCAGCTGCGCGCGGCGAGCACCGCCATCGACGAGCCGTCACTGATCGACATCAGGAACAGGTAGCCGCTGTCCATCTCGATGACTGTCTGCAGGACGCCTCCGGCGCTGAACATCCGGGCGGCGCCCTCGGTCAGGCTCACCACGCCGGACGTGATCGCGGCGAGCTGGTCCGCCCGGTCGCCGGGGAGGTCCCGGGAGGAGGCGAGCAGCAACCCGTCCGCGGACACCGCCACCACGTGGGCGATTCCCGCCACGCTGTCGGCGAAGTTGGTGAGCAGCCAACCCATGTCCTGAATGGCCGCTGGCCTGTTCATCGGGTCTCCTTGTTGGAATTGTGGTTCTGGTCCGTCCCGGCCGCCCGGCCGCGTTGCACACCGCGGTGGTAGGCCGACAACAGACCACGTACGTCATCCGGGGAGCGCCGGCTGGGCTCCCGGCCGCCGCGCGGCTCGATGCCGCCCGGCACGAGCTGCGCCTGCGGCACGCGCTTGGGCAGCCCGGAGCGGGTGGTCCCGCCGTCGGCCGGCTCAGCCGCCCGGCTGGCGCGCGACCAGCCCTCGTCGGCCGCCGTGCGCCAGGCGTCCGCGTCGGCCGCAACCGGCTCGGCCGGCGCCGGCGGCGCAGGTGGCGCGGGCGGCGCGGACGCGGGCTGGGCCGCCGGCGGAACGTAGGACGGCGGTGGCGGCTGCGCCGGGCCGGCCGTGCCGCCGACAGCGGGGGTACGGATCGGCAGCGGGGTGGTCGGGGAGCTGAGCGCCGCCGCCCTGCCGTCGGCCGACGCCCGGACACCGGACGTCTCGGCCGGCGGCTCGTCGAACCGCGGCCGGGTGAAGATGGCGGTCGCGTCGTTGCCGTGGGACCGGAACCAGACCGCCTCCATCTCCCGGAAGATCGGTGCCTCGCCCACCGGCTCGGGGCGGGCCGCTATCGGTGCCGGCGGAGCCGCGGGCGGCATGACGGGCGGGGCCGGAG
>NZ_SMKG01000165.1 GCF_004348525.1 Micromonospora sp. 15K316 | reverse complement strand
GGTTCACCTGGGGCGGGGTGGCGGCGGCGGCCTCGCTCACCCGTTCGGGGCAGGCGCAGCCGTCCACCAGGATGATCATCACCGGCAGCAGGCTGCGCAGCGGCACCGGGCTCTGCCCGCTGTCGACGAGGTCAAGCGCGGGCAGCGGCCGTCCGGTCGGTACGGCGGGTGGGGTCGCCGGGCTCGAACTCGCCCCTTCGGCGGGGGCGGCGTTCGGGCCGGGCTGGGTGACGGCGGCCAGGCCGGCGAGGGTGATGAGCACCGCCACCACCAGCCACACGAGGGGCATCCGGAGCGTCGTGAACCGTCTGCGGGTGGCCAGGCGGGCGCGTTCGCGCAGCTCGCGTCGGACCTGTGCGGCCTCCTGCGCGAGTGCCGAGGCGTCGTCGGGTACGACCACCCGACCCCACTCCGGCGGCAGGTCGGGCAGCCCGTTCCCCCCTGTGCCCGGCGTATTCATCGCCGACCCCCTGGAACCGTCTCTTGGAGCCGACATTGGCTCACCTTCCAGCCTCGCGTACGGGGGGCAGCTCCCGCTACACCTGGGCGCAGAAGCGCCCGCCGGGATACCATGACAAGAGCGCATAGCCCTTGATCTCGACGTTCCGTTCACCCGACCCGGGTGTCATCCGGCGGCTACGGAGCGTGTTCAGACCATCGGTTTGACTGCCTGTCAAGTCGAAGAAATACCTCTCACAGGGCCCCTGAGCTGCGCCAACGGTCAGGACAGCGGTGAGACATCGGTGCCTGAGCGTGTTACCCTAGACACAGCGAAAGGGGTTTCGAACCTATGGTTTTCAGTGTCGGCGAGACCGTTGTTTACCCCCACCACGGGGCCGCACTCATCGAGGCAATCGAGACTCGGGTCATCAAGGGCGAGGAGAAGCAGTACCTCGTTCTGAGGGTCGCGCAGGGTGACCTCACGGTCCGGGTTCCCGCTGAGAACGCCGAGATCGTGGGTGTGCGCGAGGTGGTCGGCGAAGAGGGCCTGGGCAAGGTCTTCGACGTGCTCCGCGCCCCGCACACCGAGGAGCCGACCAACTGGTCGCGGCGTTACAAGGCAAACCTGGAGAAGCTCGCCTCCGGCAACCCGCTGAAGGTCGCCGAGGTCGTTCGTGACCTGTGGCGTCGTGAGCGGGAGCGGGGTCTCTCCGCGGGCGAGAAGCGCATGCTGGCGAAGGCTCGGGACATTCTCGTCGGCGAGGTCGCGCTGGCCGAGAAGAGCACCAAGGACGAGGCGGAGACGCTGCTCGACAAGGTGCTGGCTGAGGCCTAGTCCGCACAACATCGTCGTACCCAGTTCGTAGCGAAGAAACCACCGAGGACCGCGACGTGACCGCGCAGCTCAATCCGCGCGGTGACGTCGCGGTCCTCGTGCCTGCGGCGGGTGCCGGCGTACGACTCGGCCCCGGCCGCCCCAAGGCGCTGCGCCTGCTCGCCGGGGAGCCGCTCCTGGTGCACGCGGTGCGCCGGCTCGCCGAGGCCCCCAGCGTGCACACCATCGTCGTCGCGGCGCCCGTGGCCGAGGTCGACGCGGTCCGGGAGTTGCTCGCCCCGGTGGCGCCGGTGACCGTGGTGCCGGGCGGCGCGGAGCGGCAGGCGTCCGTGGCGGCCGCGCTCGCGGCGGTGCCCCCCGGTCCGGAGATCATCCTGGTGCACGACGCGGCCAGGGCGCTCACGCCGCCGAGTCTGGTCGAGGCCGTCGCCGCGGCGGTCCGCGCCGGTCAGCCCGCCGTCATCCCGGTGCTGCCGGTCGTCGACACGATCAAGGAGGTCGACGCCGAGGAGGTCGTGCTCGGCACCGTCGACCGCTCCGCCCTGCGGGCGGTGCAGACCCCGCAGGGATTCCGCCGCTCGGTGCTCACCGCGGCGCACGCCGCAGCCGGCGACCCGCTCACCGACGACGCCGGACTGGCGGAGAAGCAGGGCGTACCGGTCTCCTGCGTACCGGGCTCGGAGTACGCTCTCAAGATCACTCGTCCGTTCGACCTGGCGCTGGCCGAGCATCTGCTGGCCGGCTCCGGCTGACGCGTACCCTCTGATCATGATCGTTCCCCGGGTGGCCATCGGCACCGACGTGCACGCCTTCGCCGCCGGTCGGCCGTGCTGGGTGGCCGGCCTGCACTGGCCGGACCAGGACGGGCTGGCCGGGCACTCCGACGCCGACGTGGCGGCCCACGCCGCCTGCAACGCCCTGCTCTCCGCGGCCGGCCTCGGTGACCTGGGCGCGAACTTCGGCGTCGACCAGCCGGAGTGGGCCGGGGCGTCCGGGGTCGCGCTGCTCACCGAGTCGGCCCGCCGGGTCCGCGCCGAGGGGCTGACGATCGGCAACGTCTCGGTCCAGGTGGTCGGGAACCGACCGAAGATCGGACCGCGCCGGGCGGAGGCCGAACGGGTGCTCTCCGCCGCCGTCGGCGCGCCGGTCACCGTCTCCGCCGCGACTACCGACGGGCTCGGCTTCACCGGTCGCGGCGAAGGGCTCGCCGGAATCGCTGTGGCTCTGGTGTACGAGGCACCGGCCGCCTAGGCTCGCCGCGATGTCCAGCGACGCCGCCTCCGACCAGTCCGCCGCCGACGGCTACCTCCAGCGGGCGAAGCTCCTCGCCGAACTGGGCCGCTACGACGAGGCCGCCGCGGAGGTCTCGTACGCGGTGGCGATCGAGCCGGCCAACCCGGTGGCGCTGACGGTGCTCGCCCGGCTGCACCTGGCCGCCGACCGTCCCGCCGAGGCGCTCACCGCCGCCGACGCGGCGATCGCCGCCGCGCCGGGCACCGTGGCGCCGCTGCTGGCCCGGGGGATGGCTCTCGCCGACCTGGAGCGGTACGCGGAGGCCGCCCGGACCGCCGACGAGATCCTGGCGATCGGTCCGGACGACGCGTACGCCCAGCGGAGCGGGGCCGCGATCCTGGCCGGTTCCCGAAACGGCCAGACCGCGTTGAACGCGGCCTGGCGCGCGGTGGAGCTGACGCCCGAGGAACCCGAGTCGCACCTGGTGCTGGGTCTGGTAGCCGCGAACATGCAGATGTACGACCTCGCCGAGCGGGCCTACCGGGAGGCGTTGCGCCTGGACCCGCAGCTCGCCGAGGCGCGCCACGACATCGGGGTGATCCGGCTGGAGCAGCGACGCTGGAGCGAGGCGTTGGCACACCTCGCCGAGGCCGCCGCGATGAGCCCCGGACGGATCGACTCGGGCCGTACGATCTCCGCCGGCCTGCGGCAGCTGGTGCTCTACGGCGCGGGCTGGTCGATGATCACGGCGGTGCTGATCGCCTGCCTCGCGCCGGGCGGCGCGGGACTGTCCCGTGTCGCCGCGGCGTTCGCCGCGCTCGGTGGGGCGTTGGTCATCTGGCGCTTCGCCGCCCGGATGCCCGGCCTGGCGCGGACGGTCCTGCCGGGGCTGCTCCGCTCCGACCGCCCCCTGGCCCTGGCCGTCTACGCGGCGGCCACCTCGCCGGCGCTGATCCTCGTCTACGCCCTCGTCGGCACCCCGTGGCCGCTCGTGCTGGCGATCGTCGTGGCCGCCGTCGCCGAGGTCGTGGTCGTCACCCGAACCACCACCTGACCCCCGCACCTCTCCCCGGAGATCCACCAGCGCCGCGCAGCTGAGCCACGTCAGGTTGTGGCCGGAGCTCGCCCGCGGAGGGATCAAGCCTGACCGCCCGGAGCGGGCGGGCTCCGGCCACAACCCCGATCACTGCGCGCGACGCGCCCAGGTCCAGGCGTAGCCCGGGTCCTCGCAGGCGGGGGCGGCGTCGCAGAGGTCGAGCGGGCGGAAGGTGTCGACCATGACGGCCAGCTCGTCGAAGTAGTCGACGCCGATCGCCCGCTCGGCGGCGCCGGGCTGCGGGCCGTGGGTGAAACCGGAGGGGTGCAGCGAGATCGAACCCTGTTCGATGCCGGAGCCGCGCCGGGCCTCGTAGTTGCCGCCGGTGTAGAAGAGCATCTCGTCGGAGTCGACGTTGTGGTGGTTGTACGGCACCGGGATCGCGTCCGGGTGGTAGTCGACCTTGCGCGGCACGAACGAGCAGACGACGAAGTTCGGGCCCTGGAAGGTCTGGTGCACGGGTGGCGGCTGGTGGATCCGCCCGGTGATCGGTTCGAAGTCGTGGATGGAGAACGCCCACGGGTACATGTGCCCGTCCCAGCCGACCACGTCGAACGGGTGGTGGGCGTAGGTGTGGCGCGTCCAACCACGACGGTGCCGGACCACGACCTCGACGTCCTCGCCGTCGACCAGCAGGGGCGCGTCCGGGCCGCGGACGTCGCGCTCGCAGTAGGGCGAGTGCTCCAGGAACTGGCCCCGGACCGAGAGATAGCGCTTCGGCGGGCCGATGTGACCGGCCGCCTCGATGGTGAGCAGCCGGACCGGCTGGTCGCCGGTGGGTACGAGCCGGTGGATGGTCGAGGTGGGGATGATGACGTAGTCACCGCCGGCCACGTCGAGCGCCCCGAACGTCGACTCGACCCGCATGCTGCCCGCCTCCACGTAGAGGCAGTGGTCGCCGGTGGCGTCGCGGAACAGCGGGGACGGCCGGTCGGCGAGCACGTACGCGATGCGCACGTCGTCGTTGGCGAGCAGGTACTGCCGGCCGAGCACCGGGTCGGCGCCGGTGCCGTCGAGCTTGTGGGTGCGCAGGTGGCGCGGCTTGAGCGGCAGGTTCGGCACCCGGGTGAAGGTCGGCGGGGTGAACTCCTCGGCGGCCACGATCGCGGTGGGGGCGTACCGGTGGTAGAGCAGGGACGAGTCGGACGAGAAGCCCTCCTGGCCCATCAGCTCCTCGGCGTAGAGGCTGCCGTCGGGCTGGCGGAACTGGGTGTGGCGCTTGCGCGGCACCTCGCCGACGCTGCGGTAGTAGGGCATCTCGCCTCCCGATGTGTCCCGTCAATCGGCTACCAGCGTCCGGCAATCGGACGCTGTTGTCCGCTCCTCGTAGCGTCCCGTAGATTCTTGTTCCGTGTCAACGCAGGTGCCCGCGCTCCTCGACGGCCTGGTGGACGACGCCGCCGTCTTCCCGCCCGGCAGTGCCACGCTGCCGGACGCCGTCACCGCGCATCGTCGCCATCGGGACGCCTGGTACGCCGACCTGGTCGGCCCGCTGCTGGTGCCGGCGTCGGCCGTCGCGGCCGGCGAACTGAGCGGGCTGGTCGACCCGGCCGAGGGCTTCGTCGTCGGAGTCATCGGTGACACCGGGATCGAGAGCCTGCCGTTCGCGCTCTCCTTCCTGGCGCCCGACGGCGTGACCGCCCGGCAGGTGGAGGTGGCGGTGGCGAAGCGGGGCGAGGACCCCCAGGCCGGAATCACCAACCTGCTGCGCCTGGCCGACCAGCTGGCCGGGATCGAAGCCGTCTACGCCGAGATTCCGTTGACCTTCGGGCTCATGGGGGCGCTGGACCGGCTCGCCGAGGCCCGGGCCGAGGGAGTGCCGATCGCGGCGAAGTTCCGCACCGGCGGGTTGGCCGCCGAACTCTTCCCGACCCCGGTCGAGCTGGCCGCGGTGATCTGCGGCTGCCAGGACCGGGGCCTGCCGTTCAAGCTGACCGCCGGGCTGCACCACGCGGTCCGCCACCTCGAACCGGCGACCGGGTTCACCCACCACGGCTTCGTGAACGTGCTGGCCGCCACGCTCGCCGCCGCGCGGGGCGCGGGGCCGGCGCGGGTCGCCGAGCTGCTCCGCGCCACCGACCCGCGCCCGCTGCTGGAGCCGGTCGAGGGTGGCCTGTCCGACCCGCGTCCGCTCTGGGTCGGCTACGGCTCGTGCAGCATCGCGGAGCCACTGACCGACCTGGCCCGGCTGGGCCTGCTGACGCCGCCCGGCGCCGGCACCGGGCCGGTGGCGCCGGCGCTGCCGGACACCGGGACAGGGCGGCACCGTGCCGCCGAGGAGAGGACCGACGACGTGGACAGGGGCGAGGACCGATGACCTGGGTGGCGGGTGCCGACGGATCGGCGTACGGGGTGACAAACCTTCCGTACGGGGTGTTCGCCCACGACGGGCGGGAACCGCGGATCGGCGTACGCATCGGGGACTTCGTGCTCGACCTGGCGGGCGCCGAGGCGGCCGGCCTGGTCCTGGCGGGCGGCGCACTGGGCCGCCCGACCCTCAACGGGTTCATGGCCCTCGGACGTCCGCAGTGGACGGCCGTGCGGCAGCGGCTGGTCGAGCTGCTCACCGACGACGCGCACCGGGCCGTGGTGGAGCCGCTGCTGGTGCCGCTGGCCGAGGTGCGCCTGCTGCTGCCGTTCGAGGTGGCCGACTACGTCGACTTCTACTCCTCCGAGCACCACGCCGGCAACGTGGGGCAGATCTTCCGGCCCGGGCAGCCGCCGCTGCTGCCGAACTGGAGGCACCTGCCGATCGGCTACCACGGCCGGGCCGGCACGGTGGTGGTGTCGGGCACCCCGGTGGTCCGTCCGTCGGGCCAGCGGCCGGGGGCGGACGGCCCGACGTACGGCCCGTCCGGCCGGCTGGACATCGAGGCCGAGGTCGGTTTCGTGGTCGGCGTGCCCAGCCCGCTCGGCACCCGGGTCACCGTCGACGACTTCGCCGACCACGTCTTCGGCGTGGTACTCGTCAACGACTGGTCCGCCCGGGACATCCAGGCCTGGGAGTACCAGCCGCTCGGCCCGTTCCTGGGCAAGTCCTTCGCCACCTCCGTCTCGGCGTGGGTCACGCCGCTGGACGCCCTGAGCGAGGCGTTCGTACCCGCCCCGCAGCAGGAGCCGCCGGTCGTCGACTACCTGCGCGCCGTGCCGCACCTCGGGTTGGACCTGCGGATCGCCGTGGAGTGGAACGGCGAGCGGGTCAGCGAACCGCCGTTCGCCACCATGTACTGGACGCCGGCCCAGCAGTTGGCGCACCTGACCGTCAACGGGGCGTCGCTGCGTACCGGTGACCTCTACGCCTCCGGCACCGTCTCCGGCCCGGAGCGCGGGCAGGTCGGCTCGTTCCTGGAGCTCACCTGGGGCGGGGCCGAGCCGGTGAAGGTCGGGGGCGAAGCCAGGACCTTCCTCGCCGACGGGGACACGGTCACGATCACCGCGACCGCGCCCGGCCCGGACGGCACCAGCATCGCCCTCGGCGAGGTGACCGGCACCATCCTCCCTCCCCGCTGACCAGCACGGAACGTCGGTCGACGGCGTCACATCGGCTCGTCCGATCCGTGATCAGCCCAATCGCACAGATGGTGCGACCGGGCCCGCCACCTCCCGCGTTGATCGCTCCGGATTCCGACGCCCCGTCGCGCCGGACGGGCCCACGACAGGTCCCGCCGGTCGTGGACGGGGCGTCCCGACGCACAGGGAGGTAGTTCACGATGCACGATCTGACCGGCGCCATCTGGCGTACCAGCAGCCGCTCCAACGACCAGGGCCTCTGCGTGGAGGTGGCGGACAATCTGGTCGACGTCCTCGGGGTGGTCGCGGTACGCGACTCCAAGGACCAGACGGGACCCACACTCTCGGTCAGCCCGCCCGGGTGGACGGCCTTCGTCGGCGCGATCCGCGCCGGCCAGTTCGACAGCTGACCGTGGAGGACCGGTCCTCGCGGACCGGGTCGGCTGTGGATCGGTCCTCGCGAACGGGCCCCATCGCGGGCGGTAGACGTACCGATTCGGGGTCTCCGGTGGGAATTGCGCCCGGAGGCCCCCGCTCAGCGCTCACGCCGCGTACCGTCGACGCCACGGGAGGTGGCATGCCGACGGTGACGGTTACCGGGCGCATCGAGGCGCGCGCCGTCGACGTGTGGCGTCTCCTGACCGACCTGCCCGGCCGGGCTCGGCGGCACCTCGCCGGCCCGGTCGAGCTGCTCACCACCGGCTCGTTCGGGCCGGGCACCGCATGGCGGGAGCCCCGCCACCAGCCGGACGGCGATCTCCTGGTCGAGGAGTTCCACGTGGTGGAGGCGGCTCCTCCCCGGCGTCTCGTGCTCGTCTCCCCGGGCGCCGGCGTGGACTACCGGATCACCTGGACGCTGCGTGGCACGCGACGCCGGCACCGCGGCGGCACCCTGGCCACCGTCACCCTGGAGGCGCTGCCGGCTGATGAGTGCGGCCGGGTGGCCGCACTGCTCCTCGGTGCGCTCGCCGCCCGCGCGGTGGAGCACGCGCTGCGGCGGGACCTCGCCGACCTGGCTGCCGCCGCCGAGGGGCCGGCCGAGTCGAGCCGGGCCGCCTGAGCGGCACCTGCCGCCGACGCCCCGTTCGCGGGCTTCGCCGGGCCGCCGCCCGAACTCCGCCTCGGCTCGACTTGGGCGCTCGGCTTCGTGGTCGCGCTGCTCCCGCTGCTGCCCACCCCGCTGCCGAGGACTGTGACGCCGGCCCTAGTACTGTGCCGGGCGGAGGTGCGCATGGGGTTCCGGAACGGCCCGCGACGTGTCGTGCTGGCGGTCGCGGTGCTGCTCGTCACCGCCGCGGTGGCGGCGACGGTCTACCGGGTGCTCGCCCCCGCCGAGGTCAGCACGGTCGCGCACGCCGCGTACCCGGCCCCCGCGCAGCCGCCGGCGGGGGTGATCGGGCGGCTGCCCGTCGCCCCGCTGATCGTCGACAACCGCCTGCGCGTCTACGCCGGCCACCGCCAGGTGTACGCGGACACCCCGGTCGACGGCCGTCACCGCACCACCCCGTTCTGGTCGTACCGCCGCTGGCCCGCCGAGCTCGTCGGGGTGGTGGCGACCGGGACCACCGTGGTCAGCCGCTGGTCGGACGGGCGGTTGGTGGCGCTGGACGCGCGGGACGGGCGGGTGGTCTGGCGGACCGACGGGCCGGTGCCGCAGCGGGAGCCGGACGCTCGGCGTACCGGGGCCGCGATCGTGTGGGATCCGGTCGGGCTCTACCTCACTCGTGGCGGCGACGGCCGGGACGTGGTGGTGGCGACCGGCGCCGGTGAGGCGAGCGCTGTCGACCTGGCCGGCGGGCGCCGACTCTGGCGGTCGGAGGTCGGGACGGGGTGCCACAGCGACGTCGGGGCCACCGAGGCGGGGCAGCTGGTGAGCGTGGACGGCTGCGCCGGGGCGGCCGTCGTCGAGTTCCGGGACGCGGGCACCGGCGCGGTGACCGGCCGCTGGCGACCGCCGGGCGCGGGTGACGAGTTGGTGGTGACCCCGGTGGGTTGTCGCGTCGGGTCCTCGGGCTGCTCCGGCCTTCGTACGGCCGGCCCGGGCGACGGGGCGGGTCGGGGTTGGTTGACCGGTGCGGGCTCGCCGGTGCCCGCACCGGCGCTGGACGGGCTCGACTCCCAGCTCGCCGGTGACCAGGCGGTCGGGTTGGTCGACGGGGCGTTGGTGGGCCGCTCCGCCCGGACCGGGGCCGAGCTGTGGCGCCGCCCCGACCTGGGTCAGGGGCGGGTGATCGCGGTCCAGCCGGGCCGGGTGCACGTGCTGACCGACGCCCGGGAGCTGGTCACGCTCGATCCGGCGACCGGCGTCGAGCGGTCCCGGTTCACGCTCACCGTCGGGCAGGACGGCACCGGCTACGTGCCGGGCGGGGTGTACGCGGCGGCCGGCTATGTGGTCGTGGAGCGCCTGCGGGAGCCGGTCGACCCGGACGCGGACGATCAGGCGTACTTCCTCACCTCGGAGCCGTTGGTCCTGGCCGCGACCTGAGCCGGGACACGCCCCACCTGTTCGACAAATCGGACATAAGTTACTTATAGTCACTCTGTGCGACTCCTGGCAGCCCTGGTGGGCGTAATCATCATCCTGATAAGCCCCGCGCCGGCCGACGCGGCGCCGGCTCTCCGGACGTTTCAGGTGGCTCTGACGCCCGGCGTCGACATCACCGTCCCGGCCGCCGTCAACCTGGGCGCCGGTCTTGCGGGCGGAACGCTCACGGGTCAGCTCGGCCGGGTGGAGGTGACCGACTTCCGGGGCCCGGTGAACCCGAACACCTGGGTCGCCACGGTCTCCGCCACCCTCTTCGTCACCGGTGCGGGCGGTGCCCAGCGCACGATCACGCGGGACCGGATCTCCTACTGGTCGGGGCCGCCGGTGCGCAGCACCGGCGGCGGCACGTTGGTGCCCGGGCAGCCCACCGCGGCGCAGGCCGTCACGCTGGCGGTGACTCGCGAGGCGTTCCGGAAGACGGCCGGCAGTGGCAACAACACGGTCGCCTGGACGCCCACGATCCGGGTGGCGATCCCGAGCGACATCGTCGCCGGCAGCTACCGGGGAACGATCACCCACTCTGTAGCCTGAAGAGTGATTTGCCCGAATAATGCCTGTTCAGGGCCTTGTGTTCCATAACGTCATCGACATGAAGAAGCCACTTCTTGCCCTGACCGCCGCAGCGGCCACCGTGGTGGCCCTGGCGACGCCCGCCGCCGCCGCGCCCACCGGCGACACCATCGTCACCTTCACCGTCGCCACCGCCGACCTCAACATCACGGTCCCCGCGGCGGTGAACCTCGGCTCCGTCTTCGCCGGCGGCAACCTCACGGGTGAGCTCGGGACCGTGACGGTCACCGACCAGCGGGCCGCGCTGAGCGCCACCTGGGTCGCCACCGTCTCGTCCAGCTCGTTCACCACCGGCAACGCCACGCCGGAGGAGACCATCACGCCCAACCTCGTGGAGTACTGGTCCGGTGGCTTGACCAGCAGCACCGGCAGCCCTGGCAGCGTGTTCGTACCCGGCCAGCCCACCGAGGCCGACCGGGTCAACCTGGGCGTGCCGCGGACGGCCTTCTCCAAGACCTCGGGCACCGGCAACAACTCCGCCAGCTGGGCCCCGGACATCCGGATTCAGGTCCCGGAGACCGCGGTCGGCGGCAGCTACTCGGGGGTGATCACCCATTCGGTGGCATGACCGCATCCGCGCCCTCGCCCTGGCCGTGACCGTGCTGGTCACGACCGGGGCGCCGGCGTTGGCCGCCGCGCCCGCGTCGGCGACCCGACCGGCCGCGCTCGCCGAACCCGACATCCCCGAGGCCGACGTCCCGGCAGAGGGGCGGGAGGAGCGGGAGAGGCAGCGGTCCTCCCCGACGGCGAGCCCGACCGCACCGGACGTCTCCGTCGGGATCCAGTTGCTCGACGCGCCGGTCGACCGGCGCGACGACACCCGGCGCACAAGTACATAGTCGACCACCTCAAGCCCGGCACCACCATCAAGCGCCGGGTGATGGTCGAGAACACCTCGGAGATCCACCGGAAGGTGTCGCTCTACGCCGCCGCGGCCGACGTCACGGCCGACGGCTTCGAGTTCGCCCCC
This sequence comes from Micromonospora sp. 15K316, assembly GCF_004348525.1. Lineage (GTDB taxonomy): Bacteria > Actinomycetota > Actinomycetes > Mycobacteriales > Micromonosporaceae > Micromonospora. The sequence continues at coordinate 1,930 of NZ_SMKG01000165.1, read as the reverse complement.
GGTCGGACCGAGAACGAGCTGAGCAGCTGGATCAGCGTGCAGCCGCGTGAGGAGGCGCTGGCGCCGGGCGAGGAGGTCGAGGCCCTCGTCACCATCGAGGTGCCGCGCAAGGCCGAGGCCGGCGAGCGGTACGCGGTCATCTGGGCCGAGGTGCCCGGCACGGACGGCGGGAACGTGCGCAACATAGGCCGGTCCGGTATCCGGGTCTACCTCTCCGTCGGCGCCGGCGGGGAGCCCCCGTCGGGCTTCGACATCGGCCCGCTGACCGGCGGACGGGAGAAGGACGGAACGCCGTTCGTCAGCGCGGAGGTGCGCAACACCGGCCAGCGCGCGCTCGACCTCGCCGGGGAGCTCTGGCTGAGCGACGGACCGGGTGGCCTCGCCGCCGGGCCGGTGAAGGCCGAGGCGCACACCCTGCCACTGGACGGCAGCACCACCGTCCGGGTACCGCTCGACCGGCGGCTGCCCGACGGGCCCTGGGCGGCGAAACTCGCCCTGGCCAGCGGCTGGACCAAGCGGACCGCCACCGGCACGGTCACCTTCGGGGCGGTACCCGCGGCGGCGGCCAGCACCGAGGACCGCTCCGACGAGGCGATCACCGCCGGGCTGGTCACGTCCGGGCTGGTGCTGGCGCTCTTCGCGGTCTACGCCTACCGGCGGCGCAACCGCCTCCGAGCACCCGCGCCGGCGGCCTGACCGATCGATCCGGTCCGGCCCGCCGCGAGGCGGCGGACCGGACCGGCCGGTGTCAGGCCAGCGCCGCCTCGGCGGCGGCCAGGAAGGCGTCGTTCTCGGCCGGAGTGCCGATGGTGACCCGTACCCCGTCGCCGGGGAACGGGCGGACGATCACCGCGCGCGACTCGCACGCCTTGCCGAAGGAAACGGCCCGGTCACCGAGCGGCAGCCAGACGAAGTTCGCCTGGCTGGTGGGGACGTCCGGCAGGAACTTGCGCAGCGCCTCGGTGACCCGGTCCCGTTCGGCGACGACCAGGGCGCACCGGCGCTCGACCTCGTCGGCCTGCGCCAGCGCGGCCAGCGCGGCCGCCTGGGCCACCATGCTGGTGGAGAACGGGGTGACCACCTTGCGGACCGCCGCCGCGACCTCCGGCTGGGCGACCAGGAAGCCGATCCGGAGCCCGGCCAGCCCCCACGCCTTGGAGAGGGTGCGCAGCACCGCCACGTTCGGCCGGTCGAGGTACGCGAGCCCGTCCGGCACCTCCGGGTCCGTGACGAACTCACGGTACGCCTCGTCGATCACCACGAGCACGTCGTCCGGCACGGCGTCGAGGAAACGGTCCAGCTCCGCCTTCCGCAGGGCGGTGCCGGTCGGGTTGTTCGGCGTGCAGACCAGGACCAGCCGGGTCCGGTCGGTCACCGCCGCCGCCATGGCCTCCAGGTCGTGCCCGTGGCCAGCCCCGTTGGGGACCTGAACGCTGGTCGCGCCGCTGGTCGCCGCGATGATCGGGTACGCCTCGAACGAGCGCCACGAGTAGAGCACCTCGTCGCCGGGCAGGCTGGTGGCTCGCGCCAGGTGCTCCGCGAGGGCCACCGACCCGCAGCCGGTGGCGATCCGGTCGGGGTCCACCCCGTACCGCTCGGCGAGCGTGTTGCGGAGCGTGACCACGCCCATGTCCGGGTACCGGTGCACCCCGGCGGCGGCCTCGGTGACCGCCTCGACCACGCCGGGCAGCGGGCCGTACGGGACCTCGTTGCTGGCCAGCTTGATCGCCTCGGGCAGCCCGAGCTCCCGGGCCAGGTCGGTCGGGTTGCGACCCGGTACGTAGCTGGGCAGCGCGTCCAGGTCGGCGCGGGTCAGCCGCACCGCCGGCTCAGGTCTTCCGGTGTCGGTCATGGGGGTTCTCCCGGGGGTCGGAACTGTCGTTCAGGGGGCGGTCGGTGGGGGCCGCGTCGGGTAGCTGGACGACGACGG
>NZ_SMKG01000164.1 GCF_004348525.1 Micromonospora sp. 15K316 | reverse complement strand
GGGCGGGGCCCCGCCGCGGCCCTGCCGCCCGAAGCCCTGGTCACCGCCACCGCGGAGGCGACCCGGGCGGCGCACCGGTTCGTCGGCACCTGCGTGGAGGTGCTCAACGGCTACCGGCCACCGGCGCAGCTACGACCACTCCTGGATCCCGCCCGGGCCCATGACCTGCTGCCCGAGTTGTCGCGGGCGACCAGCCGCATCGGGCCGCCCCGCCGCCGCTCGGCCCGCTCCGTCCGCCCCACCGTCCGGGTGCGACGCGTCCGGGCCGGGGAGCCCCGGTCCGGGGCGGTCGAGGTGGCCGCGGTGCTCACCGGCGCCGCCGGACGCAGCTGGGCGCTCGCCCTTCGCCTGGAACACCGCCGGGGCCGCTGGCTCTGCACCGCCCTGCACGTCCTGTGACCCGCCCAGTTCCGTTGGGGTGGGGCGGATCCGGCCCGGTGAGGTGAAAGACCGTCGAGGGGCGGCGCGGACCCGTCGTGTTTGTCCCAGCCCAGCCTTCCCCCTCCCCGGCGGTGATCCACTCGAGATCCCTGAAGTCGGGGTATCCCGAGCGCCGCATACCCCGATATCCATGAAGACGAGTGGATCACCACCGGAACGGCAGGGGGATCGCGACCGATAACGGGATACATCGGATCAAAGCCGCCCGAACCGACCGGGGGTGGGCGCGCGGTACCGAGCTCCGACCAAGCCGCCTCGAATCAGGCCGATCGACCCGGCCGGGCCGAACCGAGCCGGGCCGCGTCGGGCCGAGCTGGGCCAGGCCGGAAAGGCGGAACGCCCCGGGGCGCTACTGCCCCGAGGCGTTCCGGATGAAGCGTTGGATCTGTCAGGCCCCGCCACCGGGTGCGCCGTGGCACCGCTTGTACTTGCGCCCCGAACCGCACGGGCAGGGCGCGTTGCGGGACGGGCCGTTGCCGGCTTCGACCTGGCCGGGTGCGGGGCGGCGGGCGGCCCCGGCCGCGACGGCCGGTCCGTTCATCCCGCTGGCGGGGCGCTGCGGCGCGGTCGGGGCGGTCGTACCGGGCGCGGCCGGGGCGGCCTTCGCCGGCCGGCCGACGCCGAGGGCCGGAGCCTGCTGCTCGGCCTGCTCCACGGCGACCCCGCCGGCGCCCGCCTCACCGTCGATGGTGGGCGATGAGTACTGCAGGCCCTGCTGCTGCGGGGTCCGGTTCAGACCCTTGGCCCGCAGCTCGACCGGCTTGTCCAGCAGCTGGACCTCTTCCGCCTCCGGCTCCGGCTCGTTGACCTGGACCTCCAGGTTGTAGAGGAAACCGACCGTCTCCTCCTTGATGCCGTCCATCATGTTGGCGAACATGTCGAAGCCCTCGCGCTGGTACTCCACGACCGGGTCGCGCTGGGCGTACGCACGGAGGCTGATGCCCTCCTGGAGGTAGTCCATCTCGTAGAGGTGCTCGCGCCACTTGCGGTCGATCACCTGGAGCAGGACCATCCGCTCGAGCTGCCGTACGGCTTCCTCGCCGAGCTGCTCCTCACGCCGGTCGTACGCGGCGTGCGCGTCCTCCTTGAGGCGGGCGACCAGGAAGTCCTCGTCCATGCTGGCGCGGGAGCCGCCGGCCTCCTCCTCCAGATCCTCGACGCTCACGCCCACCGGGTAGAGCTGCTTGAGGCTGGTCCAGAGCTGGTCGAGGTCCCACTCCTCCGCGTAACCCTCGGAGGTGGCCCCCCGCACGTACGCGCCGACCACGTCGTCGATCATGTTGCGGACCTGCTCGGAGAGGTCCTCACCGTTGAGCACCCGCAGGCGCTCGCCGTAGATCACCTGGCGCTGCTTGTTGAGCACCTCGTCGTACTTCAGGACGTTCTTGCGGATCTCCGCGTTCTGGCCCTCGATCTGGGCCTGCGCGGTCTTGATCTGGCGGGTGACCATCTTCGACTCGATGGGCACGTCCTCCGGGATGTTGAAACGGTCCATCACCGCCTCGACCGCGCCCGCTCGGAACCGCCGCATCAGCTCGTCCTGGAGGGACAGGTAGAAGCGGGACTCACCCGGGTCACCCTGCCGGCCGGCACGACCTCGCAGCTGGTTGTCGATCCGGCGGGACTCGTGCCGCTCGGTGCCCAGGACGTAGAGACCGCCGGCCGCGGCGACCTCCTCCGCCTCGACGTCGCAGGCCTGCTTCCAGGTGGGCAGGACCTCCTCCATCGCCTTGGCGTACTCCTCCTCCTGCTCCACCGGGTCCAGGCCCCGCTGGCGCAGCTCGCTGGCGGCGAGGAACTCGGCGTTGCCGCCGAGCAGGATGTCCGTACCCCGGCCGGCCATGTTGGTGGCCACGGTGACCGCGCCCTTGCGCCCGGCCTGGGCGACGATCTCCGCCTCCCGGGCGTGGAACTTGGCGTTCAGCACCTCGTGCGGGATGCCCCGGCGGCGCAGCAGCTGGGAGAGGATCTCGGAGTTCTCCACCGAGACGGTGCCGACCAGCACCGGCTGGCCCTGCTCGTGCCGCTCGGCGATGTCCTCCACCACGGCGTTGAACTTGGCCTTCTCGGTCTTGTAGATCACGTCCGGCCGGTCCTGCCGGACCATCGGGCGGTGGGTCGGGATGGTCACCACGCCGACCTTGTAGACCTTGTTGAACTCGCTCGCCTCGGTCTGGGCGGTACCGGTCATCCCGGACAGCTTCTCGTAGAGGCGGAAGTAGTTCTGGAGGGTGATGGTGGCCAGGGTCTGGTTCTCCTGCTTGATCTCCACCCCCTCCTTGGCCTCGATCGCCTGGTGCATGCCCTCGTTGTAGCGGCGGCCGTGCAGGATGCGCCCGGTGAACTCGTCGACGATCAGGACCTCGCCCTCGTTGACGATGTAGTCCTTGTCGCGCTTGTAGAGCTCCTTGGCCTTGATCGCGTTGTTCAGGTAGCCGACCAGGGGGGTGTTCACCGACTCGTAGAGGTTGTCGATGCCCAGCCGGTCCTCGACCTTGGCGACGCCCCGCTCGGTGACCGCGACCGTCCGCTTGGCGTAGTCGACCTCGTAGTCGCCCTCGCCGTCCGTGCCGGGCTGGAGCCGGGCGACGACTCCGGCGAACTCGCTGTACCAGCGGGCGGAGTGCTCGGCCGGACCGGAGATGATCAGCGGCGTCCGGGCCTCGTCGATGAGGATCGAGTCGACCTCGTCGACGACCGCGAAGTTGTGCCCGCGCTGGACCAGCTCGTCCTTCGACCAGGCCATGTTGTCGCGCAGGTAGTCGAAGCCGAACTCGTTGTTGGTGCCGTAGGTGATGTCGCACTCGTAGGCGGCCCGATGCTCGGAGGCCGGCCGGTTGGGCAGCACCACGCCGACGGTGAGCCCGAGGAAGTCGTGCACCCGGCCCATCCAGGCGGCGTCGCGCTGGGCCAGGTAGTCGTTGACCGTGACCACGTGCACGCCCTTGCCGGAGAGCGCGTTGAGGTAGACCGCCATGACCGAGGTCAGGGTCTTGCCCTCGCCGGTCTTCATCTCGGCGATGTTGCCGAAGTGCAGCGCCGCGCCGCCCATCACCTGGACGTCGTAGGGCCGCTGGCCGAGCACCCGGGCCGCCGCCTCGCGCGCCACGGCGAACGCCTCCGGCAGCAGGTCGTCGAGGGTCTCGCCGTCGGCGAGCCGCTCACGGAACTGCCCGGTCATGCCGCGCAGTTCGTCGTCGGTGAGGTTGACGTAGTCGTCCTCGATCGAGTTGACGGCGGCGGCGATGGCCTTGAGGCGGCGCACCATGCGGCCTTCGCCCGCGTTAAGGACCTTTTCCAGAATCGACACGGATCAACGCTCCCCTAGACAGTCTCGAACCATCGTAGGCGCTACATCGGGCCGATGGTCACTGGTGGCGGCGGCCCGGTCGAACGGAAACCGACATACCGTGCGCCGCACGCGGGATGCCGCGGATATCCGGTTACGCCGTGGGCGAACGATCCGGCACCATGCTCGGGTGGAGCCCGTGGAGATCATCGAGGACGGCCTGCTGCTACGCCCGTGGCGGGCCGACGACGCGGAGGCCGTCCACCGCGCCTGCCAGGATCCGGACATCCAGCGCTGGACCACCGTACCCCGCCCGTACCTGCCCGAACACGCCCGCGGGTTCGTCACCGAGGTGAGCCCCCGGGACTGGGCCGACGGCACCGGCGCGCCGTTCGCGGTCTGCGACGCCGCCACCGGGGAACTGCTCGGCTCCTGCGGGCTCGTCGCGATCGACACTCGTCTCGGCTCCGGTGAGATCGGGTACTGGACGGCTCCCTGGGCACGCGGCCGGAACGTGACGGCCCGGGCGGCCCGCGCCGTCGCCCGGTGGGCGTTCGACGCGCGGAAGCTACGCCGGCTGATCTGGCAGGCCGAGGTCGGCAACCACGCGTCCCGGCTGGTCGCGCTCCGCGCCGGGTTCCGGATCGACGGGCGGCTGCGGTTCGCCGACCCGGTCCCCGGCGGCCGTTCCGAGGGCTGGATCGGCTCGCTCCTGCCCGGGGAGGTGCCCGCGCCGGGCGAGCCCGGCCCCGCCGCCCCCGGCACCCTGGAGGCCCGCCGGGCCGCCGTCTTCGGCCGGCCGCAGCCCCTCCTCTTCGCCACCGCCGGCGCGACGGAGCTCCAGCTGCGTCCGAGGGAGGAACGCGACCTCGACGCGATCGTGCAGACCTGCCGCGACCCGGAGACCATCCGCTGGACCACCGTGCCGGACCCGTACGAGCGGTCGCACGCCGAGGCGTACCTCGCCTTCGCCCAGGACACCTGGGCCGCCGGTACCAGCGCGTGCTACACCATCGCCGACCCGGACGACAGCTACGTCGGGGCGATCGACCTGCGGCTCTCCCCCACCGACCCGCTGCTCGCCGACGTCGGCTACCTGACCGCGCCAACCGCCCGGGGCCGGGGGTTCGTGCCGGCCGCCCTCACCGCGCTCTGCACCTGGGGCTTCACGACGCTCGGGCTGGCTCGGATCGAGTGGCGGGCCAACGTGGGGAACACCTCCTCCCGGCGGGCCGCCGAGAAGGCCGGCTTCACCGTCGAGGGCACCGCCCGCAGCGGCCTGACCCACCGGGGCGAGCGGGTGGACGTCTGGGTCGGCGCCCTGCTCCCGGAAGACCTGGCATGACACCGGAGGTGGTCGAGGCGTACGGCGTGCGGCTGCGCCCGTTCCGGCTCGACGACGTCGCCGGCGTGGTGGCCGGCTGCGCCGACCCGCTGACCGGGCGGTACATCTCGGGCCTGCCCAGCCCGTACACCGAGGCGGACGCCCGCTCGTGGATCGGCGTGGGCGCCCCGGCGGCCTGGGCCGGCGGCGGGGCCGCGTACGCCGTCGCCGACCCCGCCACGGATCGGCTGCTCGGTGCGGTCGGCCTCAGCAACCCGGTGCCCTACCGGGGCCAGGCCGAGATCGGCTACTGGGTGACGCCGGACGCGCGGGGCCGGGGTGTCGCGGGCTCCGCCACCCGGGCCCTCGCCGAGCGCGCCTTCGCCACCGGGACCGTGCGGCTGGAGCTGCTCACCCACGCCGAGAACGCGGTCAGCCAGCGGGTCGCGCTGGGCGCCGGCTTCCGCTTCGAGGGCGTACGCCGCGCCGCCAACCCCTCCCGGCGCGGCGACCGGCATGACCTGCTGGCCTGGGTACGCCTCGCCGACGACCCGCCCCGGCCGACACCGCGGCAGCTGCCGGACCTGCCGCACGGTGTGCTGACCGACGGCGTGGTGACGTTGCGCCCGCTCGGCCCGGACGACGCCGACGTGATGTACCGGCTGCACACCCGGCCGGAGGTGGTGGCGAACCAGGCGCCGCCGATACCGCCGGACCGGGCCGCGATCGAGCGGCGCTGCCGGCTGTCGCAGAGCCAGTGGCTCACCGGTGAACTGGCGCGGATGCTGATCCTGGACGCGGCGACCGGCGAACCGGTCGGCAGCTGCGGGCTCTCCGTGAGCGACCCGCAGGCCGGGGAGGGCACCGTCGGCTACGCCCTGCTGCCGCGGTGGCGCGGGCGCGGGTACGCCACCCGCGCGCTGCGGCTGCTCGCCGGTTGGGCCTTCGGGCCGGCGGCTCTGCTCCGGCTCGCCGCCGGCACGGTGCCCGAGAACATCGCGTCGCACCGGGTGCTGGAGAAGGTCGGCTTCCGCCGGGAGGGTCTGCTCCGTGGCCGGCTGCCCGGCCTGGCCGGCACCCGGATCGACGACCTGATCTTCGGCCTGTCGCCGGGCGAACTCCGCTGACCCGGATCAGGAGGCCGTGCCGACGACGGCCCCCTGATCGGCGTACGGCTCAGACGGCCAGCGAGATGATGCCGTAGTCGTAGGCACGGCGGCGGTAGACCACGCTGGGCCTTCCGGATTCCTTGTCCAGGAACAGGTAGAAGTCGTGGCCGACCAGTTCCATCTGGAACAGGGCGTCGTCGACGGTCATCGGCTCGGCCGGGTGCACCTTCTCCCGCGCGATGTGCCAGGGCTGGTCGTCGTACTCCTCCTCGGCCTCGACCCGTTCCGCGACCGCGGTGGCGGTCCGGCCGTTGTCGCTCAACGCGCCGAGCGGGTCCGACGCCAGGTCGGTGACCGGCAGGTCGGCGGTGGCCGCCGCGACGGAGAGGGGTGCGTGCCGACCCCGGTGCACGCGGCGCCGGTCGGCCGCCCGGCGCAGCCGGGTGTCGAGCTTGGCGATCGCCGCGTCGAGCGCGGAGTAGAAGTCGTTCGTGCAGGCCTCGGCGCGGATCACCGGACCGCGGGAGATGCAGGTGATCTCCACCCGCTGGCAATGGTCGGACTGGCGTGGATTGCGTTCGTGGAACAACTCCACGTCGACCCGAATGAGCTTGTGATCGTAGCGTTCGATCTTGGCGAGTTTCTCGGCTACGTGCACCCGGTAATGGTCCGGCACCTCGACGTTTCGGCCCTTGACCACGATGTCCACGTGACCTCCCTGGCTCGGACGTATCTCGATCGGTTATCCCGGTCGTTCGCCCCTAGGGATGAGGCCCCGCTCGGCGTCGACCGGTCAGTACGGCTACGCCTCCTTCCACCGCCGGGGGCGGTTGGGATGACCTCCTACCCCCGACACGTTGACGCTAACTCCTGTTCTCGGAGCAGTCACCCCTGGTTGCAAAGAGCGCCACGATTTCTCGCAGGTCGTACACCATCGGGTGAAACCGAAACACGAAGAGTTATCAGCGGTGTCGCTTTTCGGTGGCGGCGAGCACTGCGGCGACGGCGGGTGCCGACCCGGTCGCGCTCAGTTCCCGGCTCACCGCAGCGAGGGTGACCCCGGTGGTCACGATGTCGTCGAGCACCACCACTGTCGCCTCGACCCCGCCCCGCCCGGCCGACCGGGACCGGAACGCGGTCTGGGCCGCCGCGGCGCGCCCCGCGCTGTCCAACGTCACCGAATCGGGGCGGGGCAGCGCCCGCAGCGGCCGGAGCACCCGCACCGGCCAACCGGCCCGACGCAGCCGGTCGGCGCAGTGCCGGGCGAGCCGGTCCAGGTGGTCGCCGTACCGGGCACGGGCCGCCGCCGCGGTGTCCGGTACCGGCACCAGGGCCACCGGGCGCACCGGCTCCACGGCCACGGCGACCACCTCGGCGAGCAGCGCGCCGAGCGGTCGCGCCAGCCCGTGCCGGCCGTGCTCCTTGTACGCCAGCAGGGCCTCCCGCAGTGGGCCGGCGTACGGGCCGAGGGCGAAGCAGGGCGGCAGACCGGTCGGCGCGGGGGTGGGCCGGACCGGCCCGGGGCGTAGCGCGCCGAGCGTCGACACGCACTCCGGGCACACCCCGTGCCGCAGTCCGGAACGGCGCTCCCGGCAACCCGCGCAGTCGGCGGGCAGCACCAGGTCACCGAGGTCCGCCCAGAGCCCGCCGAGACCCCGCACCGGATCAGAAGAGGAAGAAGGGGGCGGACGGGTTCGCGGGCCGTACGCCGGTCGGCGGCGGCGTCGCGTCGGCCACCTGGGCGGGTTGGATCCGCTCCACCGGTTTGGTCCGGTACGCCACCCCGTTCGCCTCGTACATCAGGGCGCCGGAGGGGACCTGGACAGTCGGGTTCACGGGGTACGCCGACAGGTGGGTCACCTTGGCGCGGGTGTCCGCCGTGAGCGGCGACTGGAGGACGCCGTCCACGCTGATGTCATAGATCGCCGGACGCGCCGCCGAGCCCGCCACGATCAGCCGGTTCTCGTCACCCCAGTCGACCGCCGAGAGGCCGGTCAACGAAGTGCTCACCCGACGCGACGGCCCGACGGTCACCCCGCCCCCGTCCACCAGGTTGATCGCCGCGACGTAGAGCGCACCGCCGGCGATCAGCGCGATCCGCTGGCCGTCCAGCGAGGCGGCGACCGCGGTGACCGCACCCGGGGGCAGGTTGAGCACGATCTGGGTCATCTGCGCTTCGCCGTCGAACCGGTAGAGCCGGCCGTCGGCCACCACCAGCCCCAGGGGCCGGCGCGGGTCGCTGGAGCGCAGCCAGACGGGCTGACCGATCGCCTTGTGCTCCTTCCCCTTGGCGAAGGAGGTCACCGGTCCGCGCCCGGTGCCCACGCTCAGCCGCTGCTTCCCGCCGGGGGCGGTCACCACGAGGGCGGCGAGGATCTGCTCCTCGGCGCGGGCGAGCCCGGCGGAGACCACGTTCCGGTTCGCCGCCGGATCCAGCGGCACCACGGCGGCGGGCTCCCCGTCCACGGTGAGCGGATGGATCGCCTCCTCGAACACGCAGTACCGCCGGGGCCCCTCCCGCAGCCGGTACAGATCCCACGCCGAGCGTCGCGCGGCCAGGTCCTCCACCTTCACCGAGTTGTTGCGGATCTTCAGCTCCAACTCGCCGTCGAAGTCGTGCAACGACCAGGCGAGCTGGGTGACGAGCTGATCGGCCCGGGTACGGTCGTCACCGGGCATGTCCAGGTTGACCTCCCAGCGGCCGTTGCTGCCGGTGGCGTTGTTGATCAACTCGGTGCGGTCGGGCAGCCCCACCACGCCGGCGCGCAGCCAGTCCGACGGGCCGTCGACCAACCACTTGACCACCTCGTTGAGCCGCCGCTCGGCGGGCACCGTGACCGGGAGGTAGCGCAGGTCGGGCACCAGATGGGTGCGGTCCGAACTCCAGAAGTAGATAGTCCGGCTCTCGTAGTACTGCTCCAGCGCGGTGTCGCTGAGCAACAGCAGGTTCGGCGGCTCGGTCACGTAGAAGCCGGCCACGTCGTCCGCCGCACCGGCCTGGGTGGCGGCTCCCCGCACCCCGAACTCGTACCGCGTCTCGCCGGAGACCGGCGGCACGAGCGTCCCGTCGGTCCGCAGGACGCCGATCTGCTGCACCGTGATGGTCACCTTGAGGCTGTCGTCGCCGACGGGACTGTCGTCGTTGAGCGTGATCCGCGGCGCGTCGGTCAGCCGGACGACGGTGAGTTCGACCTCGCTGCCCCGCTTCTCCTGGAGCCGGCTGCGGTACTGCGGGTCGATGAACTGCTTGACCCGGTTGTAGGCGCGGTCCGGATCACCCGCGGCCGCGGCGAGGAAGTTCTCGACGAAATCCTCCGGCTTCGTGGCCATCATCCGGGTGGGCGGCTCCTGGCGTCCGGCGTTTACCGCGCCCGACTCGGTCGCCGGCTCCTTGCGCCGGTCGACCTGCACCTCGGAGCGCTCCGGGATGCCACAGCCGGTGAACCCGACGACCGCCAGGGCCCCGCAGAGCGCCCCGGCCACGAGGCGTGCCCTCACGTGCGCACCTCCGCCCGCGTGCTCTCCGGATCTCCGGTCGGCGCCGGGCCGATCGCCAACGCCCCACCGGAGCCCGGACCGATCGCCAGCGGCGCGGCGTCGCCCGGGCCGCCGAACGGCAGCCGGGCATCCTCGGGCACCAGCCGCAGCGGTGAGGTGGTCAGCCGGTCCCCGGCCCGCGCCGGCAGCGTGAGCCGGAACTGGGCGCCCTGGCCCGGCGCGCCCCACGCCTCCAGCCAGCCGCCGTGCAGCCGCGCGTCCTCCACGCTGATCGACAGGCCGAGCCCGGTGCCACCGGTCTGCCGGGCCCGTGACGGGTCGGCGCGCCAGAACCGGTTGAAGACCAACTTCTCCTCGCCCGGCTTCAGCCCCACCCCGTGGTCGCGTACGGTGATCGCCACCGCGGTGTCGTCCATGCCCAACCGGATCAGCACCGGCCGGCCCTCGCCGTGCTCGACCGCGTTGCCGACGAGGTTGCGCAGCACGCGCTCGACCCGCCGCGGATCGACCTCGGCGATCACCTCGTCCTCCGGCAGGTCCACCTCGATCGGTACGCCGACCCGCTCGGCCAGGCCGGCCAGCCGCTCCACCACCCGGTGCACGATCGGCACCAGGTCGGTCGGCTCCGCGTCGAGCATGGCGAAGCCCGCGTCGAAACGGCTGATCTCCAGCAGGTCGGTGAGCAGCTCCTCGAACCGGTCCAGCTCGGCCTGGAGCAGCTCGGCGCTGCGGGCCACCGCCGGGTCGAACTCGTCGCGCTCGGCGAAGATCAGGTCGGCGGCCATCCGGACCGTGGTGAGCGGGGTACGCAGTTCGTGCGAGACGTCGGAGGTGAACCGCCGCTGCAACCGGGACATCTCCTCCAGCCGCAGGATCTGCCGTTGCAGATTGGTGGCCATCTGGTTGAACGACGCGGCGAGCAACGCCAAGTCGTCCTCGCCGTTGACCACCATCCGCTGGTCGAGCAGGCCCGCGGAGAGCCGCTGGGCGGTCCGGGCGGCCACCCGCACCGGATTCACCACCAGCCGGGTGACCAGGGCCGCGAGCAGCCCGAGCAGCACCACGAGGGCGGCCCCGGTGGCGACCACGGTGGCCCGGGCCTCGGCCGCCGTGACGTCCTGCCGGGTCAGCGGAACGAGGTAGTAGAGCTCGATCTGACCGAACTTGGTCGGCACCGGCGAGCCGTACGCCAGGTACTTGGTGTCCTGGTCGCCGGTGAGCCGGCCGGTGCCGATCTGGCTGGCCACGTTGCCGTTGGCGACCGCGGCCCGCAGCTCCGGGCTGATCAGCGGCTCGACGTCGATCGCCGGCGCCGTCCGGGTCTGGATGACCCCGGGATGATCCTCCGCGGTGATCGCCACCACCACACCGCTGGTCTGCTGCGGGTCGCCGCCGGCCAGGTAGTTGACCGTGCCCTCGATGGTCTCCTGGAGCTGGGCCTCCTGCGGCTGGCCGTAGAGGTAGACCTGTTTGGCCGCGTACTCGGCGCCGCCCTCCAACCGCAGCCGCACGTCGGTCTTGGCGTTCTCCAGCAGGATCCCAGTGATCTTGTCAGCGGTCAGGTACGCGAAACCACCCACGAGCAGACTGGACGCCACCAGCGTGATGGTGACGACCCGGAACTGGAGGGAGCGCCGCCACGTCCGGTGCACCCCGGCCAGCATCCGCACGACCCGCCCGCTGAGGGCGCGCCACAGCTCACGACCAGCGCCTCGTCGGCGGGTCGTCGCTGGTTCGGGGGTCGGGAGCACGGGGGAGGCCACAGTGCGCCCCAGGCTATCCGGTGCCCGCCTTGTAGCCCACACCACGCACGGTCAGGATGATTTCCGGCCGCTCCGGATCGGGCTCGATCTTGGCGCGCAGCCGCTGCACGTGCACGTTCACCAGCCGCGTGTCGGCGGCGTGCCGGTAGCCCCAGACCTGCTCCAGCAGCACCTCGCGGGTGAAGACCTGCCGCGGCTTGCGGGCGAGGGCGACCAGCAGATCGAACTCCAGCGGCGTCAGCTTCACCTCTTCGCCGTTGCGGCTGACCGTGTGGGCCGGCACGTCGATGCTGATCTGGTTGCCGGGCGGCCCGATGGTCAGCAGCTCCGGCGCCACGTCCTCACCGCGCCGCAGCCGGGCCCGCATCCGGGCCACCAGCTCCTTGGGCTTGAACGGCTTGACCACGTAGTCGTCGGCGCCGGACTCCAGCCCGAGCACCACGTCGACCGTGTCGCTCTTGGCGGTGAGCATGACGATCGGAACGCCCGACTCCGTACGGATCGCGCGCGCCACGTCGATCCCGCTCATTCCGGGCAGCATGAGGTCGAGCAGGACAATGTCGGGCCGGTTGTCGCGGAACGCGGCCAACGCCCGCTCCCCATCGGCGACGAAGGAGGGCAGGAACCCCTCACTGCGCAGCACGATGCCGAGCATCTCGGCAAGCGCGGGGTCGTCGTCGACCACCAGAACCCGGGCTCTCATGGGATTAATCTTCCATCCCCGTTTCAATGTCGGTGGGACCGGCGTCACCCGGCACGGTACCGCCGCGGCAAGCTTGCCACAGCAGCCGCCACCGTGGGCGACCGCGCGCCGACGGCGACCTGCGGGTCCACCGGATCGGGCCGGGCGTGACACCATGATCCCCGCGTGCGCCGCCGCGCGCCACCGTCGCCCCGCCCCCAGGAGTACGCGTGCCCGACGCCGGCCCGATCGCCGTGCTCCCGCACCGCCCGCTCACCGTGGGCGAGCTGCTGGACTCGGCGGTCCTGCTGCTGCGCGCGCAGGCGCGCGTACTGGTGCCGATCGCTCTCGTTCTCGCCGCCGCCGAGCAGTTCCTCGTGCTGCAACCGCTCCGCCTCGCGGCCGGGACGGTACCGCCGATCTGGTGGATGTCCGGCGGGTCGTTCGGCACGTACTGGCTGCTGCTGGCGGCCGGCGCGGCCACCGAAGCCATGATCATCATGCTGCTCGGCAACCCGGCAGCCCGGGCCGGCGCCGCCGCGCTCCTCGGCCGGACCACCCTCCCCGGCGAGGTGCTCCGGCCGGCCGGCGGCCGCTGGGGCGGCACCGCCCTGTTCATGCTCGTCGTCGGCGTCCTGATGTACGCGGCGGCGTTCTGCGGACCACTCTGGTTCGTGGGCTTCGCCCTGCTCGGCGCCCTCGCACCGGCGCTCGTCGTCGACCGGGTGCCGCTGCCCCGCGTCCTGTCCCGCGCCACCGCGCTGGCCACCCGGGCCGGGCTGCGCGCCGGCATGATCCGGCTGCTCGGCTACCTCGGCTGGTGGATCCTCCGGGTCGGCCTGGCCAGCGGGATCATCCTCGGACTACCCCGGCTCGGTCTCATCGACGACTACTGGGCCCTCCCCGTCGCCCTGCTGGTCTGGGCCGCGGTGAACGGAGTCGCCTACCCGGCGCTCGCCTGCCTCGACGCCGTGCTGCACCTGGAGACCCGGATACGCACCGAGGGACTGGACCTGCTGCTCGCCCGCGCCCCGGCGGGAACACCGGAGCCCGTCCTGCTGGCGGCCGAGCGATGAGCTTCAGCCGGTGGTGGACCGAGACCGCCGCGGCGCTCGGTGACCACGTCCCGCTGTCGCTGGTCACGCTCCTGCTCGCCGCCGCCGCGGTGGCGACGGCCCTGGCCTGGTACACGTTCCCCGCCTGGCTCCCCCACCGC
>NZ_SMKG01000163.1 GCF_004348525.1 Micromonospora sp. 15K316 | reverse complement strand
CGCCCCGCCCCGCCTCCCCGCCTCGGCTCGCCGACCCGGGCGGGATCGGAGGGCCGGATGCCGCCGGGTCAGTCGGCGAGGATGGCTGCCCTCTCCTGTTCCCGCTGTTCCCTGCCGAGCAGAACGGTGTGCAGCACGGCGTACCCGGCGATCGCCGCGCTGAGCAACACGAGCGTCAGGAACGGCGAGGTGACGGTCAAGGCGATCGCCCAGACCGCGCCGATGCCGTACGCGGCGACCAGGGTGGCGCGGACCGAAACCCGGATCGCCAGCCAGTACAGGCCCAGCCCGCAGACGAGCCAGAGGGTGGTCGAGCCGGCGAGCAGCAGGCGTACCGCTCCGGTCAGCGTCCTTTCGTGGTGGACCTCCCGGACGATCTGCCCGAGCGCCCAGCCGAGCAGCAGTAGGCCGCCGTTGAGCAGGTAGTGCAGGTAGGTGTAGGGCTGACCGCCGCGCAGCCGGTGGATGGGGATGCCCCCGGTGACGAAGGCGGCGTAGATCCACCAGATCGCCCCCGGCACGACGGAGGCGAGCGCCGCGGTGAGGGACATCTTCCGGTTCGGGTGGTCCGGCACCGTGGCGAGCAGATTGGCCACCGTGCTGCCGAGCACGATGATGACGAACTGGCCGATCCGCTCCGGCAGGTGCCGGACGTCCACCGGCCACCGGCTCAGCCAGCGGTAACCGGCCCAGGGCGTGGCGAGCTCGATCGCCGTCCCGACGATCCAGAACGCCGGCCGCAGATGCCCGGGGACGGCCAGCGAGGCCAGCCAGAGCAGCCAGCCGAGCCCGAATCCGACCAGGTAGACGGCGGTGCCCGCCCGGGCCACCCGGGTGCTGGGGCGGGCTCGGAGGTAGAGCAGGAGCAGCACGCCGCGGACGATCAGGTAGCCGACCGGCAGCATCTCGCCGTCGGGCACCTCGTCCACCCCGAGGGTGATCGCCCCGGCGCCGACCAGCGCGAGCAGCAGCAACAACCGGTGCCCCAGGTCATCCGCTTCGTAGCGGGTGGCGTAGTAGGCGTGTCCCACCCAGGCCCACTGCACCACCAGGAAGAGCCCGAACAAGGCGACCACGCTGCCCAGCCGGGGGGTGGGATCCTCGCCGAGGCGGTCCACCACGGCCGCCAGGGCGAACACGAAGATCACGTCGAAGAAGAGTTCGAACCAGGTGGCGTGCCGGTGGCCGGCCTCGTCGACGGTGGCCGTCGGCCGGCGCGCGAACGCGCGGCCGGCCAATCGGGCCCATCGTCTGGCACCGCCCCGTCGCCCCTTCATCTGCCTATGCTCGCCGGATCGGGTCGACACCCGGGACGGAAACGGGCAAGCCGCTCGCGATCCGGCTCACCCGGCGTGCCCCCGGCGGCGCATCCCCGGCGCGGCAGGGCAGGATGTAACCCGAGGGGGTGGCCGATGGCGGGGCGGATCCGGGACGAGGACATCGCGCTGGTCCGCGAGCGCACCTCGATCGAGGAGATCATCTCCGAGACGGTGACCCTCCGGTCCGCCGGCGGCGGCAACCTCAAGGGGCTGTGCCCGTTCCACGACGAGAAGAGCCCCTCGTTCAACGTGTCGCCGGCGCGCAACGTCTGGTACTGCTTCGGCTGCGGCGCCGGCGGCGACGCGATCAAGTTCCTGATGGACGCCGACCACCTCAGCTTCGTCGAGTCGGTCGAGCGGCTCGCCGGCCGCGCCGGCATCCAGCTGCGGTACGTCGAGACGGATTCGGGCCCGTCGCGGAGCCGGCCGCAGCAGGGGCAGCGGCAGCGGCTGGTCGCCGCGCACGCCGCGGCCGTCGAGTTCTACCAGTCCCAGCTCACCACGGCCGGTGCTCGGCCGGCCCGCGAGTTCCTGGCCGCGCGCGGTTTCGACCGGGCGGCGGCCGAGCGCTACGGCTGCGGCTTCGCCCCGGACGCCTGGGACCAGCTCACCAAGCACCTGCGCCAACAGGGGTTCACCGCCGACGAGCTGGTCACCGCCGGGCTGTCCCGGCCGGCCCGGTCGGGTTCGCTCATCGACCGGTTCCGTCGGCGGCTGCTCTGGCCGATCCGGGACCTCACCGGCGACGTGATCGGCTTCGGCGCGCGCAAGCTCTTCGACGACGACGGCCCGAAGTACCTGAACACTCCCGAGACGCCGATCTACAAGAAGTCGCACGTCCTCTACGGCATCGACCAGGCCAAGCGGGAGATCGCCAAGCAGGGCAAGGTGGTCGTCGTGGAGGGCTACACCGACGTGATGGCGTGCCACCTGGCCGGTGTCACCACGGCCGTGGCCACCTGCGGCACCGCCTTCGGCGCTGACCACATCGGCGTGCTGCGCCGGCTCCTGCTCGACACCGACGCGGTGGCCGGCGAGATCATCTTCACCTTCGACGGGGACGCGGCCGGGCAGAAGGCCGCCCTGCGCGCGTTCGACGACGACCAGCGCTTCGTGGGGCGTACCTTCATCGCGGTCAGCCCCGACAACATGGACCCGTGCGAGCTGCGCCTGGCCAAGGGTGACCTGGCCGTCCGCGACCTGGTCGCCCGCCGTGAGCCGCTTGTCGACTTCGCGCTCCGGCACGTCATCAGCCGCTACGACCTCGACACCGTCGACGGCCGGGTGGAGGCGATGCGCCGGGCCGCGCCCCTGGTCGCCAAGATCAAGGATCGGGAGAAGCGCCCCGAGTACGTCCGCAAGCTCGCCGGCGACCTCGGCATGGAGATCGAGCCGGTGCAGCGGGCCGTGCAGAGCGCCGCCTCGGGCGCCGGTGAGCGGGAGGCGCCCGCCCGGCCGTCCCGGCCGGCCACCGAGCCGGGTGTGGACAGCCCCCAGTCGATGGTCGAACGCGAGGCGTTGAAGCTCGCCCTCCAGCAGCCGGTGCTCGCCGGGCCGATGTTCGACGCCGTGGAGGCCGCCGAGTACCGGCACCCCGTCCACGTGGCGGTACGCGAGGCGATCGCGGTGGCCGGTGGGGCGGTGGCGGCGGCCGGTGGGGCGGTCTGGATCGAATCGGTCCGGGACGCCTGCGCCGACCTGGCCGGCCAGGCGCTCGTCGCGGAGCTCGCCGTCGAACCGCTGCGCATCGACGGCGAGCCGGACCCCCGGTACGTCTCGGTGACCATGGCCCGGTTGCAGTGGGGGTCGGTCACCGCCCGGATCAGGGACCTCAAGTCCCGGATCCAGCGGATCAACCCGATCAGCAACAAGGACGAGTACTTCGCGCTCTTCGGTGAGCTGCTGTCGCTGGAGCAGCACGCCCGGGCGCTGCGGGAGCAGGCCGCGGGAGGACTGTAGATGGGACTGTTCAACCGGCGACCCAAGCTGCGCCCGGCCGACCGGCCACCCCTGGCCCGCGATGAACGGGTGCTCGCCTGGGCCGCGGCCGGTGACGGCGAGGGCGGCGCCGTCCTGGTCGCCAGCAACCTCGGCATCTGGCTGCCCGGCCGGCCGGAGCGGGTGGGCTGGCACGAGCTGATCAAGGCGACCTGGTCCGGCCGGGAGTTGACGCTGACCGTGGCCGAGCACGTCGGCGAGCGGGACGGCTACCTGGTGGTCGCCGACGCCGCCCCGCAGACGTACCTGCTGCTCGACCCGGGCGACCTGCCGCACCAGGTGCGGGCGCGGGTCACCCGGTCGGTGGCGTACACCCAGCACCACCGGGTGCCCGGCGGCGCCGGCCGGATCGCCGCCCGGCGGGCCCCCGGCGTCGACGGCCTGACCTGGACCGTCCGGTACGACCCGGGGACCCCACCGGACGACGCCGAGGTGACCGCCGAGACCGACCGGCTGGTGGAGGCGGCCCGGGCCGCGACCGCCCCCGCCGACGTCTGACGCCGCGGGAGCGGTCGGCGACCCGTGGGTCAGCGGGCGCCCAGCTCCTGCAACGCCTTCTCCGCGCCCCGGTGCAGCGGCACCGGGTCGGTGCGCCGGGCGTTCTCCAGCGAGATCCCCTTCGCGGCCGGGTTCGCCTGGGCCAGCGCGTCCTTGCGATCGAAGAGGGTGCGCGTGATGGCGCAGGCCACGTTCGCGTCCAGGTTCGTGCGCACCAGCAGCACGTTCGGCACCACGATGGTCGGGGTGTCCGCGGCCGTCCGGTACGCGTCCCGGCCGATCGTGCCCGCCTGGTAGGCCGGGTTCAGCTCGGCCATCTTCGGCAGCAGCGGGGTGATGTCGAGGAACCGCACCCGGTCGCCGGCGGTGGTGAAGAGGTCGGTCACCCCGCCGGTGGGCAGCCCGCCGGACCAGAAGAAGGCGTCGATGCTGCCGTCCTTCATCCCCTCGACGGTCTTGGTGAGGTCGAGCCGTTGGGCCTGGATGTCCTTCGCCGGGTCGAGGCCGGCCGCCTGGAGCAGCCGGTGGGCGATCACCTCGGTGCCGGACTTCGGCGAGCCGGTGGAGATCCGCTTGCCCCGCATGTCGGCCACCGAGGAGATGCCCGCGTCGTTGCGGACGACGACCTGGGTGTAGTTGTCGTAGATCCGGGCCAGCGCCTGCACCGGCTGCGCGGAGGAGAAGCTCTCCTTGCCCTGGACCGCGTTGACCGCCGTGTCGAAGAGGGAGAAGGCGACGTCGTACTGACCCGCGACGAGCTGCTCGATGTTCTGCACCGAGGCGCCCGTCTCAGCGGCGGTGCCGGTCAGCCGGCCGCCGGTGGCGGCGGGGAGTTGACCGGCGAGGGCGTTGCCGACCACGTAGTAGACGCCCGTCGAGTTCCCGGTCGCGATGCCGACCCGGGTGTCCCGGGCCACCTCGCAGGTGACCTCGCTGGCCGTGTCGTCCTGTGCCGCCCCACCCTGCCGGCCGCCGCAACCCGCCAGCCCCGCGGCCGCGACGGCGAGCACGCTCACGCCCGCGAGGAGCCGAACCTTCTTCCCGCTCACTGTGTTACCTCCTTGAGCTCAGCACTTGTCCCGGCCCGCCCACCGGACCGACCGGCGGATCCGCGGCGTACGAGCACCCCCGCGACGGCCACGGCGGCCAGCCCCACACCGATCGCCACCGCCACCGGCTCCAGCCGGAGCAGGACCACCCCGGCCAGCGCGGCGAGCACCCGTTCCGGGGTACCGGCCGGTCCGACGCCGGGCAGCCAGCCCCCGGCCGCGACGGCGAGTACGGCGACGCTGAGCGCGAGGACCACGGTGGCCGTCAGGACCTGACGCGGCCCGCCGATGCCGAGCAGCCCGAGCCCCGCGGGAGTGATCACGAAGGCGATCGGGATGAGGTACGCCGGCAGCGCGTAGCGCAGGGTCTGCCACATGGTGGGCACCAGCCGTCCGCCGGTGACCGCCGCCGCGGCGACGGCGGCGAGGGCGGTCGGCGGGGACGCCTCGGAGAGCACCGCGAAGTAGAAGACGAACATCGCGGCGGCCGGGGCGGCCACCCCGAGGTCGAGCAGCGCCGGTCCGATGATCACCCAGCCGATCACGAAGGAGGCGGTGACCGGCACGGCGAGCCCGAGCAGGGTGAGCGCGACCGCGGCGAGGACCGCGGTGAGCACCAGCACCACGGCCGGGTCGTCGCTGACCGCCCGGGCGCCGTCCACCAGCAACGCCGCCGCCTGCGGGCCGAGGCCGGTCTTCGTGGTGGTCGCCGTGATGATGCCGGCGGCGGCGCAGACCGCGGTGACCGCCAGCACGCCGCGCACGCCGCCGACCAGGGCGGCGGTCAGCCGGCCCGGGGTGAGCCGGTGCGCCCGGTCCAGGAGGGAGAGCAGGGCGGCCAGCACTGTCGCGAGCACCACCGCCCGGGTGGCCGACATGCCCACGGCGAGCAGCACGATGATGACGATCAGGGACGCGAAGTGGTAGCCGAACCGGCCGAGCAGCCGCCACGGGGAGGCCGCGTCCACGACGACCGCCCGGACGCCCGAGCGGCGCGCGTCGATCTCCACCGAGAGCAGGATGCCGAGGTAGTAGAGGACGGTCGGCACGGTGGCCCAGCCGAGCACCTGGAGGTACGAGACGCCGAGGTACTCGGCGATGATGAACGCCGCCGCGCCGAGCGTGGGCGGGGAGAGGATCGCGCCCACCCCGGCCGCGGCCAGCATGCCGCCGGCCCGTTCCGCCGGGTAGCCGGCCCGCCGCAGGATCGGCCAGGTCACCGCGCCGATGCTGACCGTCGTCGCGGCGCCCGAGCCGGAGACGGTGCCGAGGAGGAACCCGGAGGCGACCGCGGTGCGTCCGGCGGCGGTCCGCGACCGGCGGAACGCCGCGCTGGAGAGCTCGACGAAGAACCGGCCCGCGCCGGAGAGATCCAGCACCGCGCCGTAGATCGTGAAGAGCACGATGTACGACGCGGCGACGTCCAGCGGGGTGCCGTAGAAGCCGCTGTCGGAGTTGTAGAAGGCGTCGACGAGCTGGCCGAAGTCGAGCCCGGCGTGCGCCACCGGCCAGGACTGCGGGAGCAGACCGCCGTAGTAGCCGTAGCCGAGGAAGAGCAGGCACACCGCGGGCAGGATCCATCCGGTGGTACGCCGGCACGCTTCGAGCAGCAGCAGGAGCAGCACGGTGCCCATCGCCAGGTCGGCCGGGGCGAGCAGCCCCTGCCGGTCGAGGAACGCGTCGTAGCCGCCACCACCCGAGCCGAACGCAATGGGCAGCACCGGGTACAGGCAGGCGATCAGTGCGAGCGCGGCGAGCGACCAGTCCACGACGGTGGGCCGGGACCGGTTCACCGTGCCCGACCGTTCGATCCGCCGGCCGGCGCCGCCGGCCCCGGACCGCCGCCGCGCGGGCCGCGCTCCGATGTGCTCGTCCGCCTGCTCACCACCCGAGCCGGCGCGTCCTCCCGGGCGGCGGCGTGCCGGGAGCCGCAAACCGGCAGGGTAGGCGAGGAAGACCAGCGGCAGCACACCCGCGAGGAAGACGATCAGGTAATACTTGCTGCCCTGCGGCAACGGCCGGAACACCTGCCAGAGGGCGAGCAGACCGACGGCCACCGCCGCCGCGCCGACGAGCAGGTTGGTCGCGCCGGTGAGCGTCCGGCCGGGCTTCTCGTCCTCGAACTGCGCGGCCAGCTCGGGCAGCGCGTCCGGATCGGGCCGCGGCGCTCCGCCGGACCGTCCACCGTGCTGCTCGGCCGGCGTCTCGTCGACGGCGGCAGGGACGGTCCGTCCGGGGGCTGCCGGTTTCTCGGGCGTGCGGACCCGCCCCTGGGTGGACCCGTCGGGACCGTTCACCGCCTCCTCCGGTGCGGGCCGGCGCGGCGTCGGGGGCGAACCGTCGGGGGAGCGGGTGGACGCCACAGAGGGAAGATACACGCTGATTGATGGCCTGCGGGGGTGGCGCCGCCCGGGTAAATCGGGTGGAGCTGTCGGACCCGGCGGTTAGGGTCGGGCGGTGACCAGGGCTCAGCCACTCATCCAGGCCCACCGGCTGGTGAAGCGGTTCGGTGACTTCACCGCGGTCGACGGCATCGACGTCGAGGTGCTCCCCGGGGAGGCGTTCGGCTTCCTCGGCCCCAACGGCGCCGGTAAGTCGTCCACGATGCGGATGATCGGGTGCGTCTCCCCGCCGAGCGGCGGCACGCTGCGCATCCTGGGCATGGACCCGGTCCGCGACGGGCCGGCGATCCGGGCCCGGCTCGGAGTCTGTCCCCAACTGGACAACCTCGACCCCGAACTCACCGTCCGGGAGAACCTGACCACCTACGCCCGCTACTTCGGCGTGCCACGTCGGGTCGCCCGGCAGCGGGCCGGCGAGCTGCTGGAGTTCGTCCAGCTCGCCGAGCGCGCCGACAGCAAGGTCGAGCCGCTCTCCGGTGGCATGAAGCGGCGGCTCACCATCGCCCGTGCGCTGGTGAACGAGCCGGAGATCGTGCTTCTCGACGAGCCGACCACCGGGCTGGACCCGCAGGCCCGCCACCTGGTGTGGGAGCGGCTGTTCCGGCTCAAGCAGCAGGGCGTGACGCTGGTGCTGACGACGCACTACATGGACGAGGCCGAGCAGCTCTGCGACCGGCTGGTCGTGATGGACGGCGGCCGGATCGTCGCCGAGGGGTCACCCCGTGCGCTGATCGAGCGGCACTCCACCCGTGAGGTGGTGGAGCTGCGCTTCGCCGCCGAGTCGCAGGAGGCGTTCGCCGGCAAGCTCGACGGGCTCGGCGAGCGGGTCGAGGTGCTGCCCGACCGGATCCTGCTCTACGTCGCCGACGGCGACGCGGCGGTGGCCGAGGTGCACACGCTCGGCCTCAACCCGGCCAACGTACTGGTCCGCCGCAGCAGCCTGGAGGACGTCTTCCTGCACCTCACCGGCCGCACGCTCGTCGACTGAGGGGCAACGGGGCCGGGTGGGCACCCGTAAGATCGCTCCGGGCGTCCGGCCGGTTCGGCTGGGCGGGCGCCGGTGAGCGGAGGTGAACGAGTGTCCGGTGTGGAGGTCCGCCTACGGCATCAGGACGGATTGGCGGCGCTCTACCTCGGCGTCTTCGCCACCGTCTGGTTCAGCGTGCCGGCCGCCGAGCAGCCACTGCGCGGCCTGCTGGTGGCCGGGAGCGTGGCGGCGCTGTTCACCGCCGTCGCCGGTGGTGTCGTCACGGCCCGGTCCCGGGGTGCGGCAGCCGGCCCGCGCGACCGGGCGGATGACCGTCGTTACCTCCTGATCGTCCTGGCCGAGTTCGCCCTCGCCGGGCTCGGCGCGGCGGCGCTGACCGTCGCCGGGTGGCCGGAGTACATCCCCGTCCTGGTCTGCGCGGTGGTGGGGCTGCACTTCTTCCCGCTCGCCCCGCTGCTGGGCAACCCGCTGCTGCGACACCTCGGTGTGGCGACGTGCGCCGTGGCGCTGGCCGGGCTGCTGACCGGGTTGCTGACGGCGGTGCCGGCCGGCGTCGTCGTGGGCACCGGGGCCGGCGCCCTGCTGCTCGGCTACGCCCTCCGGTCGCTGGTGCGCGGCGTCCGCGGCTGAGCCACGGGCTTCGCACACCAGCGACCGGCGGCGTCGCGGTCTCCGGCGGACGGTCCGGCGAGGACCGCGGCGTCAGCCGGCGATGAGCAGGCCCGCGCCGGCCAGCAGGGTCAGCGTGAGCACGGCGGCGAGGGCGGCGGCGCGGCGCTTGGCGTTGGCGCCGCCAACGAGACGCAGGGCGAGGGCGAGAGGGCCGATGGGCTGCATGGTCCGGGTTCCCTTCCGGTCGAGGACGGTGATCACGGTGGCGGCGCCGAGGATGCCGGCGGCGAGCCGTAGCGGAGACAGACCCAGCTCCGGCGCGCCGTGCACGTCGGCCTGCCACTGTTCGAGGTGGCGCGCGCGCCGGTCGCGGGCGAGCAGGCGCGCGGCGCAGCGGACGACGGTGAGTGCGACGCGGGCGGACGCCGTCATCAGGCCTCCCGGGGGCGGATGAGCCGCTGCCGGGCCTCCCGCGTGGCGGCCTGCGCGCTCACCCTCCGCGCCGCCACGGCGCCCTCGGCGGTCAGCTCGTACATCCGCCGCCGCGGGCCACGGCGTTCGGTCACCTCCTCCCAGTGCGACGTGAGCCAGCCGTTGCGCTCCAGCCGCTCCAGCAGCGGATAGACGCTGCCCGAGGGGCGTCCGGTCAGCTTGATGATCTCCAGGCCCCACCGCGGCCGGTCGCTGTCCAGCAGTACGCGCAGGACGTCGACCGTCGCGGCCCCGATGCGTCCGAGTGGCTCCACGCATCAAGACTACCTATGTAGATTAAGGCTGTCCAGCGAATGCGGAATCACCGTCCCGCGCTTCGTCGTCACCCGCCGTGACGGGAAGGGCACCCGGAAGCGTGGCGGAAACTGCCGCGACACGGACGCCGGGCGGCCGTAGGGTGGCGGCGGCTGTCGTACCCCTCGGGTACGAAGGCTGCGACGGCGGAGAGCGGGTCGGGGGGTGGTCGTGGTGGGCGTGACCCCATCGGTGCGGGAGCGGTCCCGACCGGCGCTGCCACGGGTGCCGGCGCTCACCGTGTTCAACTTCCACCTCGTCGCCTACCGGCGCACCTGGCGGGCCGGCGTCTTCTCGTCCTTCCTGCTGCCGGTCCTGACGGTGCTGGGGTTCGGCGTCGGCGTCGGCGCTTACATCGACCAGGGCGTCGGCGGTGTGAGCTATCTCGATTGGCTGGTGCCCGGCCTGATCGCCTCGACGGCGTTGCAGGTGGCGCTCGGCGACGCGACCTGGCCCGTGTTCAGCAACTTCCAATGGATAAAGACCTACTACGCGCAGAGCTCCGCACCACTGCGGGTGGGTGACATCCTCGCCGGCCAGTTGCTGTACGTGATGTTCCGGGTGCTCACCACGATCGCCGCGTTCCTGCTGGTCACCGGTCTGTTCGGGGCGCTCCGGTCACCCTGGGCGGCGGCCGCCCTGCCGGTGGCGGCGCTGCTCGGCCTGGCGGTCGCCGCACCGACCTTCGCCTACAGTGCCACCGTCGACAGCGACAGTTGGCTCGCCCTGCTGTTCCGTTTCGCGGTCATCCCGATGACCCTCTTCGCCGGGGTGTTCTTCCCGGTCGACAACCTGCCCGAGGGGCTGCGCTGGCTGGCGTTCGCGACGCCGCTCTGGCACGCCGTCGACCTGTGCCGGGCAGCGACGCTCGGCGTCGCCGCGGAGTGGTCGGTCGCCGGTCACCTGCTCTACCTCGCGGCCTGGGCGTTCGCCGGCGGCCTGCTGGCCCGCCGGGCGTTCCGCCGCCGGCTCGTCGTCTAGGAAGGCCGATAGTGGTCGCTCTGGTCCTGCCCCGGCTGATCGACGTCTCCGCCGCGTCCCGGCGCTCGCTCTCCGTGGCCGAGCGGAACATCGCGGCGTTACGGTCGGTCTACTGGCTGCTGCTCGTCTCCGGCTTCGTCGAGCCGCTGCTCTACCTGCTCTCCATCGGGGTGGGCGTGGGCGCGTTGGTCGGCGACCTCAGCCTCGCCGACGGGCGAACGGTGGGCTACGCGGCGTTCGTCGCCCCCGCCATGCTCGCGTCGTCGGCGATGACGGGGGCGCTCGCCGAGACGACGTTCAACTTCTTCGGAAAGATGAAGTACATGAAGCTGTACGACGGGGTGATCGCCACCCCCGTGCGGCCGTTCGAGATCGCTCTCGGGGAGCTGGGCTGGGCGATGCTGCGGGGCAGCGCCTACTCGGCCGCCTTCCTGGTGGTGATGACCGTGATGGACCTGACCACCGTCGCGCGGGCGGCGACCGCCCTCCCGGCCGCCGTGCTGGTCGGCTTCGCGTTCGGCGCGTCGGGCATGGCGCTGGCCACGTTCCTGCGCAGTTGGCAGGACTTCGACCTGATGGGCTCGGCCCAGTTCACCCTCTTCCTCTTCTCCGGCACATTCGTCCCCGCCGAGGCCTACCCGACCGTGCTGCGCTGGCTGGTCGAGGTCACTCCGCTCTACCGGTCGGTGCATCTGGTCCGCGACGTCACGCTCGGCGCCGGGGGCTGGTCGTGGCTCATCGACGTGCTCTACCTGCTCCTCGTCGTGGCGGTGGGGCTGCTGGTGGCGGCGCGCCGGATGGGGCGGTTGCTCTACCGGTAGAGGGTTACCCACCGCTTCCTCGGGGCATTGCCGCAAGGCATACGCGACGAGGAGGGGTGAATGGCCGCTGACGAGCCCGTCCGCCGAGGACCCGGCCGTGACGGCGACGCCGCGCGGTCTGCCACCGACCGCCCCCAGCGGACCCGGGAGCCGGCCGGGCCGGAGGAGGGCCCGGAGAGCCCTGCCCAGCTGCCGGGCACCGGGTGGCTGGCGGCGTTGCGCCGGACGGTGAAGGAGTTCCGGGAGGACAACCTGACCGACTGGGCCGCCGCGCTGACCTACTACGGGGTGCTCTCCATCTTTCCCGGCCTGCTCGTGCTCATCTCCATCATCGGCCTGCTCGGGCCGGGGGCCGCCGAGGGCGTCAAGGACACCGTGGGTCAGGCCATCCCGCAGGGCAACATCCAGCAGATCCTCGAGAGGGCGATCGAGCAGGCGCAGAAGTCCGGGGGACTGGCCAGCGCCGGCGCGGTGCTCGGTCTGCTCGGCGCCTTCTGGTCCGCGTCCGGCTACATCGCGGCCTTCATGCGCGCCTCGAACGCCATCTACGACGTGCCGGAGGGGCGACCCATCTGGAAGACGCTGCCCACCCGGATCGGGGTGACCGCCGTGATCGGGGTGATGCTGCTGGTCAGCGCGGTGATCGTGGTCTTCACCGGTCGCCTGGCCAGGGCGGCCGGGGACGCGATCGGGCTCGGCTCCACGGCGGTGACGGTCTGGAACATCGCGAAGTGGCCGGTCCTGCTGGTCCTGGTCAGCCTGATGTTCGCGATCCTCTACTGGGCCTCGCCGAACGCCCGGCACGGCGGCTTCCGTTGGGTGAGCCCCGGCGGGGTACTGGCCGTGGTGCTCTGGCTGGTGGTCTCCGGGCTGTTCGCCGTCTACGTGAGCAACTTCGGCTCGTACAACAAGACGTACGGGACCCTCGCCGGTGTGATCATCTTCCTGGTCTGGCTTTGGCTCACCAACATCGCGATCCTGCTCGGGGCCGAGTTCCAAGCCGAGCTGGAGCGCGGCCGGGCGATCTCCGCCGGCCACGACGCCGACGAGGAGCCGTACGTGGAGCTGCGCGACGACCGCAAGCTCCGCAAGTCCGCACGCCGGCGCGACGGACGATGAGTTCCGCGCGTCCTCTCGGGACGCGAAACCGCCTGCCGTGCCGGCGGAGGGCGCGGCAGGCGGTTTCGGTTCGCTGCGACGTCAGTCGCAGAAGTCCAGGTCGCACCAGCCGTTCAGAGTGACCTCCTGGAGGTCGTTGACCTTGTGCCAGCCCGGGTAGTACTTGTTTCCGACCGTGTCGGTGTAGTAATAGCCAGCCGGCACCTGGAATCCGTCGGTGTCCCGGAATTCGTAGTAACTGCTGGAGTCGGAACCCGAGCCGGCGCCCGCCGGAAGCATCATGGTCTTCGTGTTCGACGGCCAGTTGCCCGAGATTTTCACGGAACGGCCGAGCCGGTTCTTCACCTCGCCGCAGAAGATGCCGGCGGTGCAGTTGCCGAGTGGGGCGATGTCCCCGCCGGCGGCCGTCGGTGCGGCCCGCGGCGTGGTCGGGGCGACGACGGCCCCGCTCGCGGAATCCGACCCTGGCGCTGCCGCCTGGGCGGCGGACGGTGTGATGAGCGCGAACAGCGTCGCCGCCGAAACGGCCGCGAGAATGCGCGTCCCATGGTTCATTGAATTCCTTCCTGCCGGGGTGTCGGGGCACGCCAGAACGGGAGGTGGCCGCACTGGAGAATTGCGGTACGCGAGCTCGCCCCCGTAGCTGTCGTCGTCGGGGGACGCTATCCGGCACGTTGATTGATGTCAATCGATGGTGAATGGTGTGGCGCTGCGCCGTCGCCGATTCCGCAGGTCGGAGGTGCGGGGGTCGAGAAGGGTCGGCGGGGGTGCGGGCG
>NZ_SMKG01000162.1 GCF_004348525.1 Micromonospora sp. 15K316 | reverse complement strand
GGGGTGGGGCTGATCGGGGTGGCCGGGGCGGTGCGCTCCAGCGACCGGGAGGCGCGCTCGTCGGCCAGCGCCGCCCGCTCGGCCACGGCCTCGGCCGACGGCTCGCTCCGGTCGTCCACCTCGACCCGGGTGCCGGCGTACGTGGCGAGGCCGAGGCAGCAGCTGACGCCGGTGGCGAGGGCGATTCGTACCGGCATCGAGGCCAGCAGGGTGCGGCCGCGTCGGGGTGAATCCGGCAGGCGATGTCGTCCACTCGACCGTTCGGTGGATGCACCATCGGCCGGGTGGGTCGCCGTGTCGCCCTTGGTCAATTTCTGCGCGGAGGGGTCGTCGGGATGCACTCGCCGAGGCTAGAAAGTCAGCGGTCCGCTGCCACCTGCCTGCTTGGTGGCATGCGCCACAATTTGCCACCATCCGGGGTGCCATTCCGGTCGGCGAGCGCTGAAGGTGATGGACCGCCTATTCCGGGTATTACGGCTATGACCGTAACGGCGACATAAGTAGGGCGGATGGGTGATCTTGGCAAAGTGGGGCGCGATCCCGCCACGCCTCCACTGAACAGGCGAGGCGCCGATCGTCCGTACGGTCACCATGGGGGTGGGGTGGAGAGGCGAACCGGTGGCCGGCGGTGGAAGAGCCGGCCGCCGGGCGGCGGCCGGCGGGGATGGCTGCTCGCGGGCGCGGCGGCGCTCCTCGCCGCGGTGCTGGTCGGGCACCGCGCGATACCGAACGTCCGTGGCGTCGGCAGCCTCGTCGACAGCGTCACCCCACTGCTCGGCGCGGGCGTCCCGCTGCTCGCCCTCGCCGCCCTGCTGCGCCGCTCCCGGGTCGCGCTCGTCGCCGTGCTGCTGCCCGCCACCGTCTGGGCGGCGCTCTACGCGGGCGCGTGGCTCCGGCCCACCCCGGCGCAGGGCGCGACCACCCTTCGCGTCGTCAGCCAGAACCTGCGGGCCGGCAATCCGGACCCGGCGGCCACCGTGCGCGCCCTCGCCTCGGCCGGCGCCGACCTGATCGCCCTCCAGGAGGTGACCGAGAACGACCGGGTGGCCGAGGTCCTGAACCCGGACTACCCGCACCGGGCGAGGGTCTCCACGGTCTCGCTCCACAGCCGCTACCCGATCCGCGACCGGGTCGGGGTCGACACCGGTCTCGGCTGGACCAGGGCGCTACGCGCCGTGGTCGCCGCCCCCGGAGGCGACCTGACGGTCTACGTGGTGCACCTCGGCTCGGCCCGGGCCGGAGACACCGCGACCCGCGACCAGACGGTCAGCGCCCTCGCCGCCCGGCTGCGCGCCGATCCCGCACGGCGCCTGCTCGTCCTCGGCGACCTCAACACGGCCAGCACCGACCGGATGTTCGCCCCGCTCGCCCGGCTGCTCGATGACGCCCAGGCCGACGCGGGCCGCGGCTTCGGCTTCACCTGGCCCGCCGCCGTCCCGGTGACCCGCCCGGACCATGTCCTCTACCGGGGTCTGACCGCCACCTCGGCCGGGGTGCTGCGCACCCCCGACAGCGACCACCGCGCGGTGACGGCCGGCTTCCGCTGACCTCGACGACTCAGTGCCGGCCGTTCTCCGCCGGGGTGACGGTGAGCCGGTGCCGGCTGTTGTCACCGCTGGAGAAGGGCCAGATCTCGTCGGCGTGCTCGACCAGGCTCGCCAACTGCTGACGGGTCAGCCCGGCCGACGCGATCGACGCGTGAACGTCCGCCCGGTACCGCCCGTCGACGTCGCGCCCGAGCTTCGCCTCCGCCCGCACCTGCACGGTGTGCGCCTCGTCGGTGATCCGGCCGGCCGCCTCCACCGCCGCGTGGTGCAGGCAGGACGCGAACGCCGCCGCCAGCAGCTGCTCGGGCCGCAGCCCGGTGCAGTGCGCGGCGAGCGGGGACGCCAGCGCGGTCGAGAGCCCCCCGTCGTCGGTGCGTACGTGACCGCCCTCGGCGGTGGCGGCGGCCTCGTGCAGCCATGAACTCGGATCCGGCATGGCGTTCCTCCCGTCCCTCACGCGCCCGGCTACCCGGCCATCGACCGGTGAAACCGCCGCTGACACGCCGACGGGCGCACCGGGGGCGCTCGGCGAGCCGACACCGCCGGGGAAGCGGGACGGGCAGGACGTCAGCGATCGGCGAGCCGGCCGGAGCGATCGATCGCCACCGCGGCCTCGGTCACCTGGGCCGCCGCGCGGTCGCTCCACGGCGACACCACAGTGCGTCGTGGCGCGGGCGCCCGCGACAGTCGCATCGGCACGTACACGCGGGCGTCCACCGCCTCGGCCAGGACCAGCGCGGCGACCAGACTCGTCGGCCGCTCGGCCGGTTCGTCGGCCAGGCAGCCGCGGCAGAGCTCCGCCACCTCCGGCGGCAACCCCTCGATCCGCGGCAGCGGCTGCGGTGGCTCGCGCCGCCGCGAGGTGAGCAACTGGGTGGCGCTGTCGGCCTCGTACGGCAACCGACCGCTGAGGCAGTAGTAGAGCAGAACGCCGAGGGCGTACATGTCGGCCGCCGGGGTGGCCGGCACCCGGTCCAGCTGCTCCGGGGCGAGGTAGGCGGGAGTGCCCACCACCATCCCGTCGGGCGTCGGGTCGGCCGCGCCCGCCGGCGTGGCGATGCCGAAGTCGAGCACCTTCGCGCCGGCCGGGGTGAGGATGACGTTCGCCGGCTTGACGTCGCGGTGCACGATCCCGTGGGCGTGCGCGGCCGCCAGCGCGGCACAGACCTCGGCACAGACCCGCACCGTGATCCGCCAGTCCAGCGCGCCGGCGCGCAGGTGCGCGGCGAGCGTCTCGCCCTCCGCCAGCTCCATCACGATGTAGGGCGTACGCCGGCCCAGCGGCGTGGCGCAGGTGCCGAAGTCGTGCACGCTCGCCACGTTCGGGTGGACCAGCCGGGCCGCCGACCGGGCCTCCGCGCGGATCCGCTCGACCGAGGAGTCCTGCCCGGGGGACATCACCTTCACCGCGACCGGTCGGTCCAGCACCGCGTCGTGGGCCCGCCACACCTCGGACATGCCACCCACGCCGATGCGCTGTTCGAGCTCGTACCGCCCGTCCAGCGTGCGCATCGGCGGCTCCCTGTCCTCGTCGTCGCCCGGTGGGGCCTCCTGATCGCGGTACCCGACCGCCCAGCGGGGCAAACAGCCGCCCCCGGCGGCCGGATGCCCGCCGCGAGCCGGCTGCGGCCGGCGTGACATCTGCGGTAGCTTCCGACCGGGGCCGGCATCACCCTGCGTGCCGATCCGGACACCGAGAGGGGCGGCGATGGGCGAGGTGAGCGTACGGTTCGTCGGCGGACCCGCCCACGACCTGGTCCGGGAGTTGCCGGCCGGGCCGGACGGCACCCCGCCCACCCGCTGGATCATGCGGCACCCGCGCGGCGACGAGCCGGTCGAGAGCGTCGCGGACCACCTCTACGAACGCGAGCAGCCGGACGCCACCGGCGCCTGGACCATGCGCTACGTGCGAACCGACCCGCTGGGGGTCACCGAGTGACCGCCGGTGGCCCACAGCCGGCACACAGGTTCCGCAGAAGTGGGGCACAGGAAACCCCGCGACGATGGGGGCATGGTCATGAACGGGCAGGCGGCCGCTAGCCGCATCGAGCTGCACCGCCCGGACGGCGAGCCGGTCCGGGTGCTGGTGGTCGACGACGAACCGACGCTGACCGACCTGCTCGGGATGGCGCTGCGCTACGAGGGCTGGCAGGTGCGCAGCGCCAACAACGGGATGGCGGCGGTCTCCACCGCGCGGCAGTTCGAGCCGGACGCGGTGGTGCTCGACGTGATGCTGCCCGACCTCGACGGCTTCCAGGTGCTGCGTCGCCTGCGGGAGCACGCGCCCACCGTGCCGGTGCTCTTCCTCACCGCGCGCGACGCCGTGGAGGAGCGGATCGCCGGCCTGACCGTCGGCGGGGACGACTACGTCACCAAGCCGTTCAGCCTGGAGGAGGTGATCGCCCGGCTGCGGGCGCTGCTGCGCCGATCCGGCCTCGCCGTCGCCGTCCGGGAGGCGGCGGTGCTGACCGTCGGTGACCTCACCCTCGACGAGGACAGCCACGAGGTGCGCCGTGGCGACCAGTCGATCTCCCTCACCGCGACCGAGTTCGAACTGCTGCGCTACCTGATGCGCAACCCGCGCCGGGTGCTGAGCAAGGCGCAGATCCTCGACCGGGTCTGGAACTACGACTTCGGCGGGCAGGCCAACGTCGTCGAGCTCTACATCTCGTACCTCCGGAAGAAGATCGACGTCGGTCGGCAGCCGATGATCCACACGCTGCGCGGCGCCGGGTATGTCCTCCGGCCCGCGGACTGATCCGCGTCGGCGGCTCTCCGGCCGGCTGGCCGGCTGGTCACTGCGCCGCCGGCTGGTGGTCTCGGTGGTGGCGCTGTTCGCGGTGGTCGGCGTCGGCAGCGGCGGGGTGACCACTGTCGCGTTGCGCCACTTCCTCGTCGCCGAGGTCGACGACGAGCTCGCCCAGGGCAATCGGCGCGCCGACCAGGCGCCACCGTGGTTCCGCCAGGGGGGTGAGCCGGCCTGGTCCGCGGGCCGTGGCACCGCGCCCCCGGTGCCGGAGCCGCCCCGCGGCTTTCCGCCGGGCTCGATCGCGGTGCGGGTGGCCGACGGCGTCATCACCGCGGCCACCCGGACCGTGAGCGGTGGAACCGAGCAGCTGCCCGCCGGTGAGGTCGCGGCGCTGGCCCGGATGCGTACCGACGGCGTCCCGCGCACCGTGGACCTCGGCGACCGGGGCGCGCACCGCGCGGTGGCCCGCCGGTTCCCGAACGGGAACGTGCTGGCCGTCGCCATCCCGCTCGCCCGCGTCGACCACGCCGTCATGTGGATGGTGCTCGCCCAGGTCGGGCTGGTCACCGCGGGCCTGTTGATCGCCGGTGGGCTGGGAGTGCTCATCGTCCGGGGCGCGCTGCGCCCCCTCGACCGGGTCGCGGCCACCGCCGCCCGGGTCACCGAGCTGCCCCTGGACCGTGGCGACGTGGCGCTGTCGGTGCGGGTGCCGGTGGCCGACACCGACCCACGGACGGAGGTGGGGCAGGTGGGTGCCGCGCTCGACCGGATGCTGGGTCACGTCGCCGCCGCCCTCGCCGCCCGGCAGGCCAGCGAGACCCGGGTACGCCAGTTCGTCGCCGACGCCAGCCACGAGCTACGCACACCGTTGGCGGCCATCCGCGGGTACGCCGAGGTCGCTCGCCGCGGTCACGCCCAGGTGCCACCCGACGTGGCCCACGCGCTGGGCCGGGTCGAGTCGGAGAGCACCCGGATGACCAGCCTCGTGGAGGACCTGCTGCTGCTCGCCCGGCTGGACTCCGGCCGTCCGCTCGCGGTGGAGCCGGTGGACCTCTCCGCGCTGGTGGTCGACGCGGTCAGCGACGCCCACGTCGCCGGTCCCGAGCACCGGTGGCAGCTCGACCTGCCCGACGAGGTGATCCGGGTGACCGGGGACGGGGCCCGGCTGCACCAGGTGGTCGCGAACCTGCTGGCCAACGCCCGGGTGCACACCTCGTCCGGCAGCACCGTCACCACCACGTTGCGCACCGACCAGGGCACGGCGGTGCTCAGCGTCGCCGACGACGGGCCGGGCATTCCGCAGCCGCTGCAGGAGGAGGTCTTCGAGCGGTTCGCCCGGGGGGACAGCTCGCGGTCGCGGGCCCACGGCAGCACCGGTCTCGGTCTGGCCATCGTCGCCGCCGTGGTGGACGCGCACCACGGCACGGTCGCGGTGGAGAGCCGCCCGGGCCGGACCGTCTTCACGGTCCGGCTGCCCGCGGCGCCCGCCTAGCTGCCAGCTCCTCAGCTTCGCCTGGCCGACACGGGGCGGGGCCGCCGAAACGGCTCAGGGGCGCAGCAGCTCGACGAGGAGCTCGACGACACGGCGCGCATGCCGCCCGTCGAGGTCCCGGTCGACGTTCAGGTCCGTCACGCTCATGCCGAGCAGTCGGTCCGCGCGGGTCAGCGGCGCGACCAACGCGACCAGCTCCGGCCGGCGAAGCCCGTCCGGCTCGGGGTAGGTCACCGCCGGCAGGTCCACCGGGTCGAGGGCGTCCAGGTCGAGGTGCAGCCAGGCCGGCGCGGAACCCTCCTCGGCCAGCGCTGCGCCGACCAGGCCCGGGTCGCGTCGCAGCTCGGCAGCAGGCACCTGGCGGATCCTCGGGTCGATCCGGGCCGCCTCGACGCGCCCCGCCTCCTCGACGGCCGGGCGGTGCCCGAGCAGGTGAACCCGGTTCGGGTCGACCAGCGCGCCCTCGACGCCCGCCGCGACGGCCGGTCCGTGCCCGGTGACCACGCTGAGGTCCATGTCGGCGCCCTCGCCCGTCTCGGAGGTCGCGCCGTCGTAGAAGTCCGGGTGCGCGTCGACGAACCACAGGTCGCTGCCGGCCGGCAGCGCCCGGCAGACGCCCGGCAGGATGGCGCAGTCGCCGCCGACCACGAGCGGGCGCTGCCCAGCGGCGAGCAGTTCGGCGACGCGTGCGGCGATGGCCGCACTGGCCCGTCGTACCGCCTCGGCGCCGATCAGGCCGCTCGTCGGGTCCCGGGCGGCGTCCTCGACGCGCGCGTCCACCGCGCCGCCGTCGTCGGCGTCGAGCGCGGCGACCAGCCCGGCCCGGCGCAACGCCTCGGGCGCCCGCTGCTCGCCCCGCCCGGTGCCGGACGAGTCCAGCGGCGCGTCGACCACCGTCCACCGCACACCCGCACCGTACCGGCGTCGGCCCGACCGGCGCGGCGGTTCGCCGCTCACAAGGCCCCCGTGGCAGCCTGACATCCGTGTACCGGGAACGTCCCGCCGGTGTCGCCGGCGGCACCCTCTGGACCAGCGTCAACCCGGGCGATGCCCGGACGAGCCGGGTGCTGCCGGACGGCTGCGTCGATCTGCTCTGGTCCAGCCGGGCCGGCCTGCTCGTGGCCGGCCCGGACCGGACGGCCTTCCTGAGCGTCAGCGGGCCGGGGGAGCGGTGGGTGGGGCTGCGGCTGCCGCCGGGCGTCGGCCCCGCGGTGCTCGGCGTGCCCGCCGACGAGCTGCGCGACGCCCGGGTGCCGCTCGCCGCGCTCTGGGGTGACCGTGCCGTCGCCGGCCTGGCGCAGCGGGCGGCCGACGCCCCCGCCTCGGTGCTGCCACAGCTGGTGGCACGGCGGCTGCGCGAGGTCGGCGGGGTCGATCCGCTGGGCGCCCGAGTCGCGGCCGCGGCGGCCGCCGGCGTGCCGGTGGCCGCGATCGCCGCCGAGGTGGGGCTCGACGCGCGCGCCCTGCACCGCCGCAGTCGACACCTCTTCGGGTACGGCCCGAAGACGCTCGCCCGGATTCTGCGGATGCGCTGGGCGCTGGCCGTGGCCCGGAGCGGTACGCCCCTGGCCGAGGCGGCTGCCGTATGCGGCTACGCCGACCAGGCGCACCTGACCCGGGACGTCCGGGACCTGGCGGGGGTGCCGCCGACGGCCCTGCTCGCCGCCGGCTGACCGGTCGTGCGTCAGCCGGCCTCGGGCAGCGGGGCGAAGAGGTCGACGCCGTTGCCGTCCGGGTCGTGCAGCACGGCGTAGCGCTGCCCCCAGAAGGCGTCCCACGGCTTGAGGTGACCCTCGTAACCGGCCTCGGTCAGCTCCGCGTACCAGCGGTCGACCTCGGCCGGGTCCGTGCAGCGGAAGGCCAGGCTGTGGCGGGGGCCACCGGTGGGTGGCGTCCAATCCGGGTCGAAGGAACGGACCATCTCCGCGTCGT
The DNA here is from genome assembly GCF_004348525.1 of Micromonospora sp. 15K316. Classification (GTDB taxonomy): domain Bacteria; phylum Actinomycetota; class Actinomycetes; order Mycobacteriales; family Micromonosporaceae; genus Micromonospora. Next base: position 5,681 of record NZ_SMKG01000162.1, on the reverse strand, counting down.
CCCAGGCGATCCGGATCCCGCCGGGCAGGGTCACCTCCACGTGCGGCTGCGACTCGGCGCCGGGCGGGATGTCCAGCCCGAGCCGGCGGTAGAAGCCGAGCGTGCGAGCCATGTCGGTGGTGGCCATGCCGATCAGATCGAATCGAGGCGTCATGGCGTCGACGGTAGGGGGTCCCTCCGTCGGGTGTCTTGAACGAAACGGACGGCCGGGAGTCGCCGGTGTGGCCGCACGAGGGGAATGATCGGCGTACGGTGGCAGGAAAGCGGCTTTCCGGATCAAAAGCCCCATGGCGACTCCTCCGGGACGGCCGGTTTCGTGACGGCGAGGAAAAGGAGCGGTTGGTGTCCCATCTGGCCTATCTGGACGCGGGATCCGGCAGCCTCATCGTGCAGGCGGTGGTCGGCGGCGTGGCCGGCGTGGCCGTTGCCGCCAAGCTCTACTGGCGCAGACTCGTCGACCGGTTCCGCCGGCAGCCCACCGACCAGCGCTGACCTCGGGCCGACGATGGCGATCTCCCCGGCGGGTCTCCGGCCCGAACCCGGTTCCTTCCGTGACCCGGCCAACCGGGTGTTCCACGACGGTGACGACGTGCTGCGCGGGCTCGACGCGCAGGCCGCCGAGCACTGGCGGGCGCTGGCCGGCAGCGAGTTCTTCACGTCTCTGCTCGCCGCCGGCAAGGTCTGCGGCACCGAGGCGGTGGAGCCCGCCCGGCTGGCCGGGGCCACCCGGTGGACCACCGTGCTGCGCCACGAACGCATCCCGTTCGTCTCCCACCCCTACGAGTGGTCCTTCACCATGCTGCGCGACGCCGCGCTGCTGCACCTCGAGATCCTGCGCGCGGCGCTGCCCGCCGGATTCACCACGAAGGACGGGTCGGCGTACAACCTCCAGTGGCGCGGCAGCGAACCGGTCTTCATCGACGTCGGCTCGTTCGAACCGGTCCGCGACGGGGAGCCGTGGGCGGGCTACCGGCAGTTCTGCCAGACGATGCTCTACCCGCTGCTGCTCGGCGCGCACCTCGGCGTGGACTTCCAGCCCTGGCTGCGGGCCCGGGTCGACGGCATCGAGGCCGACGCGCTGAAGCCGCTGTTCCGCGGGCTCCGCCGGCTGTCGGCCGGCGTACCGACCCACCTGCACCTGCACGCCGCCATGCAGAACCGGAACGCCGCGGCCACCACCACCGACGTCCGCGCCCAGCTGCGCGCCGCCGGGTACTCCCGCGAACTCGCGCTCGCCACCGTGCGCGGCATCGAGAAGCTGGTCCGCCGGCTCGACCGTCCGCCGGCGGCCAGCCACTGGGCCGACTACCAGCGCACCTGCGGCTACTCCGAGCAGGACCGGGCCGGCAAGGAGCGGTTCGTCGCGACGGCGCTGACCGGCGGACCCCGCCCCCGCCTCGTGCTCGACCTCGGCGCCAACGACGGCCGGTACGCGCGTCTCGCCGCCCGCCACGCCGACCAGGTGGTCGCCGTCGAGCAGGACCCGGCCGTGGTGGACACGCTCTACCGGGCGCTGCGGGCGGAGGGCCAGCGGCGGATCCTGCCCCTGGTGATGGACCTCGCCGACCCGTCGCCCGGCGGCGGATGGCGCGGCGTGGAGCGGGCCTCCTTCGCCGACCGGGCCGCCGCCGACGTGGTGCTCGCCCTGGCCGTGGTGCACCACCTGGCGATCGGGCGCAACGTGCCACTGGCCGAGGTGGTGGCGTGGCTGACCGACCTCTGCGCCCCCGGCGCGCGGATCGTGGTGGAGTTCGTCCACCCCGAGGACCCGATGGCGCAGCGGCTGCTGGCCAACAAGCCCGAGGGGACCTTCCCCGACTACCGACGGGCGGAGTTCGAACGGCTGCTCGCCGCGCGCTGCCACATCGCCGGGCGGGAGGAACTGCCCTCGGGCACCCGCACGCTCTACACGGCGGTGGTGGGTGGCTGAGCCGCCGACCGTCACGGCCGGTGGCGACGGGACGGGCGCGCGCCGTGGCCGCCGGGCGGGCCTGCGATCCGAGCTGGGCCGGATGCTGGAGATCGTCGCGCTGGTCGGGCTGGTGGTCACCCAGCCGCTGCTGGACGTGCTCGGCCGCAGCCCCGACTTCTTCCTGTTCCACCGCGCCGACCGGGAGCAGGTGCTGCTGCTGGTCGCGCTGATCGCGGTGGTGCCCACCGCCGTGCTGCTGCTCCTCGGCGCGCTCACCCGGCTGGCCGGTCGGGTGGCCCGGTCGGTGACGCACACGCTGCTCGTCGGGCTGCTGCTCGCCGCGCTCGCCGTGCAGATCGGCCGGCACGGCACACCGCTGCGGGGCGTACCGCTGCTGCTGGTGGCCGCGGTGCTCGGTGCCGCCGGGGCCGCCGCCCACCGGCGCTGGCGCGTGCCGGGCCGGGCGCTGCGGGTGGCCGCCGCCGGCCCGCTGGCGTTCGTGGGGCTCTTCCTGGTCGTCTCACCCAGTTCGGTGCTGGTGCTGCCCCGCTCGGCCGACGGCGCGACCGGCACCGCGGCCACCTCCGTGCACCCGCCCGTCGTCATGCTGATCCTCGACGAGCTGCCGCTGGTCTCCCTGCTCGGCCCGGACGGCCGGATCGACGCGACCCGCTTCCCGCACTTCGCCGAGCTGGCCGGGGGGTCGACCTGGTACCGCAACGCCACCGGAGTCAGCGGCTGGACGCCGTACGCGCTGCCGGCCATGCTCACCGGCCGCTACCCGTCCCGCGACGCCGCGCCGCACTACGCGCAGTACCCGGACAACCTCTTCACCGCGTTCGGCGGCCTGTACGACATCCGGGCCGAGGAGAGCATCACCCGGCTCTGCCCGCCCAGCCGCTGCGAGCAGCCGATCGCCCCCGAGCAGGGGCTCGGCGTGCTGGTGCGGGAGACCGGCAACCTGCTCGGGCAGATCGCCGCGCCGCACGAGAGCCGGATCGACCCGGAGGACTCCTACCGCGAGCAGACCGCCGCCGAGGCCGGGCTGGACGCGGCGGAGCCGATCCCGGACGACCCGAAGTTCCGCTGGGACAACCTGGACGACAACCAGCCCGCGCGGTTCACCAGCTTCCTCGCCGGTCTGACGCCGACGCCCCGCCCCACCCTGCACTTCCTGCACCTGCTGATGCCGCACTCGCCGTGGCAGTTCCTCCCGTCGGGGGCCCGCTACGACGGTCCGGAGGACCTGCCGAACGAGGGTGCCGGCTGGGTCGAGCTGGCCCGGCAGCGGCACCTGGCGCAGCTCGGCTACACCGACCGGCTGATCGGTGAGACGCTGCGTACGCTGCGCGCCACCGGCCTCTACGACCAGGCGACGGTGGTGGTCACGGCCGACCACGGGGTGAGCTTCAGCAAGGGGTTCCAGGGCCGGGGCATGGACGCCATCAGGGCGGCGCCCGGCGAGGTGGCCTGGGTGCCGATGTTCGTGAAGGAGCCCGGCCAGCGCGCGGGCCGGGTCGACGACCGCAACTGGGAGCATGTCGACCTGCTGCCGACCGTGGCGGACGAGGCGGGCATCCGGATCCCGTGGCGGGTCGACGGGCGCTCCGCCCGGGCCACCCCGCGCCCCGCCGGGCAGAAGCACTTCTACGACCGCCCGGGCGAGCCGACGGCCATCCCCGACGGGGTGCCGAAGCCGCCGCCCCTGCCGCCCGCGCACCCGTTGGTCGGCACGACCGTGGGGGAGCGCCCGACGGGCGGCTCGGCCCGGGTCGCCGACCTGGCCGGGTTCCGCGCCATCGACCCCGACACCGGCACCCTGCCGGCGCTGATCTGGGGCACCGTCCCGGAGAGCGTCCCCGACGGCACGCTGCTCGCGGTGGCCGTCAACGGGCGCGTCGGGGCCGTCGTGCCGGTGGTGCCGCCCGACCCGGGCGGCCGCCGGTTCGCCGCCCTGCTCGCCGACGACCAGCTTTTCCACGCCGGGAAGAATCGACTCGACGTCTACCAGATCGCCACCGACGGCGGGTTGCGCTCGCTCGCGCTCTCCTGATCCGCGCGCTCGTTCCGTCGGTTTCCCGATCCGGACGGTCGGGAATCGGGTGACGCATACCTCACCCCAGAACCACCCCAGGTGGTGTCCCCGGAACCGCGATTACGGTAAAAGCGAAGGCAATTCAAAGAAGATCTGCCGGCGAAGCGAGGAACCAGATGACGGAAGTCAAGCTCGATCACCCCGGCGGGCAGCTGTCGATGCCGGTGCACACCGCGGTCGAAGGCCCCGCCGGTATCGGGGTGAGCAAGCTGTTGAAAGAGACCGGGATGACCACGTACGACCCCGGTTTCGTGAACACCGCGGCGTGCTCGTCCGCGATCACCTACATCGACGGCGACGCGGGGATCCTGCGTTACCGCGGTTACCCGATCGAGCAGCTGGCCGAGAAGTCCTCCTTCCTGGAGGTCTCCTACCTACTGATCTACGGCGAGCTGCCGACCGAGCAGCAGCTGACCGAGTTCACCGAGTGGATCCGGCGGCACTCGCTGCTGCACGAGGAGATGCGCCGGTTCTTCGACGGCTTCCCGCGTGACGCGCACCCGATGGCCGTGCTCTCCTCCGCGGTGAGCGCGATCTCGACCTTCTACCAGGACAGCCTGGACCCGTTCGACTCCGAGCACGTGGAGATCTCGACGGTCCGGCTGATGGCGAAGGTGCCGACCATCGCCTCGTACGCCTACAAGAAGTCGATCGGGCAGCCGCTGCTCTACCCGGACAACTCGCTCGGCTACGTGGAGAACTTCCTGCGGATGACCTTCGGCGTGCCGGCGGAGCCGTACGAGGTCGACCCGGTGATGGCCCGTGTGCTGGACATGCTCTTCATCCTGCACGCCGACCACGAGCAGAACTGCTCGACGTCGACGGTCCGGCTGGTGGGCTCCAGCAACGCCAACCTGTTCGCCTCGGTCTCGGCCGGCGTGAACGCCCTCTTCGGCCCGCTGCACGGCGGCGCCAACCAGGCCGTGCTGGAGATGCTCCAGAAGATCAAGGCCGACGGCGGCGACGTCCGCTCCTTCGTGCAGAAGGTGAAGGACAAGCAGGACGGCGTGAAGCTGATGGGCTTCGGCCACCGGGTCTACAAGAACTACGACCCGCGCGCCGCCATCGTGAAGAAGGCCGCCCAGGACGTGCTCGGCCGGATGGCCAAGCCGGACCCGCTGCTGGACATCGCGATGCAGCTGGAGGAGATCGCCCTCGCCGACGACTTCTTCGTGTCCCGCCGGCTCTACCCGAACGTGGACTTCTACACCGGGCTGATCTACAAGGCCATGGGCTTCCCGACCAAGATGTTCACGGTGCTCTTCGCCCTGGGCCGCCTCCCCGGCTGGATCGCCCAGTGGCGCGAGATGATCAACGACCCGGAGACCAAGATCGGCCGCCCGCGGCAGGTCTACACCGGCTCTCCCGAGCGCGCGTTCGTCCCGCTCACCGAGCGCTGATCCGCTTCCGGCACCACCGACAGGCCGCCGACCCCGCGAGGGGTCGGCGGCCTGTCGCCTGTCGTACCGGATCCGCGTGCCGGGCCGGCCGTCCGGTCGCTCGTGTGGCGAACTCAGCCGAAGAAGTCGTCGAGGAAGCTCTTGTGCTTCTTCTTCCGGTAGTGCCCGTGGTAGCCGTGGTGCTGCTGCCCGTGGCCGTACGCCGGGGCCGGCGGGTAGCCGTGCGCCGGCGGCGGGGGCGGCGGCACGGCGCCGTAGCCGGGCTGGTGCGGGG
>NZ_SMKG01000161.1 GCF_004348525.1 Micromonospora sp. 15K316 | reverse complement strand
CCCGCACCCCCTCCTACGGGGACGCCCGCGCGTACATGCCACCGGAGCCGGAGGGGCGGAGCGTCCCCGTGCCACGCCAGCCGGTGGACGACCCGGCCGGGTCGGAGCCGGCCTGGTGGCCGCCGGAGAAGACCGAGCAGCTGAGGGCCTACCCGCCGGCCGGTACCGGTGGCGGCGAGTACGACGGCAGGCCGCGGGCCACCTCCACCGGCGGCGGGCCGTCGCCGGTCGGGGCGGGTTCCGGCGGCGAGACGGCGAGCCCGTCCGGTCGCCCGCCGGTGGACGACGGCGTTCCGCCGGCCGGGAGCGCCGTGCCACCGGCCGTGCTGGGACTCGGCGGTGGGCAGGAGGAGGCCGACGGTGTGCACCGGCTCCGGCGCGACGTCGAGCCGTACCAGCCGTCGCGGCTGCTGCCGGTGCCGGTGCACCGGACGCCCGCGCCGCCGGGACGGCGACTGGCCCCGCTCGTGGTGGCCGGGGTGGTCGTGGTGCTGCTCGGCGCGGCGGCGGTGATCGCCGGAGTGTCCCGGGTCGGCGGCGGTGACCCGCCCTCCGGGACGGCCCCCGCCCCGGCCGGTACCACCGCGAGCGGCACGGCCGCGACGCCGGGCGGCGCGGCGAGCCCGACGGCGGGTGCCGCCGCTCCGGTCGGCGCGCCGCCGACCGGGGTCGGCCTGCGCGACAACCGGGACAACGTGGCGCTGCGCTGGACCTACCCGGCCGGCGGTGAGGGGCCGGTGGTCGTCTCGGGTGGGCGGGCCGGCCAGCCCAAGAGCGCCCTCACCGACCTGCCCGCCGGCACCACCGGCTTCATCGTCTACGGGCTCTCACCCAGCAACGACTACTGCTTCACGGTGGCGGTCGTCTGGTCCACCGACACCGTCGCCGCCGCCGACGAGGTCTGCACCCGCCGCCGCTGACGGTAGGCCCCACACACCCCCACCCGAGATCCGCGCACCTTCACGGAAAGAGTGGCTCTTCCGAGGCTTACAGCCACTCTTTCCGTGAATGAGTAGGAGGTGCTGCGTGCGGGGCGGTCTGCTCAGGGAGCGTCGGCGGGCAGCACCGGCAGCCGCAGCCACACCCGCAGCCCCGGCCCGTCGGCGTCGGCGAGGCCGACCGATCCGCCGGCCCGGCGCACCAGCTCACGGACGATCGACAGCCCCAGGCCCGCCCCGCCGGCGTCGCGGGCCCGCGCGTCGTCCAGCCGGGTGAACCGGTCGAAGACCCGGTCCCGGTCCGCGAGGGGGACGCCGGGCCCGTCGTCGGTCACCGTCACCAGGTGGTACTCGCCGCCCGGCTCGGCGGCCAGCACCACCCGGGTACGCGCGTGCCGGACGGCGTTCTCCACCAGGTTGGTCAGGATCCGGTGCAGCTCGTCCGGATGCCCGACGGTCCACAGCGGCCCCTCCGGCGGCTGCACGCGGACCGGCGGCGACGGGTAGCGGGCGGCGACCGTGGCGAGCAGCTCACCCAGCTCGACCGGGCCGACGCCGCCGGCGCTCCGGTCCGCCCCGCCGATCCCCTCCGGGTCGGCGTCGGACTCGTCGAGCCGCGCCAGCAGCAACAGGTCGTTCACAAGCCGACCCAGCCGCTCGGTGTCGGCGAGCAGGTTCTCGGTCACCGCCGCCCAGTCCGTACGCTCGCCGAGACGGCGAGACACCTCCAGCTCGGTACGGATGTTCGTGACCGGGCTGCGCAGTTCGTGAGCCGCGTCGGCGAGGAAGGCCCGCTGCCGCCGCCGCGCCGACTCCAGCCGGTCCAGCATCCCGTTCAGGGTGACCGCCAGTCGGTGCACCTCGTCGTGCGAGGCGGGCACCGGAAGCCGGTCGGGTCCGCCCCGTCCGGTGATCTCCTCGGCGCCGCGGCGCAGCGACTCCACCGGCCGCAGGGTCGCCCCGACCACCCGCCAGGCGACAGCGGCGAGCACCGCCACCAGCAACGGGAAGCTGACCAGGAGGATCGCGCCGACCGCCCGCGTGCTGTGCCGTACGTCCGCCATCGACTTCGCCACCAGGACGGTGAGCGGGTCGGCGGCCGTGCCGGCGGGCACCGTGACGACCCGGACCGGGCCGGCGAGCCCGGCCCGCTCCCCCGACACCGACAGCCGCTGCCGCTGGTGCGGTTCGAGGCGCTCCGGGCGGACCATCGGCACCAGCCGGTCCGCGTCGATCGACGCGGCCCGCACCCGCCCCTGACCGTCGACCACCTGGACCCGGACCTGGCCGCCGGCCACCGGCAGCGGATCGGGCAGCGCGTCCTCGGCGGCGAGCAGGGCGACCGCGTCGGCGGTGCGGAACGCCTCGCCGTCCACGCTGCGTTGCAGCACGAAGCCGAGGACGCCGAGCAGCACCACCCCGCCGAGGGCCAGCCCGACCGAGAGGCCGAACACGCCGATCGCCATGAGCCGACCGCGCAGCCCGAGCGCGGTCCACGGCCGCGGTAGCGCCCTCACGTGGCGAGCCGGTAACCGGCGCCGCGGACCGTCTCCAGGCGCTCCCGGCCAATCTTGCGCCGCAGGTAGCCGACGTAGACCTCGACGGCGTTGGGGGCGGTCTCCACGCTGGCGTCCCAGACGTGGTCCAGCAGCTCGGTCTTGGAGACCACCTCGCCGGGGCGGCGCATCAGGTAGTCGAGCAGCGCGAACTCACGGGCGGTGAGCGCCACCTCCGCGCCGGCCCGGGTCACCCGCCGCCGCGCCGGGTCGAGCCGCAGATCGCCCGCCGCGAGGACGGCGGGGCGTTCGGGCGCGCCCCGGCGCAGCAACGCGCGCAGACGGGCCAGCAGCACCACGTACGAGAAGGGCTTGGTGAGGTAGTCGTCGGCTCCGCAGTCGAGGCCGTCGGCCTGGTCGTACTCGCCGTCCTTGGCCGAGAGCATCAGCACCGGAAGCCAGTGCTCCTCGGCGCGCAGCCGACGGACCAGTTCGTAACCGGAGAAGCCCGGGAGCATGACGTCCAGGATCATGGCGTCGTAGCCGCCGCCCCGCGCCGCGTCCAGCCCGGCCGGACCGGTCGCGGTCACGTCGACAGCGAAGCCCTCCGCCTGTAGTCCGCGTTGCAGCGAGGCGGCGAGCCGCGCCTCGTCCTCCACCACCAGCAGCCGCACGGGTCAAGGGTGCCACCCGGGCTCGACCGGCTCGCCGCGGCGCCTCAGCGGACGACGTCGTAGACGAACTTCGTGATGCCGTTGGGGTACGTCTCGGACTCGACCAGCTTCAGCATCTGCTTGGCCTTGTCGGTGCTGCTGAACATCCGCTTGCCGGCGCCGAGCAGCAGCGGGTAGACCAGCAGGTGGTAGCGGTCGATCAGCCCGGCGTCGGAGAGGTTGCGGGCGAGGGTGGCGCTGCCGTGGATGATGATCGGGCCGCCCTCGGTCTCCTTGACCTTCGCGACGTCCTCCAGCGAGCGCAGGATGGTGATGTCACCCCAGTTGTCGACGAGGGCGTCCTCGCCGAGGGTCGTCGAGACGACGTACTTCGGGAGGTCCTTGAGGGGCGCGAAGTCCGCCATGTCCGGCCACACCGGCGAGAACGCCTCGTAGCTGGTCCGGCCGAACATCAGCGCGGTCGCCTCCTCGGTCTCCCGGCCCTTGATCTCGTACGCCTCCGGCAGGAACTCGATGTCCTTGAAGGTCCAGCCGCCGCTGCGGTGGTTCTCCGAGCCGGAGCCGCCCCCGGGAGAGTCGACGACGCCGTCGAGCGAGACGAAGGCGGTGTAGATCAGCGTGCGCATCCTCGTGTCCTATCCGTTGATCGAAATGGATGTGCTCAGTCTGCAGTGGTGTCCCGCGCCCGGCCACGATTAGGCTCAGCCCTAATCGGGGGAGGCACGTTCGTGATCCACCTGCACTTCACGGCGACCGATCTGACCCGCGTACGCTTCGCCGCGTCGCCCCTCACGGAGACCGTCGCCAGCCTACGGGCGTTGGCGGCCGGAAGCCGCGGACGACACCTGCACGGTCCGTGGATGAACCGGTTCGCCGAGCGCGCGGGCCGGTTGAGCGAGCGCGACCTCGACCTGCTGCGCGCTCTGGTACGCCCGCAGGGCTACATCCCCGACTTCCTGCTGCTGCCGCCGGAGCGCCGGTCGTCGACCTTCACGGACGCGCTCGCTCAGCTCGCCGACGCCGATCCGGAGGTGGTGGGGCGGGAGCTGACGCACCTGGCGACCCACCGTGTCGCCCAGCAGGGCCCCGGCCACGAGAGGCGGCAAGCCCTGCTCCGGACCCTGCTGCGGCGAGCCGACGCGGGCCTCGGCCCCGTCGCCGAAGCGCTGGAGGCGTACCACCGGGTCGCGATCGCGCCCGACTGGCCGCGCATCGACGCGCTGCTCAACGACGACATCGCCTACCGGCTCGACGCCCTCGCCGAGGGTGGCGTCGACCGGATGATGAGCAACCTGCACCCGTCGGTGACGTTCGCCGACCAGACCCTGAAGATCGCCAAGTACTACGAGGGCCATGCCGACTGCGGCGGCCGTGGCCTGATCCTCGTGCCGTGCGCCTTCGCCTGGCCGGACGTCCTGGTGCGCACCACGCGGCCCGCGTCCCCGAGCGTCTCGTACTCGCCGCGCGGCCTCGGCCGGCTCTGGGAGGAGCGCGCCGAGCAGCCCGGCTCGGCGCTCGCCGGCGTCCTCGGGCAGACCCGGGCCGCCCTGCTGGCCCAGCTCGACCTGCCGATGTCGACAAGTCAGGCGGCCACCCAGATGGCGCTCTCCGCCCCGACGCTCAGCGTGCACCTGCAGGCGCTGCGCGACGCCGGGCTGCTCACCTCACGCCGGACCGGGCGGCAGGTGCTCTACTCGCGGACGGACCTCGGTGACCGGCTGCTCATCGGGGCCGGCCACCCGCCCGCTCGCTGAGCCGCGCGGGGACCGGCTGCCCGAGCACCGGGCCGGCGGGAAAGTATGGCCCCGGCAGCCGGCCGTGACGCACGGCACACCCGACGCCGCGCGGAGCCCCGGATCCGCCGCTCTCAGCGCTGTCACAGCGTGCACCAGGCAGGATGTACCCAGGAGGTGTCACATGTCCGTCGTGAAGAGCCGCCCCGTCCTGCGCTGGCTGGTCCCGGTGGCCGCCGCGGTCACCGTGATCGGCGGTGGCGCCGCGGTCGGCACGTTCGCCGCCGAGGCCGAGCCGAGCCTGCCGCCCCGCACGGCCGCGCAGCTCCTGGTGGACCTGCAGACCGCGCAGCTGGAGGGGCTCTCCGGCACCGTCGTGCAGCGGGCCGACCTGGGTCTGCCGCCGATCGCGGGCCTCGCCGCCGGCAGCAGCGAGCTGGCCACGTTGGCCACCGGTACGCACACCCTGCGGGTCTGGTACTCGGGGCCGGACCGGCAGCGGGTCGCGTTGCTGGACACGCTCGGCGAGCGGGACCTGATCCGCAACGGCCGGGACGTCTGGAGTTGGGAGAGCCGCGGCAACACGGCGACGCACCGCACCCTGGGCGACGACCCGGCCGGGAAGCCGAGCCGCAACGGCGCGCCGGAGCTGCCGGTCACCCCCGCGGACGCCGCCGACCAGGCGCTCGCCGCCATCGCACCGAGCACGGCGGTCAGCGTCGGGCGGGCCGCCACGGTCGCCGGACGCGACGCGTACGAACTGGTGCTGGAGCCGCGCGACGAGTCCTCCCTCGTCCACCAGGTACGGATCGCCATCGACTCCCGCGAGCACGTTCCGCTGCGGTTCGAGATCTTCGCCTCCGGCAGCGACCAGGCCGCCTTCGAGGTCGCCTTCACGCAGGTCGACTTCCGCCGCCCGGACGCCGACCAGTTCACCTTCAACCCGCCGCCCGGCGTGACGGTGCGCGAGGAGAAGGCCGACCGGGCGGAGCTGCCGGCCCGCCGGCCCGCGACGGCGGAGCACCCGCAGCTGCGTACCGTCGGAGAGGGCTGGACCACGGTGCTGGTGGCGCAGGTCGGCGCGGCCGGCGCGCAGGACGGGGCCGGGAACCCGGGCGGTGCCGAGCTCGCCGGCGTGCTGGGCTCGCTACCGGCGGTCAGCGGCGACTGGGGCAGCGGACGGCTCTTCACGTCGAAGCTGGTCAACGTGCTGCTCACCGAGGACGGTCGGGTGCTCGCCGGAGCGGTGACGCCGGAGCGGCTCTACGAGGCGGCCCGCGGCTGACCGGGGCCGTACCCGCCCTCGCAGGGCGACAATCGAGATCGTTCGGCGCCGCCGGCACACCGCCGGCGGCGCCGTCGCGCGTGGGGGGCCGGTGGCGGTGACCACCGGCCCCGTTCAGTTGGCCGAGCCGGTGGCGGCACGCTATCTTTCAGAATTCAGGCACAAAAAAAGAACGGCTGAAAAATGCCGTTCCTACAGAGATTCTAATTCTTAGGGAGACGGCTTGTCAAGGCACTCCGGCAGCACCGGTGAATTGCCGCTCGACGACGAGATCGGCCGCGAGCAGGAGTACGTCTCCGCGCTCTACCAGCGCCTCGACGAGCTTCGTGAGCAGGCCGCCGACCGGCTCACCGACGAGCTGCGGACGACCGGCGGCACCCTCCAGGCCCGCTCCCAGCGCGACAGTTCGGTGCGGATGTACGCCGAACAGGTCGAGCAGCTCTCCGCGGTCGAGAACGGGCTCTGTTTCGGCCGGCTGGACGGCGAGGACGGCTCCCGTCGCTACGTCGGCCGGATCGGCATCTTCGACACCGGCGGCGACTACGACCCGCTGCTGATGGACTGGCGCGCCCCGGCGGCCCGCCCGTTCTACCTCGCCACCGCCGCCAACCCGCAGGGCGTGCTGCGCCGGCGGCACCTGCGGACCCGCCAGCGCAAGGTGACAGGCCTCAACGACGAGGTGCTGGACATCAGCAGCGCTTCCCCCGACGCCCACGAGGAGCTGACCGGCGAGGCGTCGCTGCTGGCCGCCCTGAACGCCGGGCGCAGCGGCCGGATGCGGGACATCGTCGAGACCATCCAGGTCGAGCAGGACAAGATCATCCGTGCCGACCTGCCCGGCGTGCTGGTCGTCCAGGGCGGACCGGGCACCGGCAAGACGGCTGTCGCGCTGCACCGCGCCGCGTACCTGCTCTACACGCACCGGCGCGAACTCTCCACCCGGGGCGTACTGCTGGTCGGCCCGAACGCCACGTTCCTGCGCTACATCTCCCACGTGCTTCCGGCGCTGGCCGAGACCGGTGTGCTGCTGCGCACCCAGGCCGACCTCTTCCCCGGCGTACAGGCCCGCCGGAGCGAGCCCGCCGCGACCGCCGCCCTGAAGGGCCGCGCCGTGATGGTCGACGTGCTGGCCGCCGCGGTGCGCGACCGGCAGCGGCTGCCCGACGAGCCGATGGAGATCGAGGTGGAGCGGGAGACGCTCACCCTCCACCCGGAGACCGTACGGGCGGCGCGGGAACGCGCCCGCCGCTCCGGTCGGCCGCACAACCTGGCCCGGGGACTCTTCGACCTCGAGATCGTGCACGCCCTCGCCGAACAGGTGGCCGAGCGCATCGGGGCGGACCCGCTGGGCGGCGAGAACCTGCTCGACGAGGCGGACCGTGCCGAGATCCGCCGCGAGCTGCGGGAGGAGCCGGAGATCCAGGCCGCGCTGGACGAGCTGTGGCCGGTGCTCAGCCCGCAGCGCCTCCTCGCCGACCTGTACGCCGACCCGGACCGGATCGCCACAGCCGCCCCGATGTTGACCGCGCACGAGCGGACGCTGCTGCACCGGGAGCCGGGCGGCTGGACCGCGGCCGACGTGCCGCTGCTCGACGAGGCCGCCGAACTGCTCGGCGAGGACGAGCGGGAGGCCGCGGCGCTGCGCGAACGGATCCGCTCGCTCCAGCGGGAGTACGCCGAGGGCGTGCTGGAGATCGCCCGGGGCTCCCGTTCGATCGACGTGGAGGACGAGGCCGACGGTGGCGAGATCCTCGGCGTGACCGACCTGATCGACGCCGAGCGGCTGCTGGAACGGCAGGAGGAGGCGGACCGGTTGACCACAGCGCAGCGCGCGGCGGCCGACCGGAAGTGGGCGTTCGGGCACGTCATCGTGGACGAGGCGCAGGAGCTCTCCCCGATGGCCTGGCGGCTGCTGATGCGCCGCTGCCCGAGCCGGTCGATGACGATCGTCGGCGACGTGGCGCAGACCGGCGCGCTCGCCGGCACCCACTCCTGGCAGGAGGCGCTGGAGCCGTACGTGGCCGGCCGGTGGCGGCTGACCGAGCTGACCGTCAGCTACCGCACCCCCGCCGAGATCATGTCCGTCGCCGCCGAGCTGCTGACCGAGATCGACCCGACGCTGCGGCCACCCCGCTCCGTACGGGAGAGCGGCGTACCCCCGTGGGACCGCACGGTGGACGCGGACCGGCTGGCGGCGGAGCTGGTCGGCGCCGCGACCCGGGAGGCGGCCGGGCTGGACGAGGGCCGCCTCGGTGTGATCGTGCCGGACGCCCTCGTCGACGGCCTGGGGACGGCGCTCACCACGGCGCTGCCCGAGGCGGCCGTCGGCGAGCACCCCGAGCTGGAGAGCCGGGTCGTGGTGCTCACCGTGGCGCAGGCCAAGGGGCTCGAGTTCGACTCGGTGCTGGTGGTCGACCCGGACCGGATCGTGGCCGAGTCGCCCCGCGGGCGCAGCGACCTCTACGTCGCCCTCACCCGCGCCACCCAACGCCTCGGCGTGCTCCGCCCGGCCCCGGACGGCCCCGCAGATGCGGGGCAGGGCACGACGGCGGCGTAGCACCGGAGCGGCCACGGCTGTTACCCGGTCGTGACATTCCGCGGACCGGGCACGGACATGGCGGTGGCAGCTTCGCCCAGGTGATCTCCCAGCCGCTCCCGCCCCGCCGCCCCGGCGACGTCGGCCCACCGCCCCGCGCACGGTGGGCCGACGTCACCGAACGAGCCGCCGTGCGCCGCCCTCGACCGGTGGTCCGCCCCACACTGCCCGAGCGCGGCACGCGCGGAGACGGAGCGAGGGCATGAGCGTCCGGCTGGCGGTCCTGTACGGCGGGCGCAGCAGCGAACACGAAATCTCCCGCCGCTCGGCGGCGAGCATCCTCGCCCACCTCGACCGGGAGGCGTACCACGTCACCGCGGTCCTCATCGGCCGGGACGGCCAGTGGCAGGTCGACGGCGAGCCGGCGACGCTGCCGGCCGCGCTGGCCGTACTCGCCGCCCAGGATGTGGTCTTCCCGGCGCTGCACGGGCCCTACGGCGAGGACGGCACCGTCCAGTCGATGTTGGAGTGGCTGGACGTCCCGTACGTCGGCAACGGGGTCTTCGCGGGCGCAGCCGGCATGGACAAGGCGGTGACCAAGAAACTGCTCGGCGCCGAGGGGCTGCGAGTGGCGGCCGGGGTCACGCTGGGCCCCGGCGAGTTCCTCTCCCAGGCCGACCAGCGCCGGCTCGGCCTGCCGGTCTTCGTCAAGCCCGCGCGGGCCGGGTCCAGCATCGGGGTCTCCCGGGTCGACGAGTGGTGGCAGCTGCCGGCCGCGCTGCTGCTGGCCCGCGACGCCGACCCGAAGGTCCTCGTGGAACGGGCGGTACGCGGGCGCGAGGTCGACGTCGCCGTCCTTCAGCACCCCGACGGGCGGATCGAGGCCGGCCCGCCTCTGGAGATCACCGTTCCACCGACGTCCGCGTTCTTCGACCACCCGGCCAAGTACGACGGAGGGGCGGTCTTCCAGATCCCCGCCGAGCTCGACGCCGGCACCACCCGGCTGGTGCAGGATCGGGCGATCCGGGCCTTCCACGCGCTCGGTTGCCGGGGGCTGCTCCGGGTCGACCTCTTCCTCCCCGAACCCGAACCCGAACCGGCCGGGCGCCCCGCGTCCGGCGGCGGCCCGGACGGCAGCGGCTCGGACGGCAGCGGCTCGGACGGCGGCGGCCCGGACGGCGGCGGCTGGGGTGGCGATCCGGGGGAGCCGGTGATCAACGAGGTCAACACCTTCCCCGGCTTCACCAGCGCCTCGCAGTTCCCGCAGATCTGGGCGCGGGCCGGCATCGCCTTCCCCGACCTGCTCGACATCCTGATCGCCGGCGCCCGGAGCACCGTCGCGCGGCGTGGGCCCGGTCAGCGGTCGAGGGCGGCGACGGCGGGATGACCACAGGTCAGCGGCCCCCTGCTGCCGTCCAGGCCGGCGAGCGTGACCGCCGCGGGTGTGCCGCCCGGCGCGGCGTACCGGGCCGTGCAGACGATCTGGTCGACCGCCGCGTCCGGCAGTGTCCCGACGTCGCCCTTGATCCGCACCGTCGTACCCCAGGCTCCGGTGACCGTCACCGTCCGAGCTCGGACGTCCGGTGGGATCTCACTGCGGTAGCCCTGCAACTGCTCCACCGGATCCGGGCCGGCGAACAGCAGGGCGAGGGCGTCGTCGATCGAGCCGGATGGGACCTCCGGGCGCAGCACCAGCGTGAGGCCCCGCTTCGTCACGAAGAAGAGACCGGTCCCGTGGGCCGGGCCCACGGGGGCCGGGCCACCGGTGATGACGGCGCTCGGGCGTACGCCGCAGCCCGCGACGAGAGCCAGCACCGAGAGCGCGACCAGCAGCGCCCGCCGGCCGCCGGTCACGGCCGCCCCCCGGCCGTCGCGGAGCGGGGGGCGTCGGGCCACGGCGAGCCGATCAGGTTGCGGGGCAGCCGAAGCGTGAACACCGCGCCCCCGGCCGGATCGTTGCCGGCGGTCAGGCTGCCACGAGCCGCACCGGCCCGGTGCAGCCGGGCGTTCTCCCAGGCGATGGCGAGACCGAGCCCGCTGCCCTCGGAGCGGCTCCGCGCGCTGTCCGCCTTGTAGAACCTGTCGAAGACGTGCGGCAGCACCTGCGGGTCCAGCCCCGGGCCACGGTCGCCGACCGACAGGACGATCCAGTCCGGGTCGGCCCGCAACCGCACCGACACCGGCGGTGCGCCGTGCCGCAGCGCGTTGCCGACCAGGTTGGCCAGGATCACGTCCAGCCGCCGCGGGTCGAGCCGCGCCGCCGTGCCCGGGGGCAGGTCGGTCCTCACCCGGTCGGTCCAGCCCCTGGCACGCAGCGTGGCCCGCACCGCCTCGGCCACGTCGACCTCGTCCAGGGCGAGCGCCGCGGTGCCGGAGTCGAACCGGGTGACCTCGATGAGGTCGTTCACGAGTCGGGTCAGGCTCTGCGTCTCCTGGCTGACCAACCGGGCCGCCCGCCCGGCGTCCCCGGGTAGTCGGGGCGCCTCCTCGTCCAGCACGTCGGTCACCGCGGTCATCGCCGTGAGGGGCGTACGCAGCTCGTGCGAGACGTCGGCCACGAAGCGCCGGGCGTCGGCCTCCAGCCGGCGCAGCTCGTCGACCTGCCGTTGCAGCCGCTCCGCGGTGTGGTTGAAGGTGCGTGCGACGCCGGCGAGCTCGTCCGTGCCGCGGACGGCGAGCCGGGTGCCGAGGTCCCCCTCTCCGAGGCGGCGGGCCGCGTGACCGAGTTCCCGGACCGGCCGCAGCACACCCCGGGCGGCGACCAGCGCGAGCAGGACGGCGAAGACCAGCGAGAACCCGCCGGTGAGCCAGGCCGACCCGGCGAGCCGGTCGATGCTGCGCTGTTCGGCCTCCAGGCTGTGCAGGCGGTAGACCTCCAGGCCGGAGGGGCGCCGGTCGCCCTCGTCGTGACCCGTCATCAGCTGCGTACCGATCACGAGGTACGGCCGCCCGTGCGCCACGCGCCGCTGCCAGACGACCCGGCCGCTGCTCGTCTCCGCCCGCAGCTGCGGCGAGAGCAGGGCGGAGAGCTGGCCGTCACCGGCGCTGCTGCCCTGGTACGTGACCAGCGCGCTGTCGTCGCGGTCGGAGAGCTCCGCGGCGATCGCCGCCAGCTCGGTCGGGCTCGGCGGCAGGCTCCGGATCGGCGTGACCTGGGCGACCTGCTCCTTGAGCCGGACCACGGCCGCGTCCTGGGCCTGCTGGAGGATGACGTTGCGTGCCTGGACGTAGCTGGCGCCGGCGACCACCGCCGTGGTGGTGAGGCCGAGCGACGCGAAGGCGAGCAGGAGCCGGAGCCGGAGCCCGGCCGGTCGCCACAGCCCCCTCACCCGACTCCTTCCGACGGCCCCTGGTCGGCCCGCGCCGCACCGCCGCGTCCCAGCGGGGTCACAGCGGGCCGAACCGGTAGCCGAAGCCGCGCACGGTCTGGACGTAGACCGGGGCCGCGGAGTCGTCCTCGAGCTTCGCCCGTAGCCGCTGCACACAGGCGTCGACGAGCCGCGAGTCACCGAGGTAGGCGTGTTCCCAGACGGCCTCCAGCAACTGCTGGCGGCTCAGTACCCGCCCGGGCGTGCCGGAGAGTTCGAGCAGCAGGCGCAGTTCGGTCGGGGCGAGGCCGACCGGCGCCCCGTTCTTGGTGACGACCAGCGCGGCCCGGTCGATCGTCAACTCGCCGTGCCGCTCCACCACCGGCTCCGTTCCGGACGGCCGGGGCTCGCCGCCGGTACGCCGCAGCACCGCCCGGATCCGCGCCTCCAGCACCCGGGGCTGGACCGGCTTGACCACGTAGTCGTCGGCGCCGGCTTCGAGTCCCGCCACCACGTCCATGTCGTCGTTGCGGGCGGTGAGCATGATGATCGGCAGGTCGCCGGTGGACCGGATCCGCCGGCACACCTCGAAGCCGTCCATCCCGGGCAGCATGAGGTCGAGGACGACGACGTCGGCGGTCGTCGTACGCAGCCGGGCCAGGCCCTGCTCACCGGTCGCCACGGCGTCCACCGTGTGGCCGTGGCGGGACAGCGCCAGCTGGAGGCCGTCGCGCACGGTCTGGTGGTCCTCGATCAACAACACCCGGGGCATGGCGTCAACTATGGCATTCCCGCCGAAGTCGTCCTGTTGATCATGGTTGCTGGTACCGATCGCCGATCCGAGGTGCGTTCGTCCGCTTCGCGCGCGGGCTCGCCGGGGTGCCGAATTCCACCGGAGCCACCACGAGCAGGACGGCCACGACGACCAGGACGACGAAACCACCCGCGGCCGCGATCGCGACGAACACCCCACCGACGGCGTCCGGGGCGAGCTGCGGCACACCGCCCAGCAGGCCGAGCAGACCGAGCAGACCGAGCGCGGCAACGGCCAGACCGGCCGTTCCCGGGTGGCCGGCCGTTCCGGTACCGGCTCTGGTCCCGGACCGGGCCAGCGCGGCGGCGGCCAGGCAGGAGAGCGCCGCGGCCAGCAGCACCGCGCCGACGACGTCGCTGAACCGGTGCCAGCCCGCGATCATCGTCGCCGCGGCCACGGTGGAGACGCCCGTCGCTCCCGGGAGCGCGAACCACCAGCGGGCGCTGGCGGGGAGCACCAGCAGGACGGCGAGCAGCAACGCCATCGCCGCGGCCACATGACCGCTGGGGAAGCTGTTGTGCGTCGTCGAGGTCTCCACCGCGAGGTCCGGCCGGACGATCACCTTCTTGGCCACACCGGCGCCGAGCACCGCGGCGACGACCAGAGCCGTCCCCAGCAGCCCCGCCCACAC
>NZ_SMKG01000160.1 GCF_004348525.1 Micromonospora sp. 15K316 | reverse complement strand
GTCTCCTTCTCCGGGTAGACGCCGGCATCGGTATGCCGGTCGAAGGTCCCGGCCCGCTCGTACGCGCCGGCACTCATGGCGTCGTTCAGGATCAGCGTGCCGGCGATGAACGCGACACCGAGCACGACGGCCAGCGTGGAGAGCAGCCTCCGCAGCGCCTCGGCGCGCAGCGAACGCAGGGTCAGCCCCACCATCCCGGTCACCGCCCCACCGCACGGGCCCGGACGGCGCCGGCCGGGTCGAGACCGGCGAGCGCGTCGAGCACCTGGTCGGCGGTGGGGGCCGCCAGGTCGCGGACCAGCCGGCCGTCGGCGAGCAGGACCACCCGGTCGGCGCGCGCGGCGGCCACCGGATCGTGCGTCACCATGATCACGCTCTGGCCGAGGGTGTCGACGGCCTCCCGGAGCAGGCGCAGCACGTCGGCCCCGGCGCGGGAGTCGAGGTTACCGGTCGGCTCGTCGGCGAAGATCACCCACGGGCGGGTGATCAGGGCGCGGGCGATCGCGACGCGCTGCTGCTGGCCGCCGGAGAGCTCCGCGGGCCGGTGCCGCAGGCGGTCGGCGAGCCCCACGGCGGCGACCACCTGGCGTAGCCAGCCCGGCTCGGGGTGGCGGCCGGCGATGGCCAGCGGCAGGACGATGTTCTCCTCGGCGGTCAGCGCGGGCAGCAGGTTGAACTTCTGGAAGACGAAGCCGACCCGGTCGCGGCGCAGCAGGGTGAGCTGCCGGTTGTCGAGGCGGTCGAGGTCGACGTCGCCGATGCGTACCGAGCCGCCGCTGGGCCGGTCCAGCCCGGCCAGGCAGTGCAGCAGGGTGGACTTGCCGGAGCCCGAGGGGCCCATGATGGCGGTGAACCGGCCGGCGGCGAAGTCCAGGTCGACCCCGTCGAGAGCGACGACGGCGGACGGGCCGCCGCCGTAGCGCTTGCTCAGGCCGCGGGCGCTGACCGCGGCGGCGCCGGAGCCCGGCTGCTGGTCGCCGACGGCGGGGGCGGGAGACGAGACGCGCAACTGTTACTCCCGGTGGAGAGGGACGTTCTGACCTCTCCGACGCTATGGATCGGCCGGCCGGACCGGCTCCACCTGCGCGCTCGACGTCGGTACGCCTCGGGTCGCCCCTGACGGGGGCAGCCCGTACGACCCAGGTCGTACGGGGTCAGCCGCCCGGTACGACCAGCCCGCTCTCGTACGCGAACACCACCGCCTGCACCCGGTCGCGGAGCTGGAGCATGGCGAGGATCCGCCCGACGTGGGTCTTCACCGTCGCCTCCGCGACGTGCACCCGGGTGGCGATCTCCGCATTGGACAGCCCCTGCGCGACCAGCAGCAGGATCTCCCGTTCCCGCTCGGTGAGCTGGGTCATGCGGGGATCCCCGGTCGGGCCGGGACCGAGCTGGTCGGCGAACCGGTCGAGCAGCCGCCGGGTGATCGACGGCGCGACCACCGAGTCGCCCTGGGCGACCACCCGGATCGCCGCGAGCAGCTCCTCCGGGGGCACGTTCTTGAGCAGGAAGCCGCTCGCGCCCGCCCGCAGCGCGGCGAAGGCGTCCGCCTCGGCGTCGAAGGTGGTCAGTACGAGAACCCGGGGTGGGCCCGGAGGCCGCCCGGCGCAGAGCCGACGGGTCGCCTCGACGCCGTCCATGGTCGGCATCCGGATGTCCATCACCACGACGTCGGCCTCGATTCGGTCGAGCACCCGCAGCGCGTCCGCGCCGTCGATGGCCTCACCGACCACCTCCAGGTCGGGCTGCGAGTCGAGCACCATCCGGAACCCGGCGCGCACCAACGCCTGGTCGTCGACGATCACCACCCGAATCGTCATACCGCGATCACCTCCGTCGTCCCGGCGCTCGACGGTAGTGGCAGGAGCACCTCGACCCGCCAGCCCCCGGCCAGCCGGGCGCCGGCGGTGAGGGTGCCGTCGTACACCCCGACCCGCTCCCGCATGCCGATCAGCCCGTGACCGCCGGACGGCGTCGGGTTGACCACCGGCCGGCCCTGCCCGTCGTCGACCACCCGGACGACCACGACGTCCGGGCCGTACTCGAGGGTCAGCTCCACCTCGGCCCCGACCCCGGCGTGTTTGAGCGCGTTGGTCAACGCCTCCTGGACGACCCGGTAGACGGTGAGCTCCAGCCCGGGCGGCAGCGCCGCCGGCTCGCCGGTGACGGTGTCGCGAACCCGCAGACCGGCGGCGCGGAACCGGTCGAGCAGCGGGGGCAGTTCGGTGAGGGCGAGCCGGCGGCGTTCCGGATCGCCGGCGACCGCCTCGTCGTCCGGGCCGGTCCGCCCGGCGAGCGCGGGAGTCGTCTCCGGCGGGCCGGCCTCCCGCAGCACGCCGACCAGCCGCCGCATCTCCTCCAGCGCCTGCCGCCCGGTGTCGGCGACCACCTTCACCGCCTGGCGGGCGGTCTCCGGGTCCCGGTCGAGCATGAACCGCGCGCCGTCGGCCTGCACGATCATGACGGCCATGCTGTGCGCCACCACGTCGTGCAGCTCCCGGGCGATCCGGGTGCGCTCGCCGGCGACCGCCGCGCGGGCCTCGGCCTCCCGTTCCCGCTCCAGTGTCGCGGCCCGCTCCTCGAGGCTGATCACGTAGAGCCGGCGGGTGCGCACGTTCAGCCCGACCAGCCAGGTCGCCGCGGTGACCAGCGTGAAGTAGACGGCAGCGGCCCACCAGGGCCCACCGCCGCGCACCTGGAGCGACGCGAGGACCGCCCCGGTCGCGGCGGCGAGTCCGGCGAGCACCGCGTCCCGGAGCCGGTCGGCGTACTTGACGACGCTGTAGAGGGCGACGAGCACCGCGAAATCGAACGGGAGCGGCCCCCAATCGGCGATCAGCTGGACCACGCCGAGCGCCCCGACGACCACGGCCACGGCCGAGGGGTGCGAGCGGCGGAACAGCAGTGCGACAGCCATCCCCGTGCCGACCACGGCCGCCAGCCAGCCGCCGGGCTGGGACGCCGCCGCCACGACTCCGATCAACACCACCAGGCCAGCGACGAGGACGTCGAAGGCGATGCTGCGCAGCGGGCGGCCGAGGATCGTGCGGTTCACGGTCACCCAGCGTACGCGCAGCGGCGCTCATCGACGGCCGTCCCGGGCCGGCCTGCTCGCGGCCGCGGACCCGGCCGGGGTCACCCCGTCGACCACGGGTCAGCCGGCGAGGACCTCGCGCATCCGGCCGATCTCCACGGTCTGTTCGGTGGCGACGGAGTTCGCGAACTCGTTCAGCTGCTGGTCGGCTCCGACGGTGAGCAGGTTGGTGGCCATCTCGATGGCGCCCTCGTGGTGCTCGGTCATCATCTTCACGAAGAGTCGGTCGAAGTCGGCGCCTCGGGCGGCGGCCAGTTGCCGCATCGCCTCCGGCGTCTGCATGCCGCGCATGGTGCCGTGGTCGTGCCCGGCGACGTCGGCGGCGAGGCCACGGTTCTGCAGCCAGGCGCGCATCAACCCGATCTCCGGGTCCTGGCTGGCCCGGATCCGGTCGGCGATCGCCCGCACGGCCGGGTCGGCGGCCCGCTCGGGCGCGAGCCGGGCCATCTCCAGCGCCTGCGCGTGGTGCGGGATCATCATCCGGACGAACCAGACGTCCATCTCGTTGTGCGGCGTCGAGCCGACGCCCCGGACCTCGCCGGCGGCCCGGGTGGCGGCCGACTCCCCCGGCCGGCCGGGCACGATGACGGTCACGTCGGTCGGCGCGGGGCTGCCCGGCGTCGCGCTGCCGGGCGCGGCGGCCGGTCGCGTGGGCGCGGACCCCGAGTCGTCCCGGGCGACGGCGAAGACGATGGCCACCAGCGGCAGGGCGAGCGCCAATGTGACGCCCGCCAGGACACGGGCACGCCGACCGGTCATGAGCCACTCCCTGAGATCGAGGTCACCGCGATGCTATCCACTCAGGAACGAACATCGATGTGACCCGCATCACATCGATGTCCTTCGCACGAATGTAAGGTGTCCACAATCATCACTCCCGTGTGAAGGGTCATCGCCGATGATCAGAATCCCCAGGCCACGCTTACGACAGCTGCAGATCGTGAGCATCGCCGCGGCCGGCCTCCTCACCGCCAGCGTCCTCGTCGCCCCGCCGAGCAGCGCGCAGGTCGCACCGCAGGCGGCCGAGGCGGCGCCGGCGGCGGCCACCAACACCATCCCCGGCGTCGACGAGATCGTCAGCAGCCCCAACCTGCGACTCGTCACCAACCTGCCCAAGGTCGCCCCGCTCGACGGCACGAACAGCGACCTCGCCTTCCAGGGCAAGTACGCCTTCGCCGGCAACTACAACGGGTTCGTCGTCTACGACATCTCCCGGCCGAGTTCGCCGCAGGTCGTCTCGCGGGTGCTCTGCCCGGGGTCGCAGAACGACGTCTCCGTCTACGGTGACCTGCTCTTCCTCTCCACCGACTCGTCCCGCAGCGACGACTCCTGCAACAGCGAGGCGCAGGGTGCCGACGTGAAGGAGTCGTGGGAGGGCATCAAGATCTTCGACATCAAGAACAAGGCCAACCCCCGCTACATCAAGTCGGTGGAGACGGCCTGCGGCTCGCACACCCACACCCTGGTGCCGGGCAAGGACAAGAAGTCCGTCTACCTGTACGTCTCCTCGTACAGCCCCCGGGCCACCTTCCCGGACTGCCAGCCGCCGCACGACTCGATCTCGATCATCAAGGTGCCGGTGAAGAAGCCGACCCAGGCGGCCGTGGTCGCCACGCCGAACCTCTTCCCGGACGGCGGCTTCGAGGGCAGCGAGACCGGCTCGGCGACCACCGGTTGCCACGACATCACCGCCTACCCGTCGAAGGACCTGGCCGCCGGGGCGTGCATGGGTGACGGCATCCTGATGGACATCCGCAACCGGGAGGCCCCGCGGGTGATCAACCGGGTGCGCGACACCACCAACTTCGCCTTCTGGCACTCGGCCACGTTCAACAACTCCGGCACCAAGGTCGTCTTCACCGACGAGCTGGGTGGCGGCGGCGCGGCGACCTGCAACGAGGAGGTCGGCCCGAACCGGGGCGCGGACGCCATCTACGACATCACCGGTCGTGGCGACCACCGCAAGATGATCTTCCGCAGCTACTTCAAGATCCCGCGGACCAACGCGGACACCGAGAACTGCGTGGCGCACAACGGCTCGCTGATCCCGGTGCCCGGCAAGGACATCATGGTCCAGGCGTGGTACCAGGGCGGCATCTCGGTCTGGGACTTCACCAACTCGTCCCAGCCCAAGGAGATCGCCTTCTGGGAGCGTGGCCCGATCTCGAACGAGCAGATGATCGGCGGCGGTAGCTGGTCCGCGTACTACTACAACGGCCACATCTACTCGAACGACCTCTTCAAGGGCTTCGACGTGCTGAAGCTCAGCGACTGGCGCACCTGGCCGGCCGAGCTGGTCCGGTACAAGGAGCTCAACGTGCAGAGCCAGCCCAGCTACCTGGGTGGCTGGTAGGCGCCGCGAGGCACCCGCCGACCGGTAGGTGAGGGCCCGGTCCCCGGAAACGGGGGCCGGGCCCTCACACGTGTGGCGCGCGTACGCCGAGCCGACGGAGCCGCCGTTCAGCCCGTCGTCAGCTGGTACCGCCGCTCGGCCCCGCCCGCCGTGACCAGCCGCACCTCGCCGCTGCGCAGGCCGTACGTCACCGACCAGCGGGTGTGTGCCTGCCGGACGGCGGTCAGCACCCGGAACGCCGCCGCCGCGTCCGCCACGCCGCCGGATTCGCTCATCGCCCGGGCAATCAGGTCGTAGCGGCGGTCGGCGCGGCGCTTCTCCTCGGGAACCCCGACGACCGGCACGTTCGTCAACGCCTGCCAGTCGCCCCGGCCCCGCTCGACCCGCATCTGGCCGTCCACGAACTCGATCACCGCGGACGCGCCTGTCGCGTCGCCCACCAGGTAGTGCAGCGCCGGCCCACCGGAGAAGTCGAGGTTGTGCGCGGTGAAGACGGCGACCGCCTCGTCGACGGTGGCCGCCCGGTCGAGCACCAGGCGCAGGATGCGCACCGAGCCGACGGTCGGCCGGCCCGGTACGGGGTCGGCCCGCGCCGCGTCGTCGGCCGCCAGCCCCACGGCCAGGCCACGCTCGTTCATCCCGTCGAACGGCAGCAGGGGCGCGTTCAACAGCCGCCGGTCGCCGCTCAGCTCGCCGCCGACCCCCAGGTAGGAGAGGTCCACCAGCGAGATCGAGGCGTACCCCTGCGGTGGGTCGGTGCGCAGCACCATCGCCGGGTTCGGGTCCCAGTCGAAGTTGCGGGCGAAGAGCGGCCGGCTCCGGTCGCCGGCCGCCACGAAGAGCGAGCAGCCGAACGGGCTGGCCGGCGCGGCGTCGGTGCCGACCGTGGCGTCGTACGCCCCGACGTAGGTCATCTCGTACAGCGGCAGGTCGTCGACCCGGCGCAGGCTGGCCAGGGTCTGTTCGACCTGGCCCGCGTCCTGCCGCGACGCGGTCGGCGTGCCGGTGGGGGTGGGATCGGGCGTCGAGGTCTGCGACGACGCCGAGCAGGCGGGAAGCACGAGCAGCAGGGCCAGGGTGGCGGCCGGTAGGGTCCTCCGCATATCCACAGGACGCTATGCGTCGGGTGCACCCTTGTCCATGGGCCGGACCGCCCGGACGCCCCGACCCACCAGCCAGGCGGCGTCCGGCCGGAACGGCAGCGGAGCCCCGGTGACGGGCAGCACCCCGCCTGATGTGCGAATATTGCCCGCCGTGACCCTCACCGCCAGTGCACCGCCCACCGGCACCGGCACCGGCCGGCGGTGGCGCCCCCACCCCTTGGACGCGGTGGCGGCCCTGCTCGCGCTGGCCGGTGTGGGCTGCGCGGCGAGCGGTCTGCTGCCGCACGCGGAGACCGCGGCAACGCTGCACCGGATCGCGCCGCTGCTGGTCTTCCTCGGCACGGTGGTGGTGCTGGCCGAGCTGACCGCGGTCGCCGGGGTCTTCGACATGCTCGGCACCCGGCTCGCGATCGCGGCCCGCGGGCGCTGGTCGCTGCTCTTCCTGCTCTGCGTGGCCTTCGCCACGGTGACCACGATCACCCTGAACCTGGACACCACGGCGGTGCTGCTCACCCCCGTGATGCTCGCCCTGGCGCGAAACCTGCGGGTCGCACCGACCGCCCTGACGGTGACCACCGTCTGGCTCGCCAACACGGCCAGCCTCCTGCTACCGGTGTCGAACCTGACAAACCTGCTCGCCGCCGACCGGCTGGGGCTGGACCCGCTCGGTTTCGCCGGTCGGATGTGGCTGCCGCAGCTCGCCGCCGTCGCGGTCACCGCGCTCCTGCTCTGGTTCGCCTGGTGGCGCCGGGACCGGCCGTCGGGGGGCCGCTTCGCTCCACCGCCCCGCCGGCCACCCGCCGATCCGGTGCTGTTCCGGACGGCCCTCGCCGCCTGCGTCCTCTTCGTGGTCGGCGTGCTGGCCGAGGTGGAGCTCGCGATCGTGTCGACGGTCGCCGCCGTCGTGGTGCTGGCCGGCTTCGCGCTGCGCGCCCCACGCCGGCTGCACGCCCGGCTCTTCCCCTGGCGGCTGCTGCTCCTGGTCACCGGCCTGTTCCTGGTGGTGCAGACCCTCGGCCGGTGGGGTCTGGACTCGCTGGTCGGCGTCCTGCTCGGGCCGGGCGACGGCCCGGCCGCCCTGCTGCGGGCCGGTGGCACCGGGGCCCTGCTGGCGAACGGGGTGAACAACCTACCGGCGTACCTGGCGGGGGAGCCCGTGTTGTCCCACGACTCCCCGACACGCCTGCTGGCCCTGCTGATCGGTACGAACGCCGGGCCGCTCGCCGTGCCGTGGGCCTCGGTGGCGACCCTGCTCTGGTTCGAGCGGTGCCGCTCGCACGGGGTGTCGGTGCCGCTGCCCCGCTTCCTGCTCACCGGCGCCCTGCTCGCCGTGACCGGCACGGCCGCGGCCGTCGGCGCGCTGCTGCTGACCTGACCGACCGGCCCGACCGGCCCGGCAGCGGCCCGGGTGCGGGCCGTTCAGCGTGCCGGGATCCGGGCGAGCTGCTCGGCGACGGCGGCCCGGGTGAGCGCTGGTCGGCCACCGGGGTGGCCGACCGTCGCGCCGGCCGCGGCCACCGCGTACCGGGCCGCCCGCTCCGCCGGCTCGCCGTCGAGCAGGCCGACGGCGAGCGCGGCCACGAACGCGTCGCCCGCGCCGGTGTCGTCGACCGTGGGCGTGACGCTCAACGGCACGAACACCTCGTCGTCCGGCCAGACGAAGGCGTTGCCCTCGCCGGGGACCTCGACCGCGACCAGGGCGGGGCCACGACGCCGCAACGCCCGCCCGGCGGCCAGGCCGGCCGCCGCGTCACGCGGGGCGTCCCCGGTGAGCAGCGCCACCTCCCGCGCGTCGGCGCGCCACACGTCGGCGCCGGCCAGCAGCTCGTCGGCGTCGTCGGGGTCGGACGGCGCGCCGTCGAGCACCACGAGCCGGTCCGCCGACCGGGCCGTCCGGACCGCGGCCAGCGCGGCCGCCCCCGGTTGCTGGAGCTGGACGAGCACTGCGCGGGCGGCGCGCAGTGCGCCCGCCGCGCCCGCCACGTCGGCCGGGGTGAGCAGGGTGGCCTCCGGCAGGTCCTCGAGGTAGCGCCAGCGACCGTCGGCGTCGAGCAGGTCGACGATCAACCCCGTCCGGGTGCCCGGTCGGCGCACCACCGTCTCCACGTCGATCCCGTCGGCCCGGGCCCCGGCCAGCAACCGTTCGCCGACCTCGTCGTCGCCCACGACGCCGAGCAGACCCGCGCGGGCGCCGAGCTGGGTCGCGGCGACGGCCTGGTTGGCCCCCTTGCCACCGAGCAGTTCGCGCCGTTCCCGCACCGGCGCGCTGCCGCCGGCCTCCGGCACCTCGTCCACCAGGAGCACGAGGTCCCGGGCGATCTGCCCGACCACGAGCACGTCCAGATCCGCCATGCCGGACAGGTACCCCGGGCCCACGCCGCGCAAGCCCGTGCGGAGCGCACCGGACCACCGGACCGATTATCAGCACGAGCTTGATACCGCAGAGGCATAGATATGTCTCTGCGGTATCAAGCTCGTGGAGTCCAGCCGAGCGCCACCGCCACGTCCGCCGAGACTCAGCCGACGTCTGTCACTCCCCGGCGCGCTCGACGGCGAACATGTAGCAGCCGTGCACCACGTTGCGGCTGTGCAGCTGACGTACCGCCGGGTCGGCGAGCAGCTCGGCGATCACCGACTCCGGGTCACCGCCGTCGTGCCGGCGGCCGCCGTGGATACGGCCCCGCCGGTCGTACGCCCGCAGGACCTGCTGCTGCCCCCGCCAGGCCGCCGGGTAGGCGTCTGTCGACTCCGGCCCGGAGCAGGGGGCGGCGTGCGCGAAGACCGGGCCGATCTCCCGGTAGGGGCCGGCGGCGACCGGCGGCGCGTACCCGAAGAGCAGCAGCTCCTCCCCCGGCGCGGCGTCCCGCAGGCAGCAGCGCAGCGGTTCCCCGCCGGCGGCCGTGGCGACCTCGACCGGCCGGTCGGCGGCGTCACGGCCGGTACGGCGCACGGTGTCGAGCAGGTCGGCGGGGATCGGGTGGACGACGAAGCCGATCGGGTTGGTCATGTGCCCAGCCTGGTCCGCGTCAGGCACGGGCGCTGGCGGCGATCGGACCTCACGCTGCCGGCGCCGCGACGGCGGGCAGCGCGAGGCCGGCCACGGGTCAGGCCCGGCATACGGGGAGCTGAAGTCCCGCGCTGCGGACGGCTCCGCCGTGACCGTGATCCCGGCGTGCACGACGACCGCCACGCCGCCGTCCGTCTCGGGCTTCCGAGTCAACCGCCCGGCGGTGGCAACTCCGGACCTGCTCAGCCGGCGAACGGGAAACCGTCACCGCCTCGGGTACGGTGCGGGCCTACCGGACTCGTAGCGGACCTCGCCGCGCGAGCGAGCACGGCGAGGGTCCGGCGGAAGACCGTCGGGGCGGCGTCCGGGCCGACGCTCAGGGCGATGCCGCACATCGGCTCAGAGACCCATCTCGGCTTCGTACGCCCGGCGCAGCCGCCTCCCGGTCGCCGGGGCGAGACACACGTGCCAGGCCTGCCCCTCGTCGATGACGTTGATCTCGCCGGCCTGCTGCCGACCGAGCAGGAGGGCCGCCAGTGTGTCCTGGACGCCGTAGCGGGCGTACCAGGTCATCTCGATGTCCATGGCGTACCCGACGCAGTGCCCGCTGGGCAGCATGGCGGCGTACCCGAGGCGACGCAGCCGGTGCTGGTGCTCGACGCTGCGGGTGAGCGAGGTGACCCAGAGCGGTGGGGTGCCGGGCGGGGTGGCCGCCGCGAACTCCCGGCCGAGATCGTTGAGCAGTGCCACGACCTCCCGCCGGGCGCGCCGGGCGAGCAGGCCGGCGGTGCGCGGGCTCGCGTCGGGGCGCATCCGGCGCCGCATCGCGTGCCACCCCCGGCCCACCACTGTCGCGGGTTGTTCGCGGTAGCGGAAGCGGAGCAGGTCACGGCGGCGCAGCCACTCCAGGTCGACCAGGTCGGTGCTGCCCTGGACCTGGTCGTCGGTGACGAAGGCCGGGACGCCCCGCCACCACATGGCCTCGATGCGGGAGAGCAGGTAGATCCGCACCAGCGCGGTCAGGTCCCGGGCGGAGCTGCGCGCGTTCGGTTGGTAGCGGGCCATCTCCAGCAGCAGCGTCTCCCGGGCCCCCAGGAATCCCTGCGGGGTGGCGTCGAGGACGGCGGCGAGGGCCGGCTCGCGCAGCCGCTCGTCGATGAGTACCTGCCGGGCGGCGGTGCTCGGCGCGTCGGCGAGCGCCCCGACCTCCACCAGCAGGTCGGCGACCGCCTCCCGGTAGGCGGCGAGATCGGGTTCGGTGGCCGGCGGCCGGCCCGGTGAGGCGGGCAGGCGGCGGGTCGGGGCGGTGGAGGCGACGGTCGGACCGGGACGCCCCCCGGGGCTTCGGCTGGGCACTCGCATGATCGGTCCTCTCCGCGGTCCCGACACTGGGTCGTTCGCCCTGCACAGACACGGTAACCAGTCGGATCGGGAGGAGGCCGACCATTCCTCCTATCACCCCGCGAACGGCGACGGTTCGGGAAAGCGAGCACGCTCGGCCGGGACGTTGCAGGCCGACCGGACGAGGCACGAACCGGTCAATCGCCGCGACCCGGGGCCGCCGCCGTCGGCCGGAAGGCGGCCCAGGATTCCGGCACCCACCCGGCCGTCAGCGCCTGCACCTCGCCGTACGAGGGCGGCCCGGGCGACGCGACGGGGTCGGCCGGGGCGCGATCGTCGGCGAGGCCCGTCCGTGCCCGCGTGAGGGCGTCGACGCCGGCCAGCGCGGCACCGAGCGCGGCCCGGAACGGCAGCGAGCCGGTGCTCACCCGCGACACCCCGAGCCCGGCCAACTCGTCGACACCCAGGAAACCCGGGCGGTACAGCACGTTCAGCGGGGCGTCGACCTCGGCGACGAGGACACGGATCGTGTCCGCGTCCGGGGTGCCGGGCGCGAAGATCCCGTCGGCGCCGGCCGCACGGTACGCCCGGACCCGCTCCACGGCGGCGTCGAGCGGATCGGGTACGCCCAGCCACCACACGTCGGTGCGGGCGTTGACGAACAGGTCCGGCACCGCGGCCTTGACCGCCGCCACCTTGCCCGCGGTCGTCTCGGGTGCGGCGACCGAACCGTCGGGGCGGCCGTCCTCCAGGTTGACGCCGACCACGCCGAGCCCGGCCAGCTCGACGGCGAGCGCGGCGACGTCCGCCGGGTCGTCGCTGAAGCCCGCCTCCACGTCGACGGTGAGCAGCACCGGGAGCCGACGCAGTCGCCGCGCCAGCCGGACCGTCTCGACCCGGGTCGCCCCCGCACCGTCCGGCAGGCCGGCCGCGGCGGCGACGCCGAGACTGGTGGTGCCGACGGCCGGGTAGGACCGGGCCGCGAACATCGCCGCCGAGGCGTGGTCCCAGGCGTTGGGCAGCAGCAGGGGGTGGCCGGGCCGATGCAGCGCACGGAAGGCGGCGCAGCGGTCGGCGTACCGACCGGTGGCGGTGGTTGGTGTCGTCATCGTGGGATCACCTCGACGAGCGCGGACGGCACGTCCAAGCGGCCACCGGACCGGTCCAGGGAGTCGGCGGTTCGGCGGGCGGCCTCGGCGCGCAGCTCGTCCGGGTCGAGCGGCGCCGGCGCCGCGAGGCCGGCGGCCCGCCGGGCGGGATGGTCCTCCGGCGCGCTGAAGCGGCTCACCAGGCCACGGAGCCAGCCCAGCGTGGAGGCATTGCCGGGGCGGGCGTGCGGTACGCGGCAGGCCGCAGCGGCGAGGGCGGCGCGCACGTCCGCGTACCGGGTCAGCACGCAGCCGGTCCGTGGTTCCACCGTGGGTGGGCCGCAGGGCGGGGTGCCGGGAATCGGGGCGATGCGGGGCCGGGTGAGGGTCACCCGACGACGTTAGGGCCGGGACACTGCGGCCGACGCCGAAGTGTCGTCGCGCGCGCTCTGACCCAGCCCGATGGCTGAGACACGTCATGGTCGACTCGACCTCGTCGACGAGGTGCGCTCCAGGTCAGGCGCGTCCGCCGCCGGTGTCGGCGTCGGCCGGCGGGGCGAGATCGGCCGGGTCCAGGCCGAGCGCGGCGGCGAGTGCCGGCGCGCCGGACGGGGTGAGGCGGATGGCCCGCCCCGCGCCCCGGGTGAGCCAACCCAGGTCGAGCAGGTGGGCGCAGAGCGCCGCGCCGAGGGCACCGGAGAGGTGCGGCCGCCGCTCGGTCCAGTCCAGACAGTCACGCAGCATCGGCCGGCGCGTGGCGCGCAGCGGCGCGACGGGCAGCCCCAGCTCGGCACACCAGTGCGTCCCGGCCGGGGTGAGGGTCAGTCCGGCCGACCGGTCCAGCAACCCCCGCCGCAGCAGCGCGTCGTGCACCGCCACGCCGAGCCGCCCGGCGAGGTGGTCGTAGCAGGTCCGGGCGTACGCGAGCGCGGCGCCGGCCCGGGCGGCCCGCAGTGACCGGTTCGGGGCCGGTGGCGCGGAGACCCGACCGGCCAGCTCCTCGACGAGCTGGGCCACGCTGGCGTCGGCGAGCCGCAGGTAGCGGTGCCGCCCCTGCCGTTCCTGCGCCAGCAGCCCACCCTCGACGAGGCGGCTGAGGTGGTCGCTCGCGGTGGACGGGGCGACACCGGCGGCCCGCGCCAGTTCCCCCGCCGTCCAGGCCCGACCATCGAGCAACGCGAGGCAGATCCGGGCCCGGGTGGTGTCGGCCAGCAGCGCGGCGAGTTGCGCGAGTCCCGGGGCCCGGGCGGTGTTCGGCTGCATCCGGCCATGCTGGCACGCGGACGGTTCGCTCTTCGCCGACCGGTCTTTACAACGTTGCACAGGCCCGGTAGGAAGGGACGGCGGCTCACACCGACATCCACTGCGCACAAGGCAGGTCTGATGGGACAACCACGTCGTGGCGGCGCGCTCGCCGCCGTACTCGCCCTGGTGCCTGTCTCTTATACACAGCTGACGCTGCCGACGATCTTACGCGT
>NZ_SMKG01000015.1 GCF_004348525.1 Micromonospora sp. 15K316 | reverse complement strand
TGGTAGGACCCGCCCACCCGCTGGCAAACGCTCCCGCGATCAGACCTGCCGACCTTGCCGGGCATCGCATCTGGGTTCCCGGAATCCGACCGGGCATGGAGTGGTCGGCGTTCTATGAAGCGCTGTCCGAGGAGTTCGGATTGAGCATCGACGCGCTCGGCCCCAACTTCGGCGACGAGGCCCTCATGGACACCCTGGCCGACTCCGCTTCTCTGGCTACCCTCGTCGGTGCCGGCGACCGATACCTCTGGCCCCAGACCCACGACCTGCGACGCATCCCCCTGCACGACCCGACACCGGTATACCCGCACACCCTGCTGTTTCGTACAGGAGACAAGCACCCGGTGCTGACCGAGCTGCGCAATTACCTGCGTGTGACGGCACCTGAGACACCCGATGACGTGTGGGTGCCACTCTGGGCATGCACCTGACCCCTCGGTTGGGAAAGCCTAATTGACAGATCGGCTCTAGCCGCGCGCGTGGCGCAGCAACCGAAGGTGGCCGACCTCGGCGGCGTTCTTCATCAGCTCGGCGTTCACCCAGGCCGCCATGTGAGCGACCGTGTGTGCGGGATCGTCCTGCCACGGGAACGGCGCGGTGGCGTCGAGGGCGGCGTCGCTGAGCCGGTCGAGCACCGCCGACCATTCGGTACGGAGGTCGCGCAGCCACGCCTTCGTCTTGTCGCCGTCGCCGGGCCAGCCGATCTCGGTACGCTCCCGTGGCCGGCGCCCCTGGGCGTGGTCGATGGCGACCGTCCACCACCAACCGATGTGCCAGGTGATCCATCCGATCGTCGGGACGGGGATCGGGTCAGGTTCGGCGTCCGTCCAGTCCGGCGTCCACCTGCCGTCGGCAGCCGGCCGTACCGTCCAGCAGAGCGGCGCGGGCTCCCAGAGGAAGTCGGCCGGTTCCAAGCGTTCCAGGTGGTACTCGAAGAGCGACCAGGTCAGGTCGAACTGCCAACGCAGCATGTCACGACGGGATACAGCCACCGAGCGACCGTGCCACACCCGCACGTTCCGGGGCGAACGGGCAACGACCGTTGCTCGTTCGGTTTTCCGCCGCGTCGGCCTCAGGCCAGCAGCTGCTCCCGCATCGTGGCGCCCGGATTGATCCGGCCGACCACGCCGCGGCCGCTCGGATCGTGGACGTCGAGGGTGTTGTTGCGGCGCATCAGCTCCCGGACCGGAGGTGGCAGCCGGGGCGGGTCGTCCATGGCCGCGAGAACCCGGGCGGCGCTGGTGATCAGTCGATCGGCCAGGGCCGCCGAGTCGGTGTCCACCCGTACCCGGCCGTACTCCCATCCGGCGGTGGTGAGGTCGAGCACCTCGAACAGGCGGGTCGCGAGCGGGATCGGGTCGGTCACTCGGTCGAGCCGGGACGCCCGGCCGCCGACGACCGTGACGGCGGCGGCCAGCTGCGCGTACGGGTGGAAGCCGGACGGCAGCGCGAACAGTGGCCACCGCAGTGCGTGGCCGGCCTCCTTCCAGAGCGGGCGGTAGTTGCGGCGGTGCACGAGGAGCCGCCGGCCGGTCCGTCGGTGTATCTCGTGGGCCTGAGCCTGTAGGTCCACGTGGGCTTCGTCGGCGACCTCGCTCACGATCCGGGCCGCCACCACCAGGCCGTCGTCACTGTCGAGCATCCCGGCGACCGCTTCGACCTGCTCGGGAAACCGCACCTGCGCGCCGGCACCGTACCGGTGTTGGACGTCGCGGTGCAGCGCCTCCTGTCGCCCGGGGTCGAGTTGCACTCGCCCGCCGCCCAGCAACCGCCGCAGCCAACGCATTTCGCCTCGTCTCCGCAGAGCCGTCCCGGACCGCGGCAATGCTAATGCGTCGCACACCCCGCCTTCATCGATGGGGTGGCTGAGCGGTTCCGCGGCTGATGGCGGCGCACGGGCGCCCGGGCGGCGAAGGCTTCCTGACTCGGTCGGGTCTGCGGCGCCGCAGATGTCCGCTCTCATCGCTGGGGCACTGTGTCCAGTCCGGCGACGGCCTGACGGGCTGGTGCGGAACCGGCGAACAGGTGGGTGTGCATGCCGAGGGCCGCGGCGGCGTGGATGTTCTCGGGGCGGTCGTCGACGAAGAGGATGCGGTCGGGCGCGAGGCCGAGGGCCCGGCAGCACCAGAGGTACGCCTCCGGTTCGGGTTTCGCGTGGCCGATGCGGCAGGAGAAGGCGACCAGGTCGAAGTGCGCCAACCAGCGGTGGTGCTGCTCGTAGTGGACTGCCAGCTCTTCCGGGATGTTCGACACCAGGGCGAGCTGCCGTCCCGCGGCCGCCGTCTGCTCGACCAGGGCCACCATCTCGTCGTCGACAGCGCTCCAGCTGGCGACGTCCGCGGCGATGAGGCGGGCGATCCGCTGGTTGTCGAAGGTGGTGCCGAGGGTGGACGCCACCTGCCGCCAGTACTCGTCTCCGGTCACCTCACCCCGGTCGTAGCTGACGCGCAGCGCCCAGTACGCCTCCCAGAACTCGAGGCCCGGGACGGCCGCTGTCGCCACCAGCAGCTCCTGACCGGCGGGGGACTGCTCGCGGGCGATGACGCCGAACAGGTCGAAGAGCACGGTGTCCGGCATCGGGTCACACTCTCCGTACGACGACGCCGGCGGCGCTCAGCGCCTCGGTCTGCTCGTCGGGAGCGTCGTGCCCGGTGACGACGCTGTGCAGCGCGGAGGCCGGTGCGACGAAGGCGAGGGCGGTGCGGGAGAACTTGGCCGCTTCGGTGACCGCGATGACGCGGCGGGCCGAGGCCATCGCGGCACGTTTGATCGCGGCGTCGGCCAGGTCGTAGGCGGTCAGGCCGTCCGCGGCGTTCAGGCCACAGCAGCCGATGATCGCGGTGTCGAAGCGCAGCGCGGCCAGCGACGCTTCCGTGAGGGGGCCGGTGAGCGCCAGCTCGCCGGGGCGGGGTTCGCCGCCGGGCAGGAGCAGCTTCAGCTGGGGCGCGCCGACCAGTGCGTTCGCCGCGTGCAGGGAGAGCGGCATGACGGTCAGGCGGCGGCGGGTCAGGGCGCGGGCCACTTCGAGGCAGGTGGTGCCGCTGTCGACGACGACCGCCTCGCCGTCGGCGATCATGTCGGCTGCCGCCGCGGCGATGCGCTGCTTGATCTCCAGGTCTTCCTGCTCGCGGAGCGCGAACGGGGGTTCCTCGCCGCGCAGCAGCAGGCTTTTCGCCCCGCCGCGGTAACGCTCCAGGACGCCCTGTTCGGCCAGGATCTCCAGGTCTCGACGGATCGTCATCTCCGAGGTGCCGGTCAGTTCCGCCAGCTCCGTCACGCTGAGCTGCCCGGTCTGCCGCACGGCGTCGGTGATCTGTCGGTGTCGGTCCGCGCTCGCCATACCCCTTATTGAACGCCTCTTCTGTTCGAAGAGCAAGTTTTCGAACAAGAAAACTGTTTGATATGTTCGAAGGCATGACGAGGTCTCTCCGGTCCGCGCGGCGGGCCACCTTCGCGTACTTCGCGCTCAACGGCTTCGTCCTGGGAATGTGGATTGTTCATATCCCCGCGATCGAACACCGGGTCGGAATCAGCCACGCCGTGCTCGGCTGGCTCCTGCTCCTCCTCGGCGCCGGCGCCTTCGCCGGGATGCAACTGGTCGGGCCGCTCACCGACCGGTTCGGCGCTCGCCGGGTCGTACCGCTGAGCGCGGCGCTCTGCGGCGCGTCGCTCGTCCTGCCCGCGCTCGCCGGCGACGCCTGGACCTTGGGCGCGGCCCTGCTGGTGTTCGGCCTCGGCAACGGCAGCCTGGACGTCAGCATGAACGCCCACGCCGTGCAGGTCGAAGCCGGGTACAAGCGTCCGATCATGTCCGCGTTCCACGCCGTGTTCTCCATCGGCGGGGTCCTCGCCGCCCTGGTCGGCGCTCGAGCCCTCGGCTGGAGCTGGAGCACGACGGCCACCCTGACCGTCGTCAGCCTCCTCGCCGTCGTCGGCGCCGTGGCCGTCGCACCCGCGCTACTGCCCAGGTCGCCGACGGTCGGCCCCGCGGAACCCGCCGCCGCCGAGTCCACCACCCGGCGCACCACACCCCTGCGCATCTGGGCGCTCGCCGCCCTCGCCCTGATGCTGATGCTCAGCGAAGGCATCGCCAACGACTGGAGCGCCCTCGCCCTGCGCGACGTGCTCGACGCGCCCGCCGCCACCGCCGCCCTGGCCTACGGTGCCTTCGCCACCGCCATGACGATCGGACGCCTCCTCGCCGACCGGGTCGCCGCGCGCTTCGGGCCGGTCGCCATCGTCCGCTACGGATCGGCCCTGGCGGCAGTCGCCCTCACGCTGGTCGCGGTCGCACCGTCGATCCCGCTCGCCATCACCGGGTGGGCGCTGTTCGGTATCGGACTCTCCGGCACCGTCCCGCAGCTCTTCAGCGCGGCCGGCCACGCCGATCCGGCCGCCGCCGGAGCCAACGTCTCCCGCGTCGCCGGCCTCGGCTACCTCGGCGTGCTCGCCGGGCCCGCCATCATCGGACCCCTCACCCACCTCATGCCGCTGAACCACACGTTCTTCCTGCCCGTGGCCTTCTGCGTGGCCGCCGCGCTCAGCGCCCACATCCTCCGAGCCGGGGGAGCCCCGCCGCAACGGCAGGATGACCACGCGATGGCCGTCGACGTTAACGCCGGCTGAACCACCTCGCCTCACCCGCGGGGGTACCGGGCAGGCGGTAAGCGTTCGGTAAGACCCCCCCGGCCTGCCCGAATCGGTGACCCTCCAGTCGGCGCGGGACATCGACGACGACGGAGTCATCGTCGGCGTCGCCTGCCCGTTCTCGTGTGATCTCGGCGGAGACGAGCAGCGGCGCGGATTCCTGCTCACCACGCTCGATCGACCGGCGGCTGTCGTCCATCGTCCGACAGCACGGGGCGGCAGGTGACTGCCGCCCCGTGAGTCGCCGACGTATCAGCGGTTCGGCCTCAACCGACGTCCGTGCGGTGGAAGTCGCGCTTGCACTGCTTCAGGTCGACCTCGACGCGCTTACCCAGACCCACGTCGACCCGGGTGGTCTGCAGCACCGTGCCGTCCGGGCGCTCGCAGGTGAGGATCCACGGCTCGGTGTAGAAGCCGGTCTGGTTCCCGCGAACGCCGTCGGCCTGGTAGGCCGGAATGGGCCGGTACGACGGGTTGACCGCCCACTGGAACCTGCCGTTCGGCCGCGCGACGTCCAGGTCCGAGGTCAGCGTCGTGGTGAACGACGTCGGCCGGACGCTCCCGTCGGGCTGCGCGTACGGGCTGGTGTACATGTCGAAGGACTTGGTGAGCCGCAGGACGGCGTCCTTCGGCGCCTTGCCCTCGATGACCGCGTGCTCCCTGGGGTCCGCGGTGGTTTCGAGCGCTTCGAACATCGCCGAGCGGTGCGCGGCGTACGTGTCGAGGACCTGCGTCTGGAAGGTCCGGGCCACACCGGGGTTCGGGCAGGTCTCGCTGGTGATGGAGAGCCCGCGGGTCGCGTAGTACGCCCAGTCGATCGCCTCGCCGGTCGTCTCGTAGTCCTCGGCGGAGGGCAGCGCCCGGTACGTGGGGCCGTACTTCGCGGCGACGGCGGAGGCCAGCCGGTGCAGGCGCGCGGAGTCCTGCGCGGGCCCGGCGGCGAGCTGGAGCGGCGGGTAGAGCACCACCTGGATGCAGGTGTGCTGGGTGTTGAACACCGTCGCCTGCCGGGTGGAGAGCAGCCACGCGATGTTCCGGCTCTCCGGCTCCTACCACGGGGCCGCGCCGGCCGACGACAGCGGGGTCCACCCCAGGCCGTAGTTGCGGTTCATGTCCGTGTTGGTGTCGGTCTGCCGGCGGTTGCGGACGAACCCGTCCACGTTGACCACCGGTACGACCACGACGCGGGCCCGGTCGAGCAGGTTCGCCACGTACGGGGTGCGGGAGTTCTTCACCAGGTCGATGGCGAACTCCATGGTCATTTCCCCGCTGGGCCACTCGTTGCCGTGGTGCATGCCCACGTCCACGAAGACCGGCTTGCCGTCGTTCGCCTGCACGTTCCTGCTGATCTCGATGCCGCGTACGGTCCGGCCCGAGGTCGTCTTGTAGGGCAGTGTGATCGGCTTGACCAGCGTCGGGTGCTCGGCCGCCAACTCGGCCATGTCGTTCTCGTAGTCAGCGAGCGTCCGATAGTCGGTGTTGCCGCTGGGCAGCGTGGACTCCGGGCCGGCGGCGGCGCCGGTGGCGGGTGCGACCACGGCTCCGAGGCCGAGCGTGAGCGCTGCGCCGGCGGTCAGCAGTCGGTGCTTCCATCGAGACGGATGAGCGTCGATCACGAGTGGTTCCCTTCTGCGCGGGGGATCCGATCCGCAAGTTCATCAACTTGATCGATGGACTTGACTTCCCCATCCAAGAGCGCC
Organism: Micromonospora sp. 15K316; assembly: GCF_004348525.1. Classification (GTDB taxonomy): domain Bacteria; phylum Actinomycetota; class Actinomycetes; order Mycobacteriales; family Micromonosporaceae; genus Micromonospora. The sequence continues at coordinate 59,571 of NZ_SMKG01000015.1, read as the reverse complement.
CGCCCCGGCAGGGGCCACCCGACTTCGATCTCCCTTTGGTAACTGCTGCCGTTTTCTCGTACGCCTGCGGTTATGGCGCCACCCTCGTCGGTTCGGCGGCGCTGTCGCGGGCCGGGCTCGTTGCCTCGTGGACCGTCGGGCCGGGTCGGTCGGGCAGCGGGGCCGCCGGGGGGCGCGTCCGGGCCGGCCGCAGTTGCAGTACGACGACGGAGGAGAGCACCAGGACGCCGCCGGCGAGCTGCACCGGGGTCAGCGATTCGCCGAGGGTGAGCGCGGCCAGCGCGGTCGTCACCACCGGTTCGAAGGTGGACAGGATGGCGGCGTTCGACGGACCGATCCGCTTCAGGCCGGCGAAGAAGGTCAGCATCGCCACGACGGTGGAGACGACGGCGATACAGGCCAGCCAGAACCAACCCGACAACCGGAAGTCGAGGTCGACCCCGCCCGTGACCAGGGCGCGGACACCGAGGGTGCCGGCCGCGCCGGTCATCACCAGCGTGGACAGCACCACGGGCGGCAGCCGGTGCACGACGGATTCCGCCACCAGGATGTAGACCGTGTAGGTGAGCGCCGTCCCGAACGCCATCAGCGCCCCGAGCGGGTGGAAACTCACCCCACCGGCGCCGAGCAGGACCAGCAGCGTTCCGGCCGATGCGGCCACCAGTGCGGCGGAGCGCCCCCGGGTGAGCCGATCCCGGCCGAGCAGCACCGCCACCACGGTCACCAGGACCGGGTAGCTGTAGAAGATCAGGGACAGCAGCGAGGCGTCCATCACCTGCAGGGCCGAGAAGAAGAGCGTCGCCTGCGCCGCGTACCCGACCGCGCCCAGCCCGATGGCGGTCGCCAGCACCCGGCCCCGCCCTGCCGCCGCCCGGTCGGACGGTGCTGGTCGGCGCGGCCCCGGCTCCATCCGACGTAGCCCCGGCCGCAGGACCAGGACCATTCCCAGCAGTGCGGCGGCCAGGGCGAAGCGCACCAGCAGCAGCGCCTGCGGCGAGACACCGGCGTCGTAGGCGAGCTTGCCGAAGATCGCCATGGCGCCGAAGCACGCCGCGGAGACGAGACACAACACCGGACCCATGCCTCGATCATCAGACAGCCTGATCCGTCGGGTCCAGCGATGATTCCCGGATCTGACTCGTTAGGATTCCTGCATGGTCGAGTGGGACTTCCGGCGGTTGCGCTTCCTTCGAGAGTTCGAGGAACGAGGCACCCTCGGCGCCGTCGCCGCCGCGCTGGGCTACAGCCCATCGACGATCTCCCAGCAGATGGCCCTGCTGGAACGGGACGCCGGTACCCGGCTGTTCGAGAAGGCCGGCCGCGGCGTGCGGCTCAACGACGCCGGACATCTGCTCGCCCACCACGCGCGCGTCCTGCTGTCGGCCGCCGAAGCCGCCGAAGCGGACCTGGCCGCGCTGAGCGGAGACATCCGCGGCACCGTCCGCGCCGGCGGCCTCCAGTCGGCGGCGCGACGCCTGCTCGTGCCGGCCGTGGCCCGCTTGATGGCCGACCATCCGCAGCTCCGCCTGGAGGTCTCCGAACTCGAACTCGAACAGGCACTGCCAGGGCTACGGCTGGGCGCGGTCGACCTGGTGATCGGCGACGAGTACGACGGCCACCCACGTCCTCGCCCCGCCGGGCTCCGCTTCACGCTCCTGCTCGAAGAACCGCTCAAGCTCGTCCTGCCCGCCGGCCATCCACTCGCCGCGTCGGGCGGCTCGGTCCCGCTCACGCGGTTGCGATCCGACATCTGGACCGCCTCCGCTGACGGCACCGGCCACCACGCCATGGTCATCGGCACCTGCCGCGCCCTCGGCGGCTACGAACCCGACCTCCGGCACCGCTCCAACGACGCCGACGTCCAACTCGAACTCGTCCGCGCCGCCGCGGCCGTCGCCCTGTTGCCGGCACTGACCCTGCCGAGCGGAGACCCCATGCTCGCCATCCGTGACATCGCCGAGACCACCCTCGAACGCCGCCTGGTCGCCGTCACCCGAGACGCCCCGCCCGCACCCGCGCTGACCGCCTTCCTCGCCGCCGTCACCGAGCAGGCGCACCGGTTCGACCACGTCGAACCACGATCGGGCGCCTAGCTGTCGCGGGCCATGACGCACTTCCGCCCTACGCGGGCAGCCGGAGTTCCTCGCGCGCGTGACCCAGACCGCAGCGCGGGCCGTCGAGACCGGTGACGTTGACGCGGCAGGCCCGCGGCTGTTCGGGTTGCCCGGGCGAGCGATCGATGCGGGGAGCCGAGTACGACGGCGGAGAAGTAGCGGTCGCCGAACTCGCGGTGGAGGTCCGACGCGCGCCGGTAAGCCGCACCCGAATGTACCTCTCCTCCCGTCGGTGGTGCGAGGAGAGGTTCGTGCAGGACCCCCTCGTTCCACTGACAGATGGGCGTCGCTCGGCCACCAGGAACGACCGTGCGAGGGCCGAGGAACCATGCGCCGCCGACGCGGCGTGCTTGAGAACGGCGAACCGGGGGTACCGCAAGTACATGCCGAGTGTGGGGCAACTCGTCGGAGACCGTTACCGCCTGACCGAGATGATCGCCAGCGGCGGTATGGGCGACGTGTGGCGTGCCGTCGACGAAACCCTGGACCGCTGCGTGGCCGTCAAGATGCTGCACCCCCGCCTGATCACCGCCACCGGCTTCGGTGAACGGTTCCGCCGCGAGGCACGCGCGATGGCAGCGCTGCGCCATCCGGGAGTAGCCCAGGTCTACGACTACGGCGAAACGGGCCGGTCCGGAGAGCCGGTTCTCGCCTACATCGTGATGGAGTGTGTGCAGGGACAGCCCCTGTCGGAGCGGATCGCCGAGGTCGGCCGACTGGATCCGGCCGAGGCGATGTCGATAGCGGCGCAGACCGCCCGCGCTCTGCAGGCCGCGCACGACGCCGGGGTCGTCCACCGTGACGTCAAGCCGCACAACCTGATCATCGAGCCCGACGGGCACGTCGTACTCGTCGACTTCGGCGTCGCCGTCACGCAGGACGGCGCGAGCCTGACGGGCGCGAACGAGGTCGTCGGCACCGCTCTGTACATGGCGCCCGAGCAGGTCGCCAGGAACGAGACCACATCGGCGATCGACATCTACGCCCTGGGCGCCGTCGTTTACCACTGCCTCGCCGGTCGACCCCCGTACGAGGGGGACAACGCCGTCGCGGTGGCGATACGGCACCTCGAGGACGAACCGGCGCCGCTGCCTCATGACGTCCCCGCGGAGGTCCGGCAGCTGGTCGCCACCGCGATGGCCAAGGAACCCGAGCGGCGGTTCCCGACGGCGGAGGCCATGGCCACCGCGGCGCAGGACCTCGCGGGCTCGCCCGAGCGGCAGCTGACGGCCGCTGGCGAGGGGACCTCGGCCGAGAAGCGAACAGTACGCCTGGCCGCCCGGCAGTCGGCCCCCACCGAGGTGTCGAGCCCGGCCGTCGGCCCCAGGAACACGAAACTCGCCGTGCTTCTGGGATTGCTGGTTGCCGTGGCCGCCGTCCTGGTGCTGGCTGATCCCACCGGCCTGCGGTCGGGCCCGGTCGGCCGACCGTCCACGCCGCCCGCGATCCCGCCCGCAGTGCCGCCCGAGGAGGTGGAGCCCGGCCCAGGTGCCGGTGGCGGCGAACCGGACCCTCACGATTCCGCAGGCATGCCGGTCCGAATGACCGGATCCGCCACCCCGAAACCCAGTCGTGCGGCGGGGGAGAGGACGACGAGTGGGCCTACGCCGTCAGCCGGAAGCAGTTCGGGCGCGGCACACCCCACCACGTCCGCAAGCGCCTCCGAGGAACCGACGGCAGCGCCGACGGATGGAACGACGGCGACCCCCACCGACCAGCCGACGGAGGAACCATCGGCGGAGCCGACCGCGGAGCCGACGGTGGACCCGACCGCCGAACCATCGGTGGAGGAACCGACCGGCGGAGAGACCGCGGCGCCGTGATCCCGACCGGCGCACGGATGTCACCGCGATACGCCGGCACCACCAGCTTCCAGATCGGTCGGGACGTACAGACGACCCTCACTCATCGAGCTGAGGTGAGCCGAGTTCCTTCCGCAGCTGCCAGACCAGGTGTTGGAAGGCCTTCTCCGCCGCTGCCTTCCGCGCCTCGTCCGAGTCCGGGCCGAGAGCGTAGAGATCCCTCGCGACGTCGTTCGCCAGCGACACCGTACGAGCGCCGCACAGGAGGCTGAGAGTCGAGCGAGCGGTTTGCATCCGGTTCCGCCACTCTCGGCGGTCGTCCTGATCCATGCCCAGCTCGCCGACCTTCCGGTACTGGCTGAGTAGGTACCGCGTGCTGGTGATGTAGTCGACCGCCCCACGCAGCTTCTGGTCACGGAGCCAATGCCGGCGCTCCCGTTGCGCCTGAAGCCACGCGCCGAGCGCCACGACGACGAGGCTGGCGAGGGCGCCGAAGCCCGCTGCGGCAAGGTTCCCCATGACGGTGGAGAGTAGGGAACCGTCGGTGCTACGGCTAGACCACAAGGCCCGACCGCCGAACTGTCAGCTGACCGCGCCGGGCCGGGGTGCCAGGACCACCACAGCGGTCTCGGACGGGCGCAGCGTCGCGAAGGCGTCGATCTTCGGGTCGATCTCACGCCAGCGGGCCCACAGCCGCACCCGCTCGTCACCCGCTGCGGCGTGCCCGCGTACCAGCCGCCGGCCGTCGACCAGGTCGACTGTCGCATCAGGATGGGTCTGCAGGTTCAGCCACCAGGCCGGCTCACCCTCGCCCCAGCCATTCATCGCCAGCGTGAACAGATTCGGCCCGTCCTCCAGGTACGCGACGATGACGCTGCGCTGTTGGCCGCTGCGGCGCCCGGTGGTGGTCAGCCGCAACGTGCCCCAACGGTCGGTGCGCGGCGGCCAGAGTCCGACCCGACCACGGAACGCGCGATACAAGCCGCGGTGCACCTTCCAGGCCAGCCGGATGAACCAGCGCGGTGGAAGCTTCGGTACCTCACCATTGACCGGCATGACGACCTCCCACCCGTATCAGGCCACGGCACGGATGGTTCGCCAATCGCAGCTTCGGGTGGACCGGTCCCGCCGAACGGCCCGTCGCCGCCCGGACCGGTGCGGTGCGACGTCATCGCGTCCAGATGTGGCGCGGGTCCGGGTGCGCGGTGGTGGATCGAGTCATGCGGAAGAGGTTCTGGTTCAGGTTCGCGACGTGAAGCAGCCCGAGCAGGTCCCCTGATCGTGGCCTTGTCGCCGCCATGGGAGTAGGTGCCCCCACCTGAGCTGTCGGTTCGGGTCCCAGCCGGCACCCCGCCCCGGAACCCGCCTGGCACGTCGATACCGACGCCTGGACGACAATTCCCACCGTGAACACCGTCGGAATCCGCGACCGCACACGGCCCGACCTCCCGTACTGCGTCGCGGTCCTCGCAGAAGTGCATCGTCTCGACCGGTACCCGCTCAACTGGCCGGCGAATCCAGAAGATTGGCTGTCGCCGTCGAACGCCCTGAACGCCTGGGTGGCAGAGACCGCACAGGGCCGCATCCTCGGCCACGTCGCGGTCCACCGCGCGGACCTCGCCACGAATCCCGCCTCCGCACCGGTCGCCGAGGTCAGCCGCCTCTTCGTCGCGCCCGCGGCCCGCGGACACGCCGTCGGGGCGCGGCTGCTGACCCGTGTTCGTCAATGGGCCGCCGAACACCGGTTCTCGTTGAACCTGGAGATCGTCGACCACCAGCTGTCAACCTCCGCCATCGCCCTCTACGAACGCACTGGCTGGCGGCACACGCACACGACCGTCGCCCCCTGGACCGGCCCGGCAGGCGAACCGGTCCGACTGCGCCGGTACACCCTCCCCGAAGATCAGCCCTAGCCGGCACCCCGTCAGCCCCTCGGCGAGGTATGGCCGCCCATAATCGGGTAATCGCCCCCGGTGTCCGAGTCTGCGATCGCCGACTACGGTCTGCTCTCCGACTGCGCCTCGGCCGCGCTCGTCACCCGGGGCGGCTCGATCGACTGGTGGTGCCCGGGCCGCTTCGGCGCCCCGTCCGTGTTCGGTCGACTCCTCGACCCCGAGGCCGGGCACTGGACGCGCGGCCCGGCCGCGGCCGAGCCGCGCGTACGGACCGAACGGGCGTACGTCGACGGTTCCCTGGTACTGCGGACCGTGCACCACACCGGCGGTGGCAGCGTCGCCGTGACCGAGGCGCTCGCCGCCGAGCCCGGAGCACGCGGGCACGAACTGGGCCGCAACTCACCGGCGGTGCTGGTCCGGGTGGTCGAAGGGCTCACCGGCAGGGTCCGCATGCGCTGCGAGTTCGTGCCCAGGCCGGAGTACGGGCTCATCGTTCCGTACCTGCACTGCCGCGACAACCAGGTGCTGGTCGGCGCCGGCCCGCTGGCCCTGGCGCTGCGCGGCCCGGTGCCACTCGCCTGCGTGCAGGGCCGGGCGTACGCCGAGTTCGACGTCGCCGCCGGTCAGGTGCTCGGCTTCGACCTGGCGTACGCGCCGGCGTACGGCCCACCGCCGCGGGAGCTGGACCCGGTGCCGGCGCTCGCCGACACCGTCGAGGCCTGGCGGGCGATGCGGGGGCAGCACCAGTACCGCGGCCGCTACCCCGACCTGGTGCAGCAGAGCGGCCTGGTCCTGCAGGGCCTGACGTACCGGCCGAGCGGGGCCGTGGTCGCCGCCGTCACCACGTCACTGCCGGAACGGCTCGGCGGCACGGACAACTACGACTACCGGTACGCCTGGCTGCGGGACTTCGTCGTCACCATGCGAGCCCTGTGGGTGGCCGCCTGCCAGGAGGACACCGGACGGCTCTTCGACTGGGCCGCCCGCTCGGCGGGGAACTCGGGCGACCGACCGGTCCCGATCATGTACGGCGTGGCGGGCGAGCGGGACCTCTCCGAGTACTCCCTCGACCACCTGCGCGGGTACGCCGGCAGCCGCCCGGTCCGGGTGGGCAACGACGCGTGGCGGCAACGGCAGCAGGACGTACCCGGAGGGGTGCTGCTCGGCACCCACCTGATCCGCGAACAACTCGGCGAACTTTCACCGGAGACGCAGGCGCTGCTCATCGGTCTCGCCGAGCAGGCCACCCAGTGGCGGGAGCCGGACGCCGGCATGTGGGAGGACCGCGGCCCGGGACGGCACTACCTGGCGTCCAAGGCGTTGTGCTGGGGTGCGCTGGACAGCGCGATCAAGCTCGCGCCGTTGCTCGGCGAACAGGCTGATCCCGCGCGATGGGCTGCCGTCCGCGACGAGATCCGGACGGCGGTGCTGCGGGACGGTTGGAACGAACAAGTCGGTGCCTACACCGGCGCCATCGGCTCGCCCGAGCTGGACGCCTCAGTGCTCGTCCTGCCGTCGACGGGGATGGTGTCCCCGACCGACCCTCGGATGCGAGCCACCATCGAGGCCATCGCGTCGCGGTTGACGGCCGACGGGCTGGTCCGCCGCTGGCCGGACGATCCCGCCGGTTTCGTGGTGTGCACATTCTGGCTGGTCGAGTGCCTGGCGATGGCCGGTGAGATGAAGCGGGCCGAGGAACTGTTCGAACGTACCGTCACCCGCGCCAACGACCTCGGGTTGCTCGCTGAGCAGGTCGACCCTCGCACGGGCGCGCACCTGGGGAACACGCCGCTGGCGCTCTCCCACGCCGGGCTGGTCGGCGCGGCCTGGCGCCTGACCAAACCCGGATTCATCTGATCCCGCCGCCCGGCCGAACATCGACGTCCGGGAGATGCTGCTGCCGCGGCCGGCCGTGGGACGACGGTCTACTGCCAGGTCGCGGTGTCGGGGTCGATGTCGTGGGCACGTGCGCTGGCGTCGACGATGCGCCGGAACCAGGCGGCGAGGCCGGCGCGGATGCCGTCGTAGTGGGCGGCGAATGCGGGATCGGCCTCGTACTTGCGGCCGAGGCAGACCTGCATCTGCCGGGTGAGGGGGAAGTAGGACGAGAAGACTTCGCGGTGCCGCTCGACGAGTCGATTCGCCTCCGGGCTGCCGGGTGTGACACCGGCGTCCATCGCATCCCCGAGGGCGCTGTCGAGTTCGGCGACCGCGTCGGCGATGGCCTGCCACTCATCGGGGCCTCGTGGGGCGGAGCGTTCGGCGTACTGCTGCCATTGCGCCGTGTCGCCGTAGCGCTGCCGGGCCTGGTCGGGCCAGTCCGGGTCCCAGTGCGGGCCCAGGATCGCGGCCTGCTGCTCGACGGTCAGCAGCAGGCCGCGCTCGTGGGCGTCGATCATCCGATCCAGGCCGGCGCTGAGTTGCTGGAGGCGGTCGATCCGTTCGGCGACCTGGAGGCGCTGCGCGCGCAGCGCGCCGGGCACGTCCGCTGCCGAGTCGTCCAGGATGGCTCGAATTCTGCCCAGGCCGAGCCCGAGCTCACGGTAGACGACGACGCGGTGCAGGCGTTCCAGGTCAGCAGCGGTGTAGAGCCGGTATCCGCCAGCCGTACGCAGCGACGGTCGCGCCAGATCGGTCTCGTCCCAGTGGTGCAGCGCGCGCACTGTCACACCCAGACGTGTCGAGACCTGACCGACGGTCAGGCCGCCGGTGTCAGTGTCATCAGGCATGGTCCTCATTGTCGCCACGACCGGTGTCCGGTGCGGTGATCCCGATGGCTTCGAGGTTCCGCGCCTCCTGGCTCGCCGGGTCGAAACGCTTCGCCGCGGTGAACACGATCCGTGCGTTCTCGGGCGTGATCACCTCCACGTCGCGGGTGTTCCACGGGGTGTCCCGTGGGCCGTCGACCGAGTTCGGCCGCAACGCACGGCACGCCTCGACGAGGGAATCGACCTGGCTGAGCACGCACGCGAAACTGACGCTCATCGCAGGTGCCTGCTCGTTGGCGCTGGACGCCGAGACGAGGAGTACGTCCTGGAACGCCCACCGACGCAGGTGCACGAGCGTGCCGGGGATGCTGAACAGCTCGAAGAACCCGAGCCCACGGGTCCAGAAGTCGACGGACGCCGCCAGGTCGCTCGTCGGGATCGTCACGAACGCGGGCATCCCGTAGATGCCCCGGAACGGCTCCGGAGCAACCGCGTCCGGGCCGGGATCGGGCACGGGGCTGATTTCGAAAGCGTTGTAGTGGTCACTCATGTGCCCCACCCTCCGGCCTCACGCCGCGTGAGGGTCAAGCGCATCCGTTGGTGGTCGGATCTGCTCCGACGCTTGCCTGTCCTATCGAATCTCGATAGATTCAGATCGTAACGCGATGGGAGGACGGATCATGGGCAAGCTGACTCTGCGCGCGCTGCGCGCCGTGCTCGCGATGGTGGTCGCCGGCACCGTGTTCGTGCAGGTGTCGATGGTGTGGGCGTTGGCCACCGACCCGGAGGACGGGTCGCTCCCGCTGACCCCGCTGCGCCTGATCACGATCCTGGGCATGGCGTCGGTCCAGGTCGCGCTGGTCTCCGTGTGGCGGCTGGTGACGATGGTGCGACGCGGAACCGTGTTCTCCCACGCCGCCTTCCGGTACGTCGACGTCCTGATCGGCGCGATCGTGGCGGCCGCGCTCGTGTGGTTCGCGGTCACGGCCGTCAACGCGCCCGGCCAGCGCGAGGACCCGGGCGTCACCGTCATCATGGGCGGGATCGGCGTGGCCATCCTGGGGGTCGCGCTCATCGTCCTCGTTCTGCGGATGCTGCTCGCCCAGGCCGTCGCGCGTGACGTCGAAGCGGCGCGGATGCAGGCCGAGTTGGACGAGGTGATCTGACACGGTGGCGAGAAGGTGTCACTGCGTGTTCATCCTGTGAGTGGCAGCGCGTTGTCCAGGATGTGCCACGGCGCCACCGTGACGTTGCCCAACCGTTGCCTGCCGCGCATAGAGCTAGTTCCCTTCGTACCCCTGATTTCGTTCATGAGCGCCAGGCGGGCGGTCGCCACAGCGGCCGTCCCGATGCTGGCACTGACCCTGCTCACCACGGGTGCGGCGACGGCCGCACCGGCCGGCCAACCCAGACCGTGATCGTGGAGTTCGAGGCGACTCCGACGATCGCTGCCGCGTCCGGGCGCGGCAACGCGGACGCGCAGTCGGCGGACCGGGTACGCCAGGCCCGCGCCGCCGTCGACGGCGTCGAAGACCGGGTGGTCGAAGCGGCCGAGCGCGCCCGGGTCGCCCTGACCCACCGGCGGTCGTACCACGTCCTGCTGCCCGGCATGGCGGTCGACGTGCCGGCCGGTCAGCTCGGCGCCCTACGTCGGCTGCCCGGAGTCAGGGCGGTGCACGGCGTGGAGACGCTCCACATCAGCACCGTGGACGGCGGGCCGGCGCAGCGCGTCAGGCGGTGCGGCCGCGGGGGCGCCACTGGACAGCGTGCCGCTGACCGGCGCTCCGAGGGTCTGGCAGCGTGAGGACCCGGCTGGGCGGCCCGATGGCGGTCACCGGCGTCGCGCCGGACGCCACCCTGACCGCGTACAAGGTGTTCGGCGCGGACGGATCCGGCTCCAACGAGGACATCCTCGCCGCCATCGAGGCCGCGGTGGACCCGGCCAACCCGAACCGGGCCGATGTGATCAACATGAGCTTCGGTGGCTTCGGGGACGGCACCGACCCGGTCGGGCGGGCCGCCACCCGCGCGACCGGGGCCGGACCTGGACGCGGGTCGCGAAGCCGGCCCCGGCGACGACGTACGACGTGGCGCAGTGGCCGGGCGACGAGCGCACGCTGCTCCTCGGCGTGGAGAACGTGGGCGTCTACGGCACCAGCGACGGCAGAACCTTCACCCGCGTCGGCGTACCCGGGCAGCCGGTCAACCAGCTCGCCGTCACCGGTGGAGGCTGCTCGCCGGCACCGACACCGACCAGTACAGCGCGCCGCTGTCGGTGAACCCGAACCAGCTGGAATGGGGCACCTCCGGCGCCGAGGGCCGCACGGGACTGACGGTCACCGGGCTGGTGGTCTCCCCGTCGGATTCCCGTACGGTCTGGAAGCTCTACACCGACGCCCTGTACCTCGGCCGCCTGGTGCGCAGCCAGGACGGCGGGGCCACCTGGAGCGACGTCGTCCAGGTCGACGGCACCCCACTGGGCCTGGCCGTGCACCCGGCCGACCCTCGGCAGATCTTCATTCCCTACGTCGACCTGTTCGGTCGGGGAATCCTGGTCAGCCGCGACGGCGGCACGTCGTGGAAGAAAATCGACCACAAGGCGCTGTACTCGGCGGTCGCCGGTGACCCGAAGAACGCCCGGCGACTGTGGCTGGGTGACCAGAACGGCCTGTGGCGTTCCGACGACGGCGGCGCAACCCGCGTCAAGGTGCTCGACGGCGCGGTGAGCGCGTTGCACGTCGACAAGGGCCGAATCGTCGCCGGGGGCCCGCAGATCCGGGTCAGCACCGACGGGGGACGCACCTTCACTGTGGCGCACCGCCTGGGCTCCGGCCAGCAGGGACTACCCATGCGGGTCAGCCAGATCGCCGCCTCCGGCGACGACCTGTACGCCGCCACCGGCTCGTACCCGGCGGCCCGGGACATCCTCGACGGCGGGGTGGTCCAGAGCGGCCGGGGCGTGCTGCGCAGCACGGACGGCGGTCGTACCTGGGTGAACATCGGAGCCGGCCTGCCCGATCCGTCGGTGGGCGCGCTGGCGGTCAGTCCCGACGGTCGGTGGCTGTACGCCGCGCCGAATCCGGTGGTGTCTACCGGTTGCCGATCCGTGACTGATTGAAGGGCCGGATCGCTGGGGTGCGCTGGTGGCGCCCCAGCGACCCGGGTCGGCCGAACGCGATTCGGCCCACCGACGACGGCGACGCCGCCGCCGGTTACGTCGAACGGGGCCTGGGCGACCGGCGAGCCCCGGCGCTGGGATGAGGTGGCGGGTGCCGGCAGGCGCGAGTAACGTCTGAGACGGCGCCCCGAGCGCCACGTCGGGGTCGGCACCGCCGCACACGAGCCTTGTCCTCTTCGGCGCCGGATCGAAGGTGCTACCTCATCCGGCCCTACGAATCGTCCTTCGCCGGGCGGGGACCGAGCCGTTCGATGGACATAACCATTGGTTCCGGTGTTCTACGACACGACTACTACGACCTGGCACCGAGCACCCGGTACGTCACCCTGAGCGGTGAAGCCGACCTGGCCACCGCAGACCAGCTGGGGCAGGAGCTGGAGCGACTGCTGTCTCCGTCCTGGGTGTCCTGCCTCACCCTCGACCTCACGGCGTTGCAGTTCCTCGACTGTGCCGCGCTCTCCGCGTTGCTGGCGGTCAGGAGCAGTGCCCGGACGCGCGGACAGCAGGTGACGATCACCGCCGCCGCCCGAACGCCCGCCCGTGTTCTCGCGGTCACCGGCATGGGCCGCCTCTTCGGCTACCCGCCGCCCCTGACGTGACCACCGAGAGGTCACCAGAGGTCCGTACGCGACCTTGCCGCTGACGGTGAGCGCGGGGCATCGCCCGGCGCGCGCACGCTCCTACGAAGTGCAGCCCCACTTGCTGAGTCGCCACCTCACCCCTGACCGCGTCAGCCGGGCACGGCACGACCCGGGGATGCACCTCGATCGGTCGCCGTTTTGTGGGTTCGCCCCCGCTGCCCGGGGCGAGGGGCGGTCACGTGGGCTCACATCGCTGTCTAATCCAACCGATCACTAGCGCCAATAGGTTTGTTGTGCAAACCTATTGGCATGACTGCTGACTCGGTACCCGCCGGCGGCGATCCCCGCCGGCTGCTCGCTGACGCGCGCGACCTCGCGCGCCGAGTTCGTCTCGCCCAACAGGTGACGTGGCTGCCGCTGCTGGTGCTGGCCCTGGTGACGTTCGGGGCGATCCCCGTGTACCGGTTCAGCCAGCCGGTCCTCAGCGACTGCCAGGCGATGGCGGACGGCCAGGTCTGCAAGGCCTGGTACCAGGCCGCACAGTTCTACTGGTGGACGGCGCTGGTACTGGCGTACGTGGTGATCGCCGGCGGGTACCTGCGGGTCGCCCGGGCCCGCGGACTGGGCACCCGGGTGCTGCCGTACGTGCTCACCGGCGTCGCCCTCGTCGTGCTCTCCGCCGCCGTCTCGGCAATGTGGAGCATCCTCGACCACCCGTACTACCCCGACCCGCCACCCTCCTCCGTCCAGCTCCTGTTCCGGCTGCTCGACCCCACCGGCGCGATCGGGCTGGCCCTGCTCGTGCTGGCCTGGCTGGAGCGGCGCGTCGAGCTGCTGCTGTTCGCCCTCGGCTACCTGGCGGTGGTGCTGGTGCCGATCGACCTCGGATGGGGGACCGGCTGGGGTCCGAACTGGGCCTTCGCGCCACAGCTGACCATCAACGGCGGACTGCTGCTACTGGGCGGCATCGGGTTCGCGCTGGCGCAACGACTGCGACGTCCCCAGTGAACGGCCCCGCAGACACCCCGGGCCCGGGCGAGACCGAGTCCCCGCATCCCGCCACCGGCCTCGACGACATGGTGCACCAGCGGGTCCGGCTGGGCATTCTCACCATCGCCCACGAGGCCCGCCGCGTGGAGTTCGGCTACCTGCGCAACCAACTGGAGCTGACCGCCGGCAACCTCTCCCAACACCTGGCCGTACTGGAGACCGCCGGCCTGGTCGCGGTCGAGAAGGGGTACGCCGGGCGGCGCGGCCGTACCTGGATCACGCTCACCGCTGCCGGCAACACCGCGCTCGCCGAAGAGATCGGACGGCTCAAGCAACTCATCGCCCGTGTCGACACCACCGAGGCAGGGCCGTCCGGTGGCGATCCGCAACGGTGACCGGAACTCCATGACAGCGGCGCACTGATCACGTCGAGACGGAGGGTGGCAACCGAGTCTGCCGCGGCGGGTAGCCACGACATGTGTGTTTCGGCCGGTTGATGCGGTGCAGCGGCGACAGTGCCAGACTCGCCTCGTGAAGATCAGCCAGGCGAATGCGGACGATGTCGCAGACTTGGCCCGGCTGTTGTGGTGGGACAGCCGCCACGAGCAGCCACCACAGCTGTCCGTCGACGCATTCGCGGCGGAGCTCGCGCGGTGGTGGGCCGCCCACCAGGACTCGCACCTGGCGTTCGTCGCCCGACTCCGCCGACCGGAGGTCGTCGGCATGGCCTGGGTCGCGCTCGTCCCTCGCGTCCCGAGACCCGGAGCGCCACGTCGGCTGCCCGCCGACATTCAGAGCGTCTTCGTGATGCCGAATCAGCGAGGCCGGGGAATCGGATCCGCGCTCGTGGAGGCCGCGTCGGAGCACGCGGCTCACCTCGGTTCGCTTCGCGTGACGGTCCGTTCCGGCCGCAAGGCAGTGCCGGTGTACGAGCGGCTGGGCTTCGAGTCGTCCCGACAGCTCCTGCAGCGACCGCCGGACTAGTCGAGGAGCCAGCTGAGCAACGCCTCGACCGGTGGCGCCAGCGAGGAGGCGGCAACGAGGGTCGTGAGAACCGTGCCGACGAGGAGACGTCGACGGTGCGCGGCGGGCCGCACCCCGGCCGTCAGGAGCCGGGTGCCGCCGACGAGTGCCACCGCTGCGGCGGCCCACGGCGCCACGCCGATCACGACGATCATCACCAGCGCCGCCGGTGCCCAGAGACCGGGCCAGAGGTCGGCGCTGCCGGTGAACTCGTCGCCCTGATGAGGCAGGTAGAGGTGACCGGAGAAGGACGCGGCCCGGCCGAGGGCGACACCGATGGCGACGACGTAGACGGCGGCCAGGGCGAACTGCGCATGCGCCAAGGCCCGGCCGGAACGGCCCGGGGGAGCAGTCGCATCGACAGCGGCGATCGTCATGGAGCGGATACTGGACCCGCTCGGCGGGCCCGTGTACCCGCGACCTTCGCGACTGCCGGGCGGCAAGTCCCCGCGCCGTCGTCCTGGTCAACCGCGGCCTCGGGCATGCGTGCGCGGGTCAGTAGCGGGCACCCACGACCTGGCCGGCCAACTCGTCGAGGGCTGCCAGCTCGTCCGCTGTCAGCTGCACCTGCAGGGCGGCCGCGTTCTGTTCCACCCACGACACCCGCTTGGTGCCGGGGATCGGCACCACCGGGATGCCCAGCGTCCCGCTGCGCGAGGCGACCCAGGCGATGGCCACCTGACCCGATGTGACGCCCTTGCCCTCCGCGATCCGCCTGACCCCGTCGGCGATGACCTGGTTGGCCGTCGCTGCCTCGTCGGTGAAACGGGCGAGGCGGCGACGCCCGTCACTCGGAGCGAGTCGAGCAGGGTTGACGGTGCCGGTGAGGAAACCTCGGCCCAGCGGAGAGTAGGCGACGAGACCGACCCCCAGCGCGGGCCGCCTCCGCGACCACCGTCTCCGGATCGCGTGTCCAGAGCGAGTACTCGCTCTGGACCGCGGCGATCGGGTGGATCGCGTGCGCGGCGCGCAACTGCTCTCCGGTGACCTCGGAGAGGCCGATATGACGCACCTTGCCCTCCTGGACGAGGTCGGCGAGGGCGCCGATCGAGTCCTCGAAGGGCACCTGCGGGTTCACCCGATGAAGGTAGAACAGGTCGATGTAGTCGGTGCCCAGCCTCAGCAGCGAGGCGTCGGCGGCGGCCTTGATCGCGTCGGGGTCGTTCCTGATGACGACCTTGCCGCGGGCGGTGGTGAAGTCCATCCCGAACTTGGTGGCCAGCTGCACCTCGTCGCGCCGGCCGGCAATCGCTCGCCCGACGAGTACCTCGTTGTGGCCGATGCCGTAGGCGGCGGCCGTGTCGATCAGCGTGACCCCGAGGTCCAGTGCCCGCCGGATGGTCGCGATGGATTCGTCCCAGTCGGCTGCGCCGTAGACGGAGCTCATCCCCATGCAGCCCAGCCCTTCCGCGGACACGCTGAGACCGCCGAGCTGTACCCTTTTCATAATGTCCATCCCATTCCGGAGATCTGCACAACCGCATGTGAGGTTGACTGACCCAGAATCGCCCCGCTGAATCCGCTCGAACAGGTCCCCGATTTCCTGGGAGAATCAGGAACAGTCACCGGGTACGGCAGCCGCAATACTGTGGGGGCATGGAGGAGCGAACGAACGCCCTCGGCGAGTTCCTACGTGCGCGACGCGAACGGTTGCGGCCCGAGGACGCCGGCCTCGCAACGACCGGATATCGCCGCACGCCGGGATTGCGTCGCGAGGAGGTCGCGATGCTCGCCGGCATCAGCACCGACTACTACCTGCGCCTGGAGCAGGGACGCGACCGTGCCCCGTCCGCCCAGGTGCTCGACGCCCTCGCCCGGGTTCTGCAGCTCGACGCGGACGAGACGACGTTTCTCTACGCCCTCAGCCGGGCCCGCCCCAAGCGGAGCCCGCAGGCCCGCCTCGAAAAGGTACCCGAAGGTACCCTCCGGCTGCTCGACGCGATACCGATGCCCGCGTTCGTGGAGGACCGCTATCTGACGGTGCTAGCCGCGAACCAACTGGCCGAAGCTCTCTCGCCGAACATGCGTGCCGGGGTCAACCGACTGGCCGCAGCGTTCCTCGACCCACACGACCGGGAACTGCACGACGACTGGGAGCAGGCCACCGCCGCCGCCGTAGGCCAACTGCGCGCCGTCATGGGAACCGAAACGGCCGACCCCCGCATGGTGACGCTCGTGGGCGAACTCTCCATCAAGAGCGAACGCTTCCGACGGCTCTGGGCCCGGCAGGACATCGTCCGCCGCGCCGGCAGCCGGACCCGCCTGCACCATCCTGAGGTCGGTGACCTCGACCTGCACCGGGAGAAGCTGATCGTCGCCGGGACCGACAACCAGGTTCTCGTGATCTACCACGCCGAACCCGGCACGGCCTCGGCGCAGGCGCTCACCCTGCTCGGCAGCATCGCTGTCAGCGCAGAGCCTGCAGCAGACCCCGCGGCGCCGACGAGCTACGGGCACCGCAATGAAACCTCGCCCTGAAGGCTCGCTGTGTGCCCGATCCGTGGTACGGATTCGGCTGAGGTGAACCTGTAGACACGAGCAGCGGCGCGCAGACGCCTCCGAGCGCGTGAGGACCGGGACCCGGTCAGCTCTGCGCCGGGTCGCCGGTGAGGGTACGGACGAGGTAGGCGTTTCGGTCCTCGATCAGTCGTTGCAGGTACCGGTGCAGCAGGACCTTAGTGACCAGCCATCCGAGCCACCCGAGCGGGGCGGCGAAATGGATGACGTCCCGCACGGTCGTGGTTTCGTTCGCCGCATCCGACACGAAGGTGTCCGACCAGATCGGACCCCGGCTACCGCCTCTTCCCTGGTGGAGGACATCGAGGCGGTGTGTGCGTCGACGTCCAACGACAGGTCGAAGACCTGTTCCACGGGTGCTTGGACGACGGTGGTGAGGTCGATCAGGGGCACTTCGGCAATCTACGTGACCGGGCCGTCGTCCGGTTGCTTCGAAGGCTGGAAGGCGTCCCGGCAACAGCCGCCGGTACGGCATTCGTATCCGGCTAGCTTGGCCGCTGCGTTGTGGTGGTCCCGTTCTAGTCGGTGCCGACGATGTCGTCGCCGAAGGCGGCAGCGAAGGCCTTCGCGATCAGGTCAGGAAGTTCGGTGCGGCCGTCATCCTCGGCCCAGCGCACCAGTGCCGTGTGCATGGCGGCCAGGCAGGCGCTGGCCGCCGCTTGGGCGAGGAACGCCGTATCGGGTTCAGCGCCGTCGTCGTCGAGGGCGGCGACGATGGCCTGCTGGAGGGCGTAGTGGTTGTCCAGATGCTTGGCGCGCAACGCCGGTGTCGAGATCATGAGCCGGAGCCGGGCGAGCAGGAACTGTTCGTTCGGGGTCAGATCGCCGCCGTGGCGGCCGCCGGTCAAGGTCCTGGCCGATTCGATGAGCGCTCCGCCGATGCGGCGGACCAGGGGCTGTGCGGCGGGTGACGCGGCGATCTGTTCGGCGATCAGCTGGCCGTACTGATCGATGAGCACGAGATCTTCCTTCGTGGGGAAGTGCCGATACACGGTCATAGGAGAGACGCCCGCGGCCCCGGCGACGTCGTTTACGGTCGTCGCGTCGTAACCACGCTCGGTGAAGAGTCGGATCGCGTGCGTCTGGAGCAAGCGTTGTGTCTCGGCTCGTCGCTGCGCTCGCAACGTTGAGTGCTGCTCGGTCATGTGATAGACACTACCGCACTGGTAGTCACTACCACTTCGGTAGCAGCTAACACCTAGGCGGGACCTATGAAGGATCTGATCGGTAGGACGGCGCTCGTGACCGGAGCGTCGCGCGGTATCGGGCGGGCAATCGCAACTCGGCTGGCGGCGGAGGGCGCGGCCGTCATCGTGCACTTCGGCGCGGACAAGAACGGTGCGGCCACGACCGTCGAGGAAATCGAACGCACCGGTGGAACCGCCTTCGCCGTCCGGGCGGAGCTGGGCCCGGATGACGACGTCGAGACCCTCTTCGCGGGAGTCGAGGCCGGCCTCGCCGGGCGGCCACTGGACGTCCTCGTCAACAACGCCGCGGCGGCACCCGCCGGTCCGCTCGGCGCCACCACACGCGCCGACTTCGACCACTTGTACGCGGTCAACGTCCGCGCACCGTACTTCATCATCCAACGAGCACTGCCACTGCTCAGCGACGGTGGCCGCATCGTCACGATCTCGTCCGTCGCCACCCGGATGGCCAACCCGACCCAGACGTCCTTCGCCATGACGAAGGGCGCGGTCGAAACGATGACCATGACCTTGGCCAACCAGTTCGGCACCCGGGGAATCACCGTGAACGCGGTTGCCCCCGGCGCCACCCGCACGGCAACCAATGAGGCGGCGTTCGAAGCACCGGGCCTGGCCGGGCTCATCGCAGGCATGACGGCCCTCGACCGGCTCGGCAGCCCCGACGACGTCGCCGATGTCGTCGCGTTTCTCGCCTCCGACCGGGCAGGCTGGATCACCGGTCAGATCATCGACGCAAGTGGAGGCCTGTTCCTCGGGCCGCGCGTGTGATTCCGCGTCCCCATGCCGCCGAGGTCAGCTCGCGGTGTTCGCGCCGCTGTGTGCGACGGCCCGGGACCCGACCTGCACGGCGCCGCGAACGGCTTCGGGCAGTGGCGTGCCCCGGGCGAGGTCGAGGGCGAGGGATCCGAGGAACGCGTCGCCGGCCCCGGTGGTGTCCACGACCGGCACGGTGGGCGCGGGGACTGTTCCGGACCCGTGGGGGTGGGTGTAGGCGGCGCCCCGCGGGCCGGCGGTGACGACGACGGTGGGCGGCCCGAGGCGCTGCAGAACCTCGGCGGCCCTGAGCGGGTCGCCGGTGGCCGCGCCCAGGATGGCGTCGGCCTCGTGCTGGTTGACCACGAGGACGTCGAGGTGCCGCAGCACGGTGCGATCGAGATCGGCGTGGAGCACGAGGTTGCCGATGACGGTCGGCGCGGGACGGTGCCGCAGGAGCGCCGCCACCGGTTCGGGGGGCAGATCGAGTTGGACGACGACGGCGCGGGTGTCGACGGTGGTGACGCGCTGGACGTCGTGTGTGGTGAGTTCGGTCGCGGGTGAGGGGGCGAGGGTGATGTAGCTCTCGCCGTCCGGGGTGACTTCGATGATGGCCGCGCCGGTGGTCACGTCGGGGATGAGCGTGAGGTGGCGGGTGTCGACGCCCACGGCGGTGAGGGCGGCCCGGATCCGGTGACCCCAGGCGTCGGCGCCGACGTTGGCGACCAGGCGAGCGCGTCCGCCGAGCCGGGCGGTGGCGACGGCCTGGTTGAGGCTCTTGCCGCCCGGGCTCGTGGTCAGGGCCGAGCCGGCGGCGGTGCGTCCCGGGCCGGCGCGGTGGGGGACACGGACGGTCAGGTCGATGTTGGCCCGGCCGACGAACGTCACGTCGAAACCGTCGGCCGCGTCACGCTCGCCGGTCATCGGCGCGCGTCCGTTCGTACGCCCGCCGCCGGGCGGGCCGGGGCGCCGCGCCGGTCGGCACCTCCGGCCCGGCGCACGGTTCCCCGGTACGCCGGCTCACCCGCGATCGAGGCCGGCGCGACGTCGTACGGCCTCGGTGACGGCGAGCCAGTGTTGGTCGGACTGTCCGTGCGCCATGGCGTCGATGAACGCGTCGCGCACGACCGCGCCGAGCGGCAGCGGCACCCCGTGCGCCTGCCCGGTGTCGAGCGCGAGGTTCACGTCCTTGTGCCCGAGCGCCAGCTTGAACGCGACCGGCTCGTACTCGCGGGCGGCGATCATCCGTCCGTAGTTCGGGAAGACCACGCCCGTGAACAGCTGGTCGGTGACGATGTCGATCAGCAGCTTCGGGTCGAGCTCGGCGGCCTCGGTGACGGTGGTGGCCTCGGCCATCGCCCCGATCGAACAGGCGATCAGGTAGTTGACCAGGATCTTGAGCAGGTTCGCCTGCGGCGGTTGGTCGCCGATCGTCCACGAGCGACGGCCGATCACGTCGATGAGGGGCTGGACGACGGCGATCGCTTCGGCCTCGCCGGCAACGAGCACGGTCAGGTTTCCGGCGCGCGCCACCTCACTGTTGCCGAGCACCGGCGCGGCGACGTAACGCAGGCCCAGCTCGCTGTAGCGCTGATGGGCGCGGGCGGCGAGTTCGGTGCTGATGGTGGCGGTGTTCACATGCACGGCGCCGGGAGGGGCGACGGCGAGCAGCTCCTCGTCGAGAAGGAGTCCGCCGACCGCGCCGTCGTCGCTGAGCGCGCTCAGCACCACGTCGCAGGCGTAGATCTCGGCCAGGTCGGCGGCGGTGGCGCCGCGATCGGTCATCTCCCGCACCGGCTCCGGCGAGCGGTTCCAGACGCGGACGGGGTGACCGGCGGCGAGCAGGTTGGTCACCATCGCGCTGCCCATCGCGCCGAGCCCGATGAATCCGATCTGCATTGCTGGTCACGCTCCTGGCTCTCGCGCTGCTCCGGGTGGCTGTCGTAACCCTACGGATCATGCTCGGGAGGTTCCACGGTTGGTGACGGACGTCCCCGCGTGATGGAGTTCGTCCGCACGGTGAGAGGTGGCGGCCCGACCGGTCTTGACATGAAGTCAGGTTCAGGTCCTAGCGTCACGGAGTGGATCAAGGAGCGGTGCAGGGCCGATGATCCGAAGAGACACCATCGTCAACGGAAGGAATTTCATGCGACTGGCGCACCTTCTGCGTCCACGCACCGTCGTGAGCGCCCACTGTGATCTCCCCTGCGGGGTCTACGACCCGGCCCAGGCTCGGATCGAGGCCGAGTCGATCAAGGCCGTCTGCGAGAAGTACCAGGCCAGCGACGACGCGGAGTTCCGCACCCGGGCGCTGATCATCAAGGAGCAGCGGGCTGAGCTGGTCAAGCACCACCTGTGGGTGCTCTGGACCGACTACTTCAAGCCGCCACACTTCGAGAAGTACCCCGAGCTGCACACGCTGTTCAACGAGGCCACCAAGCTGGCCGGCGCCGGCGGCGCGAAGGGCTCCGCCGACCCGGCCGTGGCGGATCAGCTCCTCGCCAAGATCGAGCAGATCTCGAAGATCTTCTGGGAGACGAAGCAGAGCTGACCCTCGGCGATGCAGGGTTGCCGGGCCGGTGCCGGCCCGGCAACCCTGGGTGCCCGAAACCGCAGGCTTCCGCCGCAAGTAGGCTCAAACAGTCAGTACCTCGCCCACCTCCGACGAGGCCCTTCGCACAACCCCCCAGGAGAGGCCCATGCAATCGCGTACCGATCTCATCGAAGATCTCATGGGCCGGTTCCCGCACGTGCCCCGCGAGGCGGTGATCAAGGAAGACCTGCTGCGCGGCGGTCTGGCCTTCGACGACTCGGCGCTGACGGAGAACGAGGGCGGTGACGTCAAGCCCAAGTCGTACTTCATCTTCTCGTTCGACCACCGGACGCTGCCGGAGTTGGGCGCCGCCGCGCTGCGCCGGCCGCCGGAGGAGATCGTGCTCACCGGAGGCCCGTACGAACTGCGCCGTACGGTGGTGTCGGTCCGCACCAACCCCGACTCGCCGTACCGCGTCCGGCCCGCCGAGGACGGCCGGCTCATGCTCTTCCTCGACGGACGGGCCATCGCCGAGGTGGGCCTGCCCCCGATGCCGGAGTACTACCGGCACACCCTCGCCAACGGCAAGTCGGTGATGGAGGTCGCCCCCACGATCCAGTGGGGCTACCTCATCTACCTGACCGCCTTCCGGGTCTGCCAGTACTTCGGCGCCAAGGAGGAGTGCCAGTACTGCGACATCAACCACAACTGGCGCCAGCACAAGCAGGCCGGCCGCCCGTACACCGGTGTCAAGCCGGTCGACGAGGTCCTCGAAGCGCTCGCGATCATCGACAAGTACGACACCGCTCGTACCTCACAGGCGTACACGCTCACCGGCGGCAGCATCACCTCGAAGGTCGACGGGCTGGCCGAGGCCGACTTCTACGGCCGCTACGCCCAGGCGATCGAGGAGCGGTTCCCCGGCCGGTGGATCGGCAAGGTCGTCGCGCAGGCGCTGCCCCGGGCCGACGTGCAGCGCTTCCACGACTACGGCATCCGGATCTACCACCCGAACTACGAGGTGTGGGACAAGCGGCTCTTCGAGCTCTACTGCCCGGGCAAGGAGCGGTACGTGGGCCGCGAGGAGTGGCACCGCCGCATCCTCGACTCCGCCGAGGTCTTCGGTGCGCGCAACGTCATCCCGAACTTCGTCGCGGGCGTCGAGATGGCCGCCCCGCACGGCTTCACCAGCGTCGACGAGGCGATCGACTCGACGGCCGAGGGGCTGCAGTACTTCATGTCCCGCGGGATCACCCCCCGGTTCACCACCTGGTGCCCGGAGCCGACCACTCCGCTCGGCCGGGCCAACCCGCAGGGCGCGCCGCTCGAATACCACATCCGGCTCCTGGAGGTCTACCGCGCGACCATGGAGGCGAACGGCCTGACCAGCCCGCCCGGGTACGGCCCCGCCGGCCCCGGCCGGGCGGTCTTCTCGGTCAGCTCGTTCATGGACAGCCTGCCTGCCGACTCCGCGGTGACCCAGGGCTGAACGAACCCGGGCGCTACCGTCCGGAACTCCTGCTGCGGTGCCCGGCCGGACTGATCCGGCCGGGCACCGTGGCGCGTACCCCCCGCCGTTGCCGGCGCGGTGGCGGCGACGGCGGGGCGGGCGGGTCCGGCGCGGTCAGCCGCCGACGACCTGCCAGAGCAGGAACGTGTTGAGCGCGATGACCAGGACGGCGATCACCGCGGCGGCGGCGGTGGTGAGCGGGTGGTTGACGAGGTTGCCCATCAGGTCGCGGCGCCGGGTGAAGGCGACCACGGGGATCAGCGCGAAGGGGATACCGAAGCTCAGCACGACCTGGGAGAGCACCAGCGCCTGCGTCGGGTCCAGGCCGATGGCGAGGATGGCCACGGCCGGGATGAGGGTGATCAGCCGGCGCAGCAGCAGGGGAATCCGGCGGCGCAGGAAACCCTGCATGATGATCTCGCCGGCGTAGGTGCCGACGCTGGTGGAGGCGAGCCCGGAGACCAGGAGGGCGACCGCGAAACCGAACGCCGCCGCGGTGCCGACGGTCTGGCCGAGCCCGGCGTGCACCCCCTCCAGGCTGTCGGTGTCGGGCGTGGCGGTCCCGTGGAAGCTGACGGCCGCGATGAGCAGCATGGCGAGGTTCACCGTTCCCGCGGCGGCGAGCGCCAGCAGCACGTCGGTGCGCTGACCGCGGAACAGGGTCTTGCGTTCGGCGTCGTTGGTGGCCGGGATGCGGTTGCCGGTGAGGGCGGAGTGCACGTAGATGACGTGCGGCATCACCGTGGCGCCGAGGATGCCGGCAGCGAGCAGGATGCTATCGGTGCCCTGCAGGCGGGGGACCAGGCCGGCCACCGTCGACCCGGGGTCGGAGCCGGCGGCGAGCAGGCTGGCGGCGAAGACGAGGACGATGACGCCCAGGAGTACGGCGATGGTGATCTCGAAGGTGCGGAAGCCGCGGGAGCGGAGCGCGAGCACCGCGAAGGCGGCGGCGCCGATGATCAGCCCGCCGGGCAGCAGCGGGATGCCGAACAACAGGTAGAGCGCGACCGCACCGCCGATCACCTCGGCCAGGTCGGTGGCCATCGCGACGAGCTCTGCCTGCCCCCACATCAGCCGGTTCACCGGACGAGGAAGCCGCTCTCGGCACAATTCGGGCAGGCTGCGGCCGGTGGCCAGCCCGAGTTTCGCGGTCAGCGTCTGGACCAGCATGGCCATCAGGTTCGCCACCACCACGACCCAGACCAGCAGGTAGCCGTAGCGGGCGCCGGCGGTGGAGTTGGTGGCGAAGTTGCCCGGGTCGACGTAGGCGACGGCGGCCACGAACGCCGGTCCCAGCAGGATCAGCCGGCCCCGTATCCGGCCCCGCGCGCGGGCGAGCTGCAGTGGTGACGCGGTCCGGGCGGCTACCTCGTTCGTGACCACCAGACACCTCCCGAGAACGACGTGGAACGAGCGTCGTTCTCCTTCCCGTGAAGGTGACCCGTCGAGGCCAGCGTGCGGCCCGGGCGGGCCAGGATCACCGCCCCGTCCCGCGTCGGTGGCCCGCCGCTCCCGCGGCCACCACGCTCGTCCCGAGCGCGGTCTCGTGCTTGCGGACCGCGCCTAGCATGCGGCCATGACACGGGGCGCGATGGGCGGGATCGCCGTCGGAGTGCTGCTTCTGCTGGGTTGCTCGGTCGGCGCGAGCGGCGGAGACGAACCGGTTCCCGTGCCGGCCACGAGCGCCGACGCCGGGGCGACCCTGGAGGCCGTGGACCTGCTGCGGTCGGGTACGAAGTTCATCGACGAGACCAGCTTCCGCGTCGATACCGATATCGCGGGCATCGTCACGACCCGGTCGTACGTCGACACCCTCAACAAGCGCGCCGTCAGCACGGTCTCGGCGTCCGGCCAGGTCGCCGAGATCCGGGTGATCGGCGACGACGTTTACCTGAAGACCAACATGGATCTTTCCGGTGTCGGCGAGGAATGGATGTCCCTCGACCCCACCCGCGTGCCGGCGGGCTTCGCCCTGAGCTTCGCGCCGGGCAAGAACGACCCGGGCGGCTCGGCCCGCCTCGTCGACGCGGTCAGCACCGCACGGATCGAGGGTTCTCAGGTCGCCGGGACGCTCGACGTGACCAGAATGCGGGTCGGAAACGGGATCAACTTCCGGCCCGGTCCGGGCGGGACGTTTCCCGACGCCGCGCGTAACCAGCCGTTCCGCGCCACGCTGGATGCCGAGGGGCGGCTCGTCAGTTTCGTGATCCCGGAGGCCAACGGCGCGCCGGCCGCGTCCCTGGGCTACACCGACTTCGGTAAGGCGGTCGAGGTCGTCCGACCCCGAGGAGCGGTCGCCGCGCCCGCTGCCCTGTACCCCCAGCTCGGCCTCGGCGGCTGAATCCAACCAGGCTGGATCGGCCTCGACGCATCGGCCCGCAGGCCTTTCCCGCACCGCGCCGTCCCCGACCGGCGACACCCCGGTTGCGGCGGCCATCGCGTGATGGGACTTCGCTTCCAGCGGTGGCTGATCCCACCCGCTCGAACTACTGTCTGTGCCGTGCTGATCACTCTTCCGGCCTGCGCCGGTCAGGAAGGAGAAGGCCCTCGATGACGTACCAGTACGAGCGCGACCTGCACCTGACGCACGACCCGGCAAGGGGCTACTGGAACTTCGTCCTGCACATCGAACCTCCGATCGGCCCGGGAAGCGCCATCAACGCCGCACAGAGGTTCGACGCCGCCGCCAGCCGGTACGCGGCGGAGTGGCTCGACCGGCTCGTCCCCTGCGACGCCGACGCCCTCCACGTCACCCTCGTCGGCCCGAACGACGCGCCGAACCTGTGGCACCCCTGCGTCCGTGACGACCCCGACTCGCCCTCCGCTGTGGACGGCGACGCCTGCACCTGCTGGCAGACGTACCGGGATCCGCTGACCTGGCTCCCCGTCGCCGCGCACCACCACCGCACGGTCGGCGGCAACCACGAGAGCTGGCGACACCTCACCTACGCGCCGCTCTCCCTGGCCGAGGGCGAACGCCTCGACGCCCTCGTCATCGACCGGGAAGCGGACATGCTCTGGGTGCGCAGCGACCGGGGCAACCTGCACATCCTGCCCGAGCGGCAGGGCGCCGGGTACAGCGTCGGGTACGGCGGCGCGGGCCCCACCGAGCTGTCCCGGATGATCGAGAAGATCGTACGGTCCGAAGGCGTCGACGTGACCCCGGGAACTCCTGCCGAACTGCCGAACCGGCGGGTGTACGGCTGGATCAGCGGCAAGGCCGCCGACCGTACCCAGGAACTCACCCTCGACCAGCTCAAGCTGCTCTGCCACGGCGGCTCGGTGGCGTGAGGAGCAGTGCCGGGCGCCGGTGGCTCGAAGCCACCGGCGCCCGGCCGGGAGTGCGAGGGCTAGCGCTCGAGCTTGCCGTCATGGCAGTTGCGCGGCGCGGAGACCGGGTTGCAACGTACCGAGACCCCACCGGGGAGTTCACCGACGAAGTCGCTGTCGTACCGGGCGGCCATGCCCACCGTCGGGAAGTCGGTCGTGACCATCTGCGCGCCGCTGGAGAGCGCGACGTCCAGCCGGCTGACCTCCTCGTTCTTCACCGTGCTCAGCGGCTCGTCCGACCGGGTACGCACGATGTAACCGCGCTTGACCAGGTCGGTGATGGTCGCCGCGTTCGCGCCCCGCGGGTCGTTCACCATGGTGATGGCGGCGTCCGGGTCGCCGGGGTTGCCGCGGGTGAAGACCGCCCGGCCGGCGAGGCTGGGGTGGCCGTCAAGGTACATGTCGCGGATCGCGCCGGGCCCGCCGTTGTCGAAGAAGAACATCACCTTGCCGCGGGCCCACCTGAGGGTCGGCCAGCCGTTCTTCAGCACCGACTGCTCCAGCGTGAGGCCGGGCTTGCGCAGGTCGTCAGCGGTGATCAGCTCGTTCTCGGTGAAGACCGAACGGATCTCCTCGTCGATGTCGTCGAGCAGCGGACGGTCCCACGCCGGGCTGACCGCGCCACCGAGCTTCTCCCACCGGTCGTCGGTCTGCTTCAGCTCGAGCTGAAGCACGATCGGCGCGTGGTCCGGGTTGGCCCGCGACCAGCTCCGCACCTGCTGCATGCAGACGACGAAGGTGCGGCAGGTGCTGTTGTAGTCCTGGTCGGCGACGTGCAGCACCTTCATGCCCGGCGCGGCCATCGCCGGATCGTCGATCGGTCCCAGGCCGGCGCGCTGGCGGGCGAGCGGGTTGCGGTAGAGGCCGCCCTGCGGGTCGGGCAGTAGGTCCAGCTCGATGCCGCGCATGTTCTGCCGGCCCAGCAGGTCCGGAATGGAGGCGTGCGAGTACCAGCCCCAGGACGGGTAGCCGGGGTCGATGTTCATCGACTCGACGAGCTCCGCGCCCTGCATCTCGCGGTGGAAGGCGTTGTGGGCGCCCATGAACTGGATCTGGTTCATCCGGATGTCGTCGCCGTTCGTGGCGCTCGCCGCGATGGCCTCCTGCTGCGCCGGCAGTACGGCCGAGAGCGCGCTCACGGCGGCGACGCCGGCGACGACGGCGACGGCTACCGCCCCGAGTCGCCCTACACCGGAAAGACGTTCTCTGAACTGGATCTTCACCCGATCATGCTCGGAATCCGGTGTGAACTGACCGTGTCACGAACTCGTGGCTCGTCCATCCCTGTTGTGAACCTTCGCCGACCGGTCACCGCCGTCCCGCACTTCGCCCTGATACTCCGACGTCACCTGGACCTACCGGTTCGGGCTGTGGCGCAGTCTCTCCGTGGCGACATGGGTGACTGTCAGGTGATGAGCACGGGCGGACGCGAAGCCGCCAGGAGATGAGTGGGCACGTAGGCTCGCCGGTCATGAACGATCATGTGCGGGGTAGCCTCACAGTGAACGGGCGTCGGCTCTCCTATCTCGATTTCGGCGGACCGGACCCGGTTCTGATCGCTCTGCACGGGCACTTCAGCGAGGGCGCGGACTTCGCTCCGCTGGCCGAGCGGCTGGGTTCCCGATGGCGTGTGATCGCGCTTGACCAGCGGGGGCATGGCGAGTCCGATCGGGCAACCGACTACGACCGCGGCGGCTACGTGGGCGATGTCATGGCTCTCCTCGACCATCTCGGGCTGGCGGAGGTCGCACTGCTCGGTCATTCCCTGGGCGGCGTGAACGCCTACCAGTTCGCCGCCCGGCATCCCGACCGCGTCACCGCGCTCGTCGTCGAGGACATCGGAGCGGTCTGCGACATCGACCTCACCTTCGCGCAGGGTCTGCCCGAGCGCGCCGCGACCCGAGACGGGCTCGTCGACGCGCTGGGCAACGCCGCACCGTACCTGGAGCGAACCTTCAGGCAGCGAGCGAATGGATGGGGGTTCTCCTTCGACCCGGCCGACACGGTCCGGTCCCAGCAAGCACTCACCGGTGACCATTGGCACGACTGGCTGAACGTGCGATGCCCGACCCTGCTGATCAGAGGCACCCGCAGCGACGAATTGTCGGCAGGGCATGCCCGAGACATGGCAGAGAAACTGTCGGCCGCGCTCGTCGAACTGCCCGCCGGACATGTCGTTCACCACGACCAGCCCGACGCCTACGCCGAGTGCGTCCGGCGCTTCCTGGCCACCGTCAACCCCGCCGCCAGCCGATAGCCCGGCCTGGATGGCCGCTGTCAAGCCAGCTGGTGCGTCAGCCCGGCACGATCGATCTGCATCCAGTACTTGATCACCGATCAGCCTCGCACGCGGTTTTCGATCGACCCGATTCGGGGCGCTGACGGGCATTGCGAGCGAAGTCACGGTGAACCGGATTCTGCGGACGGCGCGCTGACCAAGCGTGCAGAAAGCCGTCTGGGCGAGGCCTCACAGCCCCGCCCAGACGGCTCCTGTTCGTCGAACGACGAGGTGTTACGCCACGCTGCGGCGGCGGCGGTGCAGCAGCATCAGGAAGCCGCCGATGATCACCAGCATCGCGCCCGCGGTGAGCGGTGTCCCGATCGCGTTACCGGTCACGGGCAGGATCTGACCGACGTACCGGAAGGTCACCGGGCTCGACGAGCCGCCCGGGGTGGTCACGACGACGGTCGTGTCACCTGCCCGGCAGGCCGGGGTGCGGAACGTCAACGAACGTCCGTCCGCGGCCACGCTGACCTCATCCGCCGGAATGGTCCGCCCGCAGATCGTCACCGTGGTCTGCCCGGGGACGAAACCAGAGCCACCGACGGTCACCGTGGTGCCGCCGGCGGTCGGGCCCTGGCCCGGGTTGATGGCGCTGACGGTCGGCGGGGCGGCGACGTAGGTGAAGGTGGGTGCGGTGGTTTCGCCGGCGGGGAAGACCAGTTCGACGACGGCTGGTCCGGCGGCGTTGGGTGGCGTGACCACGGTGATGGTGGTGCCGGCCGGGTTCACGGTGAAGTTGGTGCCGGGTACGCCGTCGAAGGTGACTCCGGTGGCGCCGGTGAAGCCGGTGCCGGTGATGGTCACTGTGGTGCCGCCGGAGGTCGGTCCGGTGGTGGGTGTGAGGTCGGTGATGACGGCGTCGCTGCCGTCGGCGAGGTAGGTGTAGTTCAGCGGTGCTGCGGATCCTCCGGGGGTGGTCACCACGACGGAGGCGGGGCCGACGGCGCCGGGCGGGGTGACCGCGGTCAGCGAGGTGCCGCCGGGGGCGACGACCACGTTGGTGGCGGGTGTGCCGTCGAAGGTGACTGTGGTGTTCCCGGGGACGAAGCCGCTGCCGGTGATCGTCACCGTCTGCCCACCGGACTGCGGACCCTCATCCGGATTGATCGACGCAGCGGTCGGCGGCTGGATCGCGTCCGGACGCTCACACGTCGCCTCCGCCACGATCACCGTGCCGACCGGAATGACCACCGGCTGGCCGAGGACCGAGCCGCTCAAGGTGAGAGAGGCCCGCACGGCGGCCGCCGCCGCACCCGCGGCGGTGGTGGTCTCCGTGCGCGTCAAGGAGGCGTTGAGAGTCGCTCCGAGGAGCCCGGGCACGGTCACCGCCGCGCTGGCGTCCACACTGGGACCGTTGGCCACCAGCGCCACCGCCTGGCCGAACAACTCCAGATCGACCAACGTCGTGTCGGCGCTCTGCGGGCCTTCGAACGGACACGACACGCTCGCCGTCGCCTCCGCGGTGTCGATGACGTCGATGCCGAGCACGTTCAGGTTGAGACCGCTGACCCGGGACAGCGCCGACGACACTCCGGGTGAACGCGTGGCGGTCACCTCGTCGACCGTGCCGCTCGCGCTCACCCCCAGCGCGCCGGGCAGGGCGACGGTGACCAGTGTGGAGGTGTCCGTGCCGCCGTCCGGCGGCGCCGTCGCCGACCCGATGACCGCGTCGGCGCTGACCACCGCCACACCAAGGACGTCCGCCGACAGGTCGACGACCACACCCCTGGCGCTGGCGCTGCCGGGCTGGGCCAGTGCCGGCGCTCCCACGCCCACACTGGCCACCGCGCCGACCAGCGTCGCGACCGACGCCGTAGTGAATTTTCGCAGGACAGAACCCACCGCTTCCCCCGTTCGAGTCAGTTGACGGCGGCAACAGCCATCCGTCCTCAGAAGGGAACGAGAAAGCGGACAAAACGTTATGAAATGGTTAGCCGCATCGGCGTGGCGAAGCGAAGTCCCGGGTGGTATCCCTTGTTCGGCGCGAGGTCGCAGGCCTCAGCGTCCGTTCGGCACACGGGTCATGAAGTCACGGATCAGTTCGGCGACCTCGGCCCCGGCGCTCTCCAGCAGGAAGTGGCCGCCGTCGAGCAGGTGGATCTCGGCGTCCGGGACGTCGGCGGCGAAGGCGCGGGCGCCCTCGGGTCCGAAGATCGGGTCGTTCCTGCCCCAGACCGCGAGCACGGGCGGGAGGTGGCGACGCAGGTATTCGTGCAGCGCCGGGTAGAGCGGCGGGTTGGTCGCGTAGTCGCGGAACAGCGCGAGCTGGATGGCGTCGTTGCCCGGCCGGGACAGCAGTGCGAAGTCGTGGTGCCAGGTGTCCGGGCTGACCAGCGTCTCGTCCGGTACGCCGGTGAGGTACTGCCACTTGGTCGTCTCGAGCGTCAACGCGGTCCGGATGCCGGCCTCGGATTCGGGGGTTTGCTCCCGGTGGTAGCTCCACACGGTCTGCCAGAAGTCGGGGACGAACCCCGCGTCGTAGCCATTGCCGTTCTGGCTGATGATCGCGGTGATCGCGCCCGGGTCGGCGATCGCCAGGCGCCAGCCGATCGGGGCGCCGTAGTCCTGCACGTACATCGCGTAGCGCCGGACCTCGAGCTGGTCGAGCAGACCAGCGGTGAGGTCGGCCAGGGCGTCGAAGGTGTAGTCGAACTCGTCGGCCGGCGGGGCGGCGGAGAGCCCGAACCCGAGGTGGTCCGGGGCGATGACGCGGTACCGGTCGGCCAGGGCGGGGATCAGGTTCCGGAACATGAAGGAGCTGGTCGGAAAGCCGTGCAGCAGCACGATCGTGGGCCCGTCGGCCGGGCCGGCTTCCCGGTAGAAGAGCCGCTGACCCCGGACGGTGGCGTAGCGGTGGTGAACGACAGGCATGACTAACCCCCAAAACTTGTGTAGGCGGTTAGACGAAAGCACGGCTCGTATAACCTGTCAAGCTGCGCTTGGAGGTTAGGGTGAGGATCGTGCCGAAGACCGACGAGGCGGACGAGGCCCTGCTGCTCGATCTGCTCAACACCACCCCCGTGGTGGACGGGGTGCCTCGCGACGACCTGATCGACGTCGAGGCCGGACGGGAGTGGCTCACCGCACACGGTCAGCCGCCCGCCGAGGACGAGTGGCGCGCCCTGCTCGACGCGCGACAGGCGCTACAGGGACTCGTCCGCGGCGACGGAGCCGTGAACTCCCTCGCCCGGTTCGTCGACGGGGTGCGCTACCGGCCGACGATCGCCGGCGACGGGATCGGCTGGACCCTCGACCTGCCCCGTGGGCGCTCGGCGGCCGCCCGGGCGGTGCTCGCGTGGGACGCGCTGCGGGTGTCGAGCCCCGGTCGCCTGCGACCCTGTGCCAACCCGGAGTGCCGGCGGTTCCTGCTCGACCACAGCAGGTCCAACAGTGCCCGCTGGTGCTCGATGGCGATCTGCGGCAACCGCATGAAGGCTCGACGGCACTACGAGCGCAGCCGCCAGCCGCGGGGTGTTCTCCAGTAGCGGGTTGATGCCGGCGGCGGGGGCCCTCTGAGGGTCGCGACCCGCGTCGGCCTTTGTTCCCGGTCGGCGGGTGGCCAGGGTCACCTGGTGGGCGGCCGCGAAAAGCGGACGACCATCGTCCCTTTGGAGTATGTTTCCCAAGGCGGACGACGGTCGTCCGCTTGCGCCATCGGTTTCGGCGCCACGAGTCGATGGCCCCGTCCCGGGTCGTTTCTGCTCTCCCGCGGCGCTGAACCCTGCCGAAACGCCGACGCGCACCGCGACCACGGAGCCCATCGCTCCGCGGCCGGCTCGCGCCCGCCTTCGGAAGACATCCCACTCAAATGCCCGACCAGACCAGAATGAGAGCTAGTCGTGTCCATGCGTTTCGAGGACAAGGTCGTGTTGGTCACCGGTGCCACCTCCGGCATGGGGCGGGCCGTTGTGAAGCGGGTCGCCGCGGAGGGGGCGAAGGTCGTCCTGGCCGCCCGAGGCAAGGAAGCCGGCGATGCCTTCGCCGCCGAGCTGCGCTCCGCCGGGCACGACGTGTTGTTCGTGCCGGCCGACGTGACTGTGGAGACCGAGGTGGAGCAGCTCGTCCGGCGGACGGTCGACCACTACGGCCGGCTGGACGGTGCCTTCAACAACGTGGGCGCGGCCACCGCGCCGGGCTCGGTGACCGAGATCGACGGCGCCGCGTGGAGCGCCGAGCTGACGCTCAACCTCAGCAGCGTCTTCTTCGGACTGAAGTACCAGATCCCCGCGCTCCAGGCGTCCGGCGGAGGCGCCATCGTGAACAACGCCTCCAACGTCGGTGTCACCGGGTCCGCCGGGCTGGCCGCCTACAGCGCCGCCAAGCACGGTGTCGTCGGGCTCACCCGCTCGGCGGCACTGGACGTGGCGGCGACCGGAACGCGGATCAACGCGCTCGTCACCGGTGGCGTCGACACCCCGCTGCTGCGTGCCAACATGGGCCCGAACCCGGAGGAGGCACTCCGCGCCGCCAACGCGATGCACCCGGTGGGGCGTATCGGGCGGCCCGACGAGATCGCCGCGTTCGCGGCCTTCCTGCTCAGCGACGAAGCCCCGTTCGTCACCGGTGCTGCGCTCGCGATCGACGGCGGCCTCACCGCCGCATGAACGGCGGCGCCTTCCGTGCGATGCGCACGGGACGGCAGCCGATCATCCCTCCTCGAAGGAACAACCTCATGTCCACTCGTTCTCACGCACCGGATGAACAACGGTGGAAAGCGCTCTTGTTCATCTCCATCGCACAGCTCATGGTCGTCCTCGACGGGGCGGTGATGAACATCGCGCTCCCTTCGGCCCAGCAGGAGCTGCACCTCTCCGACGGGGGCCGACAGTGGGTGGTCACCGCCTACGGTCTGGCCTTCGGTGGCCTCCTGCTCGTCGGCGGCCGGATCGGCGACATGGTCGGACGCAAGCGCGTCTTTCTGTTCGCCCTGGCCGGTTTCGCGTTCGCCTCGGCGATCGGTGGCCTCGCGGTCAACGCGCTGATGCTGCTCGTCGCCCGTGCCCTCCAGGGTGTCTTCGCGGCTCTGCTCGCGCCGGCCGCCTTCTCCCTGATCTCCCTGTCGTTCAGTCAGCCGCGGGAGCGGGCGAAGGCCTTCGGCGTGTTCAGCGCCGTGTCGATCGCCGGCGGCACCATCGGCCTGATCGCCGGCGGTCTGCTCACCCAGTACCTGAACTGGCGCTACGCGATGTTCGTCCTCGTCCCCATCGCGGTCGTCGGGATCCTGGGCGCGATCCCCACCGTGCACGACATCGCCGAACGGCACCGCTCCCGGCTGGACATACCCGGTGTCCTGCTGGCCAGCCTCGGACTGGTCGCCGTGGTCTACGGGTTCGGCACCGCCGAGAGCCACGGTTGGGCGGCGGGCCCGACCATCGGATCGTTGGTCGTCGGCGTGCTGCTGCTGGCGGCCTTCGTCCTGGTGCAGTCCCGGGTCAGCTCCCCGCTGCTGCCGCTGCGGGTGCTGACGGAACGCAACCGGGCGGCCGCCTACCTGTCGGTCGGCCTCGCGATCGTCAGCATGTTCGGCATGTTCCTCCTGCTGAGTTTCTATTTCCAGCAGGTCAAGGAGTGGTCGCCGGTCATGGCGGGTCTGGCGTTCATGCCGATGGCGGTGCCGCAGGCCGTCGGCGCCACGCAGATCGGCGCCCGCCTCGCGC
Organism: Micromonospora sp. 15K316; assembly: GCF_004348525.1. Taxonomy (GTDB): domain Bacteria; phylum Actinomycetota; class Actinomycetes; order Mycobacteriales; family Micromonosporaceae; genus Micromonospora. The sequence goes on along the minus strand of NZ_SMKG01000015.1, from coordinate 25,488 downwards.
ACCGCATCGCCCCGCGACCGATCATGGTCGGCGGCTACCTGGTGACCGCGCTGGGACTCGTGCTGCTTGCGCTGCTCGACGCCGACAGCGGTTTCCTGGAGATCGCGGTCGCCGAGGCCGTCGTCGGACTCGGCATCGGTACCGCCGTCATGCCGGCGATGAGCATCGCCACCCACGGCGTCGAGCCCAGAGACGCCGGTATCGCCTCTGCGATGATCAATTCGTCGCAGCAGGTCGGCGGCTCGATCGGCACCGCGTTGCTCAACACCGTCGCGACCAGCTCGGCCGCCGGCTACCTGGTTTCCCACGCCGGTCCGGCGCAGGTCCAAGCGCAGCACCAGGCGCTCGTGCACGGGTACTCGGTCGCGTACTGGCTGGCCGCTGCCTTCGTGCTGGCGGCGGCGTTGATCTCCGCGATCATGGTGAACGCGGGCGCTCCGAAGCACACACCGGTCCAGGGGAACGGTGACGCCTTCGACGCCGTGCCGGTGGCTGTGCATTGAGCCCGCTGCCGTGAAGGGGCGGCGGGCTGACCGGCGTCGCCACGTCGGCTCCCGCCCTTTCTCGGCCGGGAGCCGACGTGCGCACCCGCCGCCGCTCAGGGCGAGCAAGGGACCGAGGCGGCCGGGGCGAGCCGCCGCGACGATCGGTCTACCTGGGTGCCGTGCTCGGAGGGTAATCGGACGGATGCCGTCCGCTTGTGGTACGCTTCCAGGATGCCTGACCTGGACCCCGTGCCGGGCACCCGGGCGGACGCGCGGCACAACCGACGCCAACTGATCATCGCGACGCGCGAGGCGATCGCGGCCCGCGGGCTCGACGTCTCGTCCCTCGACATCGCGAAGGCGGCGGGCGTCGGGGTGGGCACGCTCTACCGGCGCTTCGGCACCAAGGAGGCGCTGCTCGACTACGTCGTGCTCGGCCTCTACGACGAGTTGTTGGACACCGCGGAGGTGTGCCTCAAGCGACCGGACCCGTGGGACGGGCTGACCGAGTTCGTGATGGATCTGGCCGGGGCGCACCGGGACAGCCGCGGGCTCGCCGAGGTCACCGCGGCCTGCGACGGCCCGTCGTCGCCCGAGCTCGCGCAGCGGACCATCGCGCTCCAGGACGTCGTCATCCGGCTGACCGATCGGGCGCACGCGGCTGGTTCCCTGCGTGCGGACGTGACCTGGGCTGACATCCTGATCTGCTCGCGCGCGGCTCTGGACACCGACCACTGCCTCGGTGTCGACGCGGGACCCGACGGGTGGCGGCGGGTCGTCACCATCCTGCTCGACGGGATGCGCGCACCCGGGCGGACTCCTCTCGAGGGGCCCGAGCCGCAGGTGCACCGCGCGGAATGACCAGACCTCACCGCTCGTAGATCCGGGGTCGACGGGCATCGGGACGCCCCGGCACACGCCCGGCGATCTCTCGCATCCCGGCGGCGTACCGAGACGTCGTGGGCGCCTCCGCCGTCGAGCTCGGGACCGCCTCGCGGCCGGCCTCGTGCCGTCGTGGGCCGGCGCCGGGTCATTGCGGATCCACCGTCACGTCTACGTGCGTAGACTAGCGAGCTCAGCCGAGTCTACGACCGTAGACGCCGCAGCTGAGGAAGGGGCATGGGGGAGTCCCGTGGATCTGCGACCAACCGGCAAGCGTGCTCCGGTGACCGGTTCGAGTTCACGACTCCCGCGTGTGCCCCGATCGCCGCTGTCGACGGGACTTCGGTCACGAGGAAGGGGTACCCGATGAGCAGGACGTGGTTGATCACGGGAAGCTCGCAAGGGCTGGGCCGCGAGCTCGCCGAGGCGGTCCTGGCGGCCGGTAACTGTCTGGTGGCGACCACCAGACGTCCCGAGCAGCTCAACGACCTCGTCGAACGCCACGGCGAGCGGGTCCGTGCGCTGGCGCTAGACGTGACCGATCCCGCCGCCGCGCGCGGTGTCGTACGGGAGGCGGTCGAGGCGTTCGGACACCTGGACGTCGTGGTGAACAACGCCGGTTACGCCGACGTGGCTTCCATCGAGGACATGCCCGAGGACGAGTTCCGCGCTCAGGTCGACGCGAACTTCTACGGCGTGGTCAACATGACCCGCGCCGCGCTGCCCGTCCTGCGCGAACAGGGCCACGGCCACATCATCCAGATCTCCTCCGTCGGTGGCCGGGTGGGCGGCCCGGGCCTGGGTCCCTACCAGGCGTCCAAGTGGGCCGTCGGCGGGTTCTCCGAGGTTCTCGCCAAGGAGGTGGCCTCCTTCGGGATCAAGGTCACGGTCGCCGAGCCCGGCGGTATGCGGACGAACTGGGCCGGCTCCTCGATGACCATGCATCCCATCAGCGACCCCTACAAGCCCGTCATCGAACCCACTGTCGCCCGGATGCGGGCCGCGAACGGCAGGCAGCCGGGCGATCCCGCACGGGTCGCACAGGTCATCATGGACATCACCGAGGCCCCGGACCCGCCGCTGCGCCTGCTGCTCGGATCCGACGCGGTCGCGGTCGCACGAGCCGCGGCCGAGAACCTCGCGGCGTCCGACGCCAAGTGGCGAGCGGTGAGCGAGTCCGTCGGCTACGACGAGGGAGAGTAGTCGTAGCCGCCGTCCGCGCCACCGTTCCCGCCTGGCGCCAACCGCGCCGGTGCGCCCGCAGGGCGCTGCCGTACGCCGTCGCCGCGGGAGCCCGGGTCCGGTGACGACAGCCCCGCGTCCGGGCCCTGCCCCGGGCGCGGGCCACCTCCCGCGCTCTCCACCAGCGCTGATCCGTACCGGCAGCCCGGCCCCTGCTGTTCCTCGAACGCGATGTCGGTCGGTCGCCCTACGGTGTGCCCCGTGAACGCCGTCCAGACGTACCGATACCTTCAGCCGTCCGCGCTCGGCGCCGCCGGCCTCGACCTGCAGACCTGCGGCGGCCCGGAGGCCAATCCGCGTTTCTTCTCCGGGTTCCTCACCGCCCCCGGGGCGGCCGCCGCCGGCCTCCTCGCCGTCGCCGAGGTGGCCCGCACCCGCTACCACCAGCCGGTCAGTCCGGCCAGCCTCGACCCGGTGGTCACCGGCAGTCGGGACCGGCTGCGCTTCGAGTCCTTCTCCGGTTGCTGCGGTGTCTACGCCCGGATGGATGTGGGTCCGACCGGCTTCGACGGCGACATCGTCGGGCACGGGAGCACCAACGTCGACGTCAACCCGCCGCTGCGGGAGGCGCTCGCCCGGGTCGGGGGGATCGAGCCCCTGCACATGGCCGTCGGCCCGGACGACCTCACCGTCTCCACCATCGACGGGGCGGTGGTCGAGCGGAAGGTGCCGCTGCCGGGACGCTGGCTGCGCGGCTTCGCCGAGGTGCACGTGCTCACCGCCGGGTTCGAACCCCGCGCCGAGATTCCCGCCGCCGAGGCGGCCGCGTTCCTGCGCCGGCTGCCCGGCGCCGGCGACCGCTCGGTGCTGTGGGCGCTGCCGGCCGGGCGTACCCTCCGGCTGACCTCCCGGCCCGCACCGGGCGCCGTCTGCCTGGCCGGCGCGGGACGGCTCGCGGCGCTGCGCGGACTGGTGCGGCACGCCCGCACCCTGCGGGTGTACGGGCCTGCGGTACGCGCCGGCTCGCCGGCCGCCCCGAGCACGTGGGAGCTGGACACCGGGGCGACGCGGCTGTCGCTGACCCTCTCTCCCGAGCCGTACCGGGGCTTCTCCGGTGAGGGAGCCGCTCTGCTCGCGCTCGCCGCCGACGAGGTGATCGACGACGCGCAGATGGTGGGCGCCCTGCTCTCCTGGGACCCGACGATCGACGTCGCCGCGCTGGCCGACGCGGCAGGACTGCCCGACGATCGGGTTCGCGCCGCCCTGGCTCAGCTCGGTACGGCCGGGCGGGTCGGTTACGACGTCGCCGAGGGCGCGTACTTCCACCGGGTGATGCCGTACGACGCGGGCCGGGCCGAGCGGGACAACCCGCGCCTGGTCGGCGCACGGACGCTGATCGAGCAGGGCGCCGTCCGCCGCGACGGCGAGCACGCCACGGTTCGCAGCGGCGACGAGGAGTACCGGGTACGCCGGCTGCCCGACGGGAGCCTCACCTGCTCCTGTCGATGGTGGGCGCGGCACCAGGGACAACGTGGACCGTGCAAGCACGCCCTCGCGGTGTCCCTGGCGACGGCGCCGGCGGAGGTGCCGGCGTGAACAAGATCTTCGGCCCTCTGAGCCGCGGCGACGTCCCCGTCGTCCAGTCGATGCTGTCCGGGCTGGACGAACCGGCCCGGCGGACGCTCGGCGACGAGCTCATGGCTCACGTGCGGCGCCGACGCGACAACTGGTGGTCGGGGAAGGAAGCTACCGCTCTGGCGGTGGCCGCCGTGGGCACGTTCAGCACCGCCACGAAGGCCGCGGCGCTGCTCGGCCGCCGGTCGGTCATCCTGCGCGACGCCGACTGCGAACCGGTGATCGTCATGGCCCGGCAGCGGGGCGTCACCTGGCTGGCCGACCTCGCGTACAAGCTGGCCGACCGGCTGCAACGAACCCGGCCGTGGGAGAACTGGCTCTTCGTCGAGGCCATGCTGCTGGCCGAGCGGGCCGCGCCGCCGACGACGGATGCGTTCGTCTCCGGTTGGGCGTACGCGATGTGGTGGCGGAACAACCCGCGGGAACTCGCCCCGCTGGCCGACCGGCTCCGCGTCGACCCGTTCCTCGACGTGCTGCTGCCCCGGCTCTTCGAGGTCGACGGAATCGGGCTGACGTCCCCCTACGAGCGGCAGCTGGTGCCGCAGGCGCTCGCCGCCCTCGCCGAGGAGGGGCGGATCGACCGGTCGGTGCTGCTGGACGGGGTGCTCGGACGGCTGCTGCGCGGAGACCGGCCGGTCGCGTTGCGACCGTTCCTGGCCCTGCACGACCTGCTGGCGCCCACCCCGGCGGAGGCGTTGAGCCGGTCGGCCCCGTACCTGCGGTTGCTCGCCGATGCGCCCGGCCCGGTGGCCACGCTGGCCCAGCGGACCTTGCAGGGCCTCGGGGAGACCGTCGAGCTGGAGGCTATCCTCGACGCCGCCCGGACCGTTCTCACCAGACCGGAAAAGGGTCTCGTCCGGACGCAGCTGACCTGGCTCGACCGGGTTGCCCGGCAGCGGCCGGACCGGGCCGCGCAGATCGCCGAGGTCCTCGCCGTGGGCGCCGAGCACCCCGCGGCCGACCTGCGCGACCGGGCGGTGGCCCTGGCGCAGCGGCACGGTCACCAGCCTGTCGCCACGGTCACCGTGACGACGGCCCGCGACGAACTGCCGTCGCCGGTCCCGCCCGCGCCCGCGCCACCTCCGATCACCGATGTGGACGAACTGATCGAAGAGGTGTCCGCGCTGCTCGCGCACCGGCGGTCCTCGCCCGCGGTGGAGCGCGTCCTCGACGGGCTGGTCCGGCTGGCCACCACCGACCGCGACCGGATGGCCGCCGTGCTGCTGCCCCTGCTGCAGCGCGAGCAGGTGGGTGCCTACGACCACCCGTGGGCGGTGTACAACCTGCCGGTCCAGCTGCACGGCGTCCTGCTCGCCGCTGCCGCGCCGGCCGAGGCGGCCACCCGCCGCGACCAATGGTCCGGCATCCTCAGCGACTCGCTGACCCGAGCGCCGCGTCCCTTCCGGGGCCGCCCGGCCGTGGAGCCGCCCCGGCAGTCCGCGCTCACGTTGGTGTACTGCGCCCGGCTCGCGGAGATCGGGCAGCGGCTGGACGGTCGGCACGACCCGGGACTCCTGGCCGCCCCGACGTCGAGCACCGGGGCCATCGACCCGACTGCGCTCTACGAACGGCTGGCCTTCCTCGGCGACCGCCCGGTCTGGCGGTGGGACCTCACCCAGGCCCTGCTGCGGCTACCGGCCGGCGTCGACGAGACGCTGGCGGTCCGCGCTGCCGCGCTCGGCACGCCGGCGGGCGACGAACTCGCCAGCTGGCTGCGCGGGGACGCCCTGCCGGCGCCGGTGCAGCAGGTGGTGACGATCGGCCGACGAGACCGGGGGAGCAGCTACTACTACGGCTACGACCGGTTACCCCTGCGGCGCACCCTTGTCGCTGGCGTCCCCCCGGACGGCGTCGCGGACCCGCTCGGGCTGCTCACCGTGCCCGCGCCCCAGATCGGGCAGCGGCACGCCGGCCACCGCGACCTGTGGCCGGCGCTGTTGCCGGGACACCGGGGCCTCGTCGCCGCCCACCTGCTACCCGGGATCGCCATGGCCGCGCAGGAGAACCTCCGGGAGGGCGCCACCGTCCTGCCGATGCTGGCCGAGTGCACCGGCGCCGGCAGCCCCGCGCTCGACCTGGCGCTGGCCTACGGGTTGTGCGCCCGGCACGAGGTGGACCGGGCCGCCGCAGTCGACGCGCTGCTGACGCTCGCCGCCGGTGACCTGGACGCCCCGGGTGTCGGCGGTCAGCTCGGCGCGCTGGCGGCCGACGGCCAGGTGACCCTGACCCGGGCGGTGCCGCCGCTGCGGGACGCGGTCGCGGCCGGGGCCCGGCTGACTGTGTGGCGGCTGCTCGCCGCGGCGGTGCCGCCGTTGCTGGCCGCGCCGACGCCCGCGCGCGGCACAGCCGACCTGCTCACCCTGGCCGCCGAGACGGCCGGCGCGACCGGCGTACGCATCGAGGTCCCGGGGCTGCCCGACGTGGTGGCGCGCGGCGGCGGTAGCCGGCTGGTGACCGAGGCCCGCCGGCTCGCCACCGCCCTGGCGACCTGACCCGGCAGGCGAGTCGCCGGCAGGGGTTGGCCGGGCACACCCGAGGCCAACCCCTGCCGAACCGCCGGCGCGACACGTGGAGGCGCCCGCGAGGTCTGCCACCATGTGCCGGTGCGACAGGTCACCGTGCTCGGCAGTTGCGCCACCGTTCCGGAGCCGGGACGCGCGTGCAGCGGTTTCGCCGTCGACTGGGACGGCCACCGGCTGGTGCTCGACCGGCTCATGCTCACCCACTTCTGGCCGGGCGACGACCGAACCGTTTCCGTGGCCGCCGCACGGACGCAGTTCGACGGTGTTGTCGTGGCGGCCGACGAGGGACTCACCGTCGCGCTCGGCGCACCAGGACGGCCTGCCGGACATCGCCCCTCGAGTCGGCCCGTACGACGGCGTTCGCCAGAGCCGTGGCCAGACGCCCCGCGGGCGCGGGTTCGGGGTCGCCCTGCTGGACGACGCGGATCCAGTTGCCGCCGGGATCGACGACGCTGAACCCCGTCACCCCGTCGGCGTTTCTCCGCGGCCGGGGCCGGGTCATCCGTGGCGTTCCGGACACCAGGACCTTCCCGTACGTCGCGCGCATTCCGGCGGCGAAGGCCCGGTGGAGTCCTTCGATGTCCGAGGTGAGGACCAGGCACGAGCCGTATGACTGCTCCGGGTCGAAGCCGGCCATCTCGAAGAAGTGCAGGTGCAGCCATGCAGGTCGGCACGCCCGTCGCAGATGGAATTGGCCGTTGGGCGGCGGCAAGCAACTCATCGGCCGAGGCGCCGAAGCGCGGTGCAGCGATGTGGGTACCGGCGGAACGCCGATGCCGGTCGCGCTTCTGCCGCGGACGGCGCCGGATCGGCGGGCGGCACGTGCCGGTCAGCCGGCGAGCTGGTCGCGGCGGCGGGTGAGGTAGGCCCGCTCCGCGGGGTTGCCGGCGAGACCGATGGCCCGGTCGTACGCCGCTCGCGACTCGCCGCTACGCCCGAGTCGCCGCAGCAGGTCGGCGCGCGCGGCGTGGAAGGCGTGGTAGCCGTCGAGGGCTTCGGCGAGCCGGTCGGTCTCGGCGAGCCCGACCTCGGGCCCGTCGACTTCGGCGACGGCGACCGCCCGGTTGAGTCGTACGATCGGCGAGGGGTCGAGCAGCACCAGGCGTCCGTAGAGGGCGGCGATGGTGGACCAGTCGGTGTCCCGGGCGGAGGGGGCATCCGTGTGGACCATGTTGATCGCGGCCTGCAGCTGGTATCGCCCGGGTGGGTCCCCGCCGGCGGCCACCGCCTCGATCCGCTCGCGGACCAGCGCCGTGCCCTCGGTGATGAGGGTGCGGTCCCATGCGCCACGATCCTGCTCGTCGAGGGTGACCAGCTCCCCGGTGCGGGACACCCGCGCCGGCCGTCGGGCGTCGGTGAGGAGCATCAGCGCCAGCAGACCGACGACCTCGCCGTTGCCGGGGAGGAGAGTGCGGAGCAGGCGGCCGAGGCGGATCGCCTCTTCGGTGAGGTCGACGCGGAGCGGGTCGTCGCCTTCGCCGGCGAGGTAGCCCTCGTTGAAGATGAGGTAGACGACCGCGAGCACGCCCGCGAGCCGCTCGCGGAGGTCATCGGCCGACGGCACCCGGTAGGGGATGCGCGCGGCTCTGATCTTCGCCTTGGCGCGCGTGATCCGTCGCGCCATCGTGGTCTCCGGCACCAGGAAGGCGCGGGCGATCTCGGCGACGGTGAGGCCGCCGAGCAGGCGGAGGGTGAGCGCCACCCGGGCCTCCGACGCGAGCGCCGGGTGGCAGCAGGTGAAGATCAGCCTGAGCCGGTCGTCCGCGACCGGGCCGGTCGGCGCGGGTGGGGTGTCGTCGTACACGATCCGGGCCGCCTGGTGTTTGGCGTCGCGCTGCGACTCGCGACGGAGATAATCGATCGCCTTGCGGGTCGCGGTGGTGGCGAGCCAACCGCCGGGGTTGGGTGGTACTCCCTCACGCGGCCATCGCTGGGCAGCCGCCACGAACGCCTCCGCCGCCGCCTCCTCGGCGACGTCGAGGTCGCCGAAACGGCGTGCGAGCCCGGCGACCATCCGCGCCCACTCCTCCTGGTGGAGACGGGTGATCGCCTGCTCGACGGCGGGACCGGTCACGGCTCGGGCGGTCACTCGGCGGACGGCAGGGGTCTCGGCACCACGCTCACCCGTTTCCGGAGCTGCTCCGGGCCTCCCCGGGGCCTCGGAACCGGTGCACCTCCTGCGGCCAGTCGAGCGCGGTCGCGAGCCTGCCGGCCCAGTACCGGGCCGCCTCGTCGTCGGGCACGTCCACGACGGCGAAGCCGCCGAGGTGCTCCTTGGTCTCGACGTACGGGCCGTCGGTGAAGACGGGTTCGCCGTCCACCGCCTCGACACTGCACACCGCGGTGGACCGGTCGAGCCCACCGTTGCTGAAGATCAGGACACCCTCGGCTCGCATCTCCGCGATCACGGCCCGGCCGGCCACGCCCTTCTCGCGTATCTGCTCCGCCGTGTGTTCGGGCACCCACTCGTCGTTGAAGGTGATCAGGTACTCCGTCATGGTCGTCTCCTCCCAGTCCCGGACGAGGGCCGTTCCCGACTCCTCGTGCCCGCGGCCGAGCCGGCCGCACACTGGTTCCACGAACGGCCACGCCCTGATACGACACCATCCCGGAAACTCCTTTTCAAGGCGGCCTCGGCGGTGCTCGTCATGGGGGGCACTATCGTTCTGGCGTGCACATCCGTTTCGACGTCCCGGCCGACCCCGCCTACCCGGGCCGCGTGGCAGCGGCGCTCAGCAGCGTGCGGCTGCGCAAGTACGGATACATCGGCGCGGTGCTGGCGGCGGTCGGGGCGATCGCTCTCGCCGCCTCGCGCGGGTCTGCGTGGGGCGACCGGATCGTGCCGCTGTGCACCGCGTTGATCGTGGCTGGGTTGCTGTCGATGCTGTACTCGCCGTGGGTACGGTTGCGCGCCCGGCGCCGCTCCGGTCGCTACGCCGTCGCCGGCGCCTACGACATCACCGACGACAACATCATGATGCGGAGCGGTTCGGAGTCCGGCGGTATCGCCTGGGACGGGGTCGTCCAGGTGAAGGACACCCCGGAGTTCTGGATCGTGTACGTCGGCAAGATGCCGGCGACCGTGATCCCCCGCCGCTTGATGTCCGCCGAGGACTCCGAGACGTTGCGGGCCTTCATGGCCGAACGCGGGCTGCTCCCGCGCCGGTGAACCCGTCCGCCGCGACGCGCGCGGCCGGCGGCTACGAGGTCGAGCAGCAGCGGCATCCCGGCTGGCAGCCAGCGGAGTCCCCGCTGCCCGCGGTCTCGGGACGGGGCGTCACGCAGCAGGCGTCACCCCGCCACGCTTCCCGCCCCTCCTTGACGGCGACGGCCGCGATGACGAGCGCGGCGAGCGGGTCGGCCCAGGACCAGCCGAAGAGGCTGTTCAGGCCGAGGCCGACGAGGAGCACCGCGGAGAGGTAGGTGCAGAGCAGCGTCTGTCTCGAGTCGGCCACCGCCGACCGGGAGCCAAGTTCCCTGCCGGCCCGCCGTTGCGCGTAGGAGAGCAGCGGCATGATCAGCAGCGACAGCGCGGCGAGTACGAGACCGACGCTGGAGTGTTCCGCCTCGGCCCCGCTCAGCAGCGCCCGCACCGATTCCACGGTGACGTAGGCGGCCAGGGCGAAGAACGACAGCGCGATGACGCGGAGGGCTGTCTTCTCGCGGGCCTCCGGGTCATGACCGGCGAACTGCCATGCGACGGCCGCCGCGGAGGACACCTCGATGACCGAGTCGAGGCCGAACCCGACCAGGGCGGTGGAGGAGGCCAGGGCGCCGGCGGTGAGCGCGACGACGGCCTCGATGACGTTGTAGGTGATGGTCGCGGCGACGAACAGCCGGATCCGGCGCGCCAGCACCGCTCGGCGGGCCGGATCCGTCCCGAGCAGGGGCAGCGGGCGCGGTGGCGCCGCCATCAGCAGCAGCCCTTCCGGTCGGAGTCGGGGCAGGCGGCCGGATCGACCGCGAGCACCAGGCCGAGCAGATCAGCCAGCGCGTGGGCCAGGCGGGCGTCGGCCAGCTCGTAACGGGCACGCCGGCCCTCGGGTACGGCGACGACGAGACCGCAGCCACGCAGGCAGGCGAGGTGGTTCGACAGGTTCTGCCGCGTGGTGCTCAGGAGTTCGGCGAGTTCGGCGGGATAGCCGGGGCCTTCCCCGAGGGCCAGCAGCAGGCGCGCGCGGATCGGGTCGGAGAGGGCGTGGCCGAATCGGGCGAGGACTTCCCCGTGGGTCAGCGTCTGCACCCGCCGATAGTACACCGAGCGCTGTACTAATCTGGCCGGCGGCCGTCACGCGCTCGACGTCGACCCGATCGAGCCCGGCTCAATGGCCGCGGGGGCGGGGGCGCAGGCCGTTGAGCGCGGTGGCCACGACGCGGTCGGTGTACTGGGTGGTGAGGGGGCCACTGCGGTGCAGCCACCGGTTGAGCACGGGTCCCCAGATCATCTCCACGGCCACGTCGAGGTCGAGATCCTCGGCGAGCTGCCCGGCTTGCTGGGCGCTGCGCAGCCGTCGTCGCTTGGCCTCCTTCAGTGGCCCGTCCAGTCGTTCGACGTAGGCGGCGGCCAGCTCGGGATCGTGCGCGATCTCGGTGGCCAGCGCGCGCATCGGCTGGTCGTAGCGGGGATCGTTCAACTCCTCGATCGTGGCGCGCAGCACCGCGGTCAGGTCTGCCTCCAGGTCCCCGGTGTCGGGCAGTGCCGGAGGTTCGCCGTCGCTGCCCTCGCTGAGCATCAGGAAGGCGTCGAAGATGACCGCGCCCTTCGACGGCCACCAGCGGTAGATGGTCTGCTTGCCGACGCCGGCGCGAGTGGCGATGCCCTCGATGCTGAGTTTCGCGTAGCCGACGTCCTGGAGCAGGTCGAACGCCGCGGTGAGGATGGCGCGTCGGGAGGCCTCTCTCCGGCGGCCCGCGTTGGGCGTCGCTCTGTGCTGCGTCGTCATGCGCACAACCTACCAAAGGCGAGACGGACCGTATCGTCTTGACGACGAGGCGGCCCATCCCTATCGTCATCCCATAACGAGACGGACCGTCTCGTCTCAGGGATGGAGATCGACCATGCGCACCTCATCCGGCACCACTGCGCGTACCTGGTTCATCACCGGCGCCAGCCGCGGCCTGGGCCGCGCGTTCGCCATCGCCGCGCTCGAACGCGGTGACCGGGTGGCCGCCGCCGCCCGGACCGTCAGCCGCCACGACTTCGACGAGCGCCACGGTGACAGGCTCCTCGCCCTGCCCCTCGACGTGACGGACCGGACGGCGGTCTTCGCCGCCGTGGACACCGCGGTCGAACACTTCGGACGGCTCGACATCGTCGTCAACAACGCCGGCGCCATGTCCATGGGCATGATCGAAGAGTTCACCGAAGCCGAGGCGCGAGCGCAGTTCGAGGTCAACCTCTTCGGCGCGCTCTGGGTCAGCCAGGCCGTGCTACCGCACCTCCGGGCTCAGCGGGCCGGCCATATCGTGCAGATCTCCAGCATCGCCGCGCTCGGTGGCTTCCCGAGCACCGGGCTGTACAGCGCGAGCAAGTTCGCGTTGGAGGGCATGAGCGAGGCCCTCGCGATGGAGGCGGCGACCTTCGGGGTCACCGTCAGCATCGTGCAGCCCGGCGGCTACTGGACCGACCTGTACACCAGCATGACCGCCACGACCCCCAGGGAGGACTACGGCCCACTCCGCGCCGAACTGGAGCGCCAGTGGGCCGAAGGCTCCATCGACAGCGAACCGCGACTGGCCGCCGAGGCGCTGTTGAAGCTGGTCGACAGCGACCAGCCGCCGCTGCGGCTCCTGCTCGGCAGCATGGTGTACGACCTGGCCTTCGACATCTCGCGGCGGCGAATGGAGACCTGGGCGAGCTGGGAGCAGGTCAGCCGGGCTGCCGAGCATGCCGTCCCCGCCGCGCACCCTGCCGACTGAGGGTGCGTCAGCTGGACCGCGGCCCACGCGCTCGGCCAATCGCCGACGGGTGGGCCGCACGGGCTTCCCGAGGTGCCGGTCGTGCTGTCAGGGCGCGGAGAAGGCGCCGGGTCGGCGACAAGCTGTTCGGGAGTGATTGATCGAACAGCAGTGGCGTCACTTGGCGTCATTGGCATTGCCTATGGCGTCACTGTGATGCCATACTGGCGTCATGGAGCTTGGTGTGTATGTGGAAGCGGTCCGGCGGGATCTCGCGGTGGCGGCAGCGGCCGGCGGTGAAGACGCCCAGGAACTCGGTCAGCGCCTCGTCGCGCCGCTGGAGTCGGCCATCCGGCTCGCCCTGCTGGACGCGCTCTCCGAAGCGGCCACCGAGATCACCCGCGATCTCGCGCCCGGCTCGGTGGACCTGCGTCTGCGCAACCGCGAACCGAGCTTCGTGGTGACGCCACCCCCCGCCGAGCAGTGGGCCGACGAGACCGAGTCGCCGGCGGCGCCCCCGCCCAACCCGCTGCCGCAGCCACCCACCGACGGCGAGGACGAGGCGACCGTACGGATCAGCCTCCGCCTGCCCGAACACCTCAAGGCGCGCGTCGAGCACGCGGCCGCCGGCGCCGGCGTCTCGATCAACACCTGGCTGATCCGAGCCGCCGCCGCCGCGCTCGACGCCCCTCACCAGCGACCCGGACCCGACAACCCCCGGCGCTCCGCCCCCGTGACCGGGGGGCAGCGCTTCACCGGCTGGGTGCGCTGACGCACCGGCCCACCGACTACCCGAAAGGGGAGCACCATGCCCTCGTTCGACACCCCCGGACCCATCTCGGCGTCGGTCGAACTCGTCGCCGGCGACGTACGGATCACCGCCGGCCAGCGGGCCGACACCGTCGTGCACGTGCGGCCCGCCGACGAGTCCGACGACCGCGACGTGCGCGCGGCCGCACAGACCCGAGTCGAGTACACCTCCGGCCGCCTCGTGGTACGCGGCCCCAAGCAGTCCGGCTTCGGCATCTTCAACAAGATCGGCTCCATCGACGTCACCATCGACCTGCCGGCCGGCTCCGGCGTCGACGGGAAGCTCGGCGTCGGCGCCGTCAACTGCTCCGGGCCGCTGGCCGACTGCCGGCTCAAGACCGGCGCCGGTGACCTTCAGGTCGAGGACACCGGCGCGCTTCGCCTCCACACCGGCTTCGGCGCGGCCATCGCCGAGACCGTGGCGGGCGACGCCGAGGTCACCACCGCCTCCGGCAAGCTCAGCGTCCGCGCCGTGGGCGGGCGGGCGGTACTGAAGAACGGCAACGGCGACACCTGGATCGGCGAAGCCGGGGGCGAGCTCCGGATCAACTCCGCCAACGGCCAGGTCGCCGCCGAACACGCCGCCGCGTCCGTCACGGCCAACACCGCCAACGGTGACATCCGCGTCGGTGAGCTGGTCCGAGGATCGGCGACGCTGCGCACCGCGGCCGGGCGGATCGAGGTCGGCATCCGCCGCGGCACCGCGGCCCGGCTCGACCTGCACACCCACTACGGCAAGGTTCGCAACGACCTGAACGCCACCGCCGGGCCCGCCGACACGGACGAGAAGGCGGAGGTGCGTGCCCGCACCGCCTTCGGCGACATCCTGATCCACCGCGCCTGAGCGACCCCCCACCACCGTGTGATCCGGTCGCGGGCTGACGCCCCGACTGGCGATGACCCGCGCCCGCACAACCCGGTCCAGCCCGCACGGCCCGACCGGCGATGGCACGCGCCCACTTCCGAAACCACTGATCAATGGAGGAGCAATGACGGTCACCACCGCCACGCGGCCGGCCATCTCGGTCTCCGGCCTCCGCAAGTCGTTCGGCGACAAGGTCGTCCTCGACGGCATCGACCTCGTGGTCACCGAGGGAACGGTCTTCTCGCTGCTCGGGCCCAACGGCGCGGGCAAGACCACCATGGTCCGCATCCTGTCCACCCTGGTGCCCGCCGGCGGCGGCTCGATCCGGGTGGCCGGGCACGACCTCGCCAAGGAGCCCGACGCGGTGCGGGCGGCGATCGGCGTGACCGGCCAATTCTCCGCCGTCGACAACCTCCTCACCGGCGAGGAGAACCTCACGTTGATGGCCGACCTGCACCACCTCGGCCGGATCAACGGCAGGCGCCGCATCGCCCAGCTCATCGAGCGCTTCGACCTCGGCGAGATGGCCCGCAAGCCCGCCTCCGTCTACTCCGGCGGCATGCGGCGCCGTCTCGACCTGGCGATGACCCTCGTCGGCGAGCCACGGCTGATCTTCCTCGACGAGCCCACCACCGGGCTCGACCCCCGCAGCCGGCACGCGATGTGGCAGATCATCCGCGGACTCGTCGCCGACGGCGTCACGGTCTTCCTCACCACCCAGTACCTCGACGAGGCCGACGAACTCGCCGACCGGATCGCGGTCCTCGACCACGGCCGCATCGTCGTCGAGGGCACACCCGACGAACTCAAGAGCCGCATACCCGGTGGGCACATCCTGCTGCGCTTCACCGACCCCGCCGCGCTGCACGCCGCCGCCCGAGCGCTCGCCGCCGCGCACATCGACGACGAGGCCCTGACCCTCCAGGTCCCCAGCGACGGCGACGTGCGTTCGCTGCGCACCGTGCTCGATCGACTCGACGACGCGCGCGTCGAGGTCGACCGGCTCTCCATCCACACACCCGACCTGGACGACGTCTTCTTCGCCTTCACCGGCACGCCCGTAACCGCCGCCGCGCCCGACGCGACCCCTGGGGGACACCGATGACCAGCCTCGCCTACACCCTGACCGACTCGGCGACCATGTTCCGCCGGCAGCTCCGCCACATGCAGCGATACCCCTCGCTGACCGGGATGCTGATCGGAATGCCCGTCGTGCTCATGCTGCTCTTCGTCTACGTCTTCGGAGAGACGCTCGGCGCCGGGCTTCCCGGCGGCGGCGGTGACCGCGGCGCGTACATCAACTACCTGGTCCCCGGCCTCCTGCTCTTCGCGGCGTCCGGGGCGGCCCAGGGCACCGCCATCTCCGTGGCGATGGACATGACGGAGGGAATCGTCGATCGCTTCCGCACCATGGCCATCTCCCGCGCGTCCGTCCTGACCGGACACGTCCTCGGCAGCCTGGCGCAGACGATGCTCTGCATGGCTGTTCTGCTCGGCGTCGCGCTGGCCATCGGGTTCCGCCCCACCGCAACCCCGCTCGAGTGGCTCGGCGTCGCCGGCCTGCTGCTCGCGGCCGGGTTCGCGCTGACCTGGCTCTCGGTCGCGCTCGGTCTCGTCAGCGACAGCGTCGAGACCGCCAGCAACCTGCCCATGTTCCTGATCCTGCTGCCGTTCCTGGGCAGCGGCTTCGTGCCCACCGACACCATGCCGACCGTCCTGCGGTGGTTCGCCGACTACCAGCCGTTCACTCCGGTCACCGAGACGCTGCGCGGGCTGCTGCTCGGCTCGGGAATCGGCGCCAGCGCGCTCATCGCCGTGGCCTGGTGCGCGGTGATCTCGCTGTTGTCGTACCTCTGGGCCCGGCGAGCGTTCCGCCGCCGTAGGGCACGGTAGACCAGGGACGAGGCAGGGGCGGAACGCCGACGGCGTTCCGCCCCTCGCCGCGATCGGGCGAGCGCCGCCCGGCCCTTCCACGACCGGCCCCGGCGGCCGGTACGGGTGCCGTCAGATCGCGAGCAGGGTCTTACCCAGAGCGCTGCGCGCCTCGATCACGGCGTGCGCTTCGGCGGCGAGCTCCAGAGGAAAGGTCTGCCCGATGACCGGCCGCACCCCACCGGCCGCCGCTCGTGCGATCACCTGCTCGGCCCACCGGTGCTTGTGCGGCCCGAAGTCGAAGAGCTGCTCGATTCCGAGCACCTGTACCCCACGCCGCTCGGCCTCGGCCGGATCGACGGTCGTGGCCCGGCCGCTGGCCGCCCCGTGCACCGAGAAACGTCCGCCCTCCGCCGTCACCTCGAACGCGGCTCGACCGATCTCCCCGCCGACGCCGTCGAAGACCACATCGGGGCCGGCGCCGCCGGTCGCCTCGATCACCTGCTTCGTCCACCCCGGCTCGGAGTAGTCGACCGCCGCATCCGCGCCCAACTCCCGGACCAGGTCGAGCTTCCGGGCGCCACGGGCCGCCCCGACGACCCGGGCACCGGCCGACCGGGCCAGTTGCACCAGCAGAGTGCCGACACCGCCCCCCGCCGCCTCGACGAGTACCCACTCGCCGGGACGGATCCGGGCTCCCTCCACCAGCCCGAGCGCGGTGCTGCCGTCCGGGTGCAGCGCGCAGGCCTCGGGCAGGCCCAGCCCGTCCGGCACCGGGAGGAGGTCCTCGACCGCGGCTACCGCCTGCTCGGCGAATCCGCCGGTCTGGCCGGTGCGGCCCAACACGCGCCGTCCCGACCAACCTGCATCGACACCGGCGCCGACCGACCGCACCCGGCCGCCCACCACACCGCCGGGCACGTAGGGCGGCTCGGGTCGGTCGTGCCACCTGTCGGCAGCCCGCCGGATCTGCGTCTCCACGAAGGTGATCCCCGCGACTGACACGTCGATCACGACCTGGCCCTCGCCGGCCACCGGATCGGGTGCCTCGCCGAGCACCAGCACCTCGGGACCGCCGAACCGGGTCACCCGCACCACCCGCATACCGATCACTCTCCTGTATGACTCATCGCATCGCGGCAACAAGGAGTCTTCGACCTCAACCGGCGTTGAAGTCAACCGGCGACCGTCCCGCCGATCGTCCTGCGGCACGTGACTGTCGCCGCCGGTCGGATGGAAGAGGACGTCGGCGACGGGATTTCGCCGGCAGCGTAGATCTTCTGCCGCTGGCTAACCGGCCTGGTGGCGAGCCCGCCGAGCGTGTTTCAGTGCCGGCATGGACATCTTGGTACTCGGCGGCACGGCCTGGCTCGGCCGCGAGGTGGCCCGGCAGGCGGTGGAGCGGGGAGACGCGGTGACCTGCCTCGCCCGGGGCGAGAGCGGGCAGGCGGCCGACGGGACGACCCTCGTGCGCGCCGACCGGCGCGAGGCCGGCGCCTACGACGAACTGCTCGACCAGGAGTGGGACGCCGTGGTGGAGGTGTCCTGGCAGCCGGGTTTCGTCCGGGGCGCGCTGCGGGCGCTCGCCGACCGTGCCCGGCACTGGACGTACGTCTCCTCCGGCAACGTCTACGCCTCCCACGCCACGCCTGGCGCGGACGAGTCCGCGGAGCTGATGCCGCCGACGGAGCGGGACGTCGTCACCCGCGAGCAGTACGGCGAGGCCAAGGCGGCGTGCGAGCAGGCTTCGGTGGCCGCCGTCGGCGACCGGCTGCTGATCGCGCGGGCCGGACTGATCGGCGGACCCGGAGACCACAGCGACCGGTCCGGCTACTGGCCGGCCCGCGCCGCGCGGGACCCGGACGGTCCGATGCTGGTCCCGGCCACCCCCGATCTGCCGACGCAGGTCATCGACGTCCGCGACCTCGCCGCCTGGCTGCTCGACTCGGCTCGCGACGGGGTCACCGGCACCTACAACGCCGTGGGTCCGGTCGTTCCCTTCGCCGAGTGGATCGAGCTGTGCCGGGCCGAGGCAGGGCACACCGGACCCGTCGTCACCGCCGATCCGGGCTGGCTGCGGGAGCAGGGCGTGGCGGAGTACATGGGCCCGGAGTCGCTGCCGATGTGGCTGGTGGAGCCGGGATGGGAGGGCTGGTCCGCCCGCAGCGGCGAGGCCGCCGTCCGCGCCGGGCTGCGGCACAGGACGCGTCGTGAGCTGGTCGCGGACACGCTGGCCTGGGAGTGGGAGCGGGGGCTCGACCGTACGCGGCGGGCCGGGCTGAGCGCCGAGCGCGAACGTTGGCTGCTCGCCGCACTGCGATGACGCCTTTCACTCGCCAGGCGCAGAGCGCGACGCCGCGCGCAGCTGTCCGCCGGGTACGCGATCAGCCCAGGCGCCGGCCCAGGGAGATGCCGCCGTCGGTGAAGCCCTGTCGGCTGTAGAAGCGCACGGCGTCGGCATTTCGGTGGTGGATACCGGCCGAGAGGTACCTGATCCCGCGGTCCGCGGCCCACCGCTCGGCCGCCCTCAGCAACGCCGATCCCACCCCCAGCCCCCTGACGTCGGGCAGCACAACCGTGTGTACCTGTGCCGACGGTTCAGGATTCAGGATCTGGTGCTCCGGCGGGTCGGAGTGCCGCAGCACCTCGACCATCCCGACGACCCGGCCGTCGGGAGCCTCGGCGACGAGGATCCCGTCCGGTCCCGACTCGTCGGCCAGCACGGCCGTGAAGTGACGACGGACCGCGTCACGCGGGGGGATGCGGTAGACGGCAGGGTCGAGAACGCGGTGCGCCTCGGCGTTGGCCAGGCGCAACTCCACCAGAGCCGGAACATCGGCCGGGACCGCCGGCCGAACCGTCAGCCTTACCTTACGCATCTTCCTGATCCTAGGGCCCACAGGCTGAAGCTCACCGTGCGCGACGAGGGCTCGTCCTGTCGATCCCGGAAGCCAGGCGTGTGGTCGACGCGACGGGTGCGGCGGTAGCAGGACCACCCCGCCACCAGTAACACGACCTCCACGCCACGAGCAGCGAGGGAGCCCCCGACCGGGTGGTCTCGGCCCGCACCGAGGTGCAGCCGGTGGAGAGACGACACCGACGAGCGGACCGGCCACCTGCACATCCACCTCGCCGCAGGAACGGCGTCACGGTGCCGTCCGTGGAGGTTCGCGGCCGTCGAGCAGGCGGCTTTCCATCGGTCGGACCGAAGTTCTGCATAGCTTGGCAAAAGTTAGAGATCAGCGTCTATTTCCTTCCGGTGGTGTAGCCGTTACCGTGAGTCGGTCCATGATTCGGCGACCATGGACCGCCAGGTCAGACCCCATACGCGACGGACGCGCCCGCCGGCGGGGCTCCGCTCACGACGTTCCGCGCCCCCCCGGTGAGCCCGTTCCCGATCCGGCCGACACCAGCAGAACGAAGAGGCGGGTGACGGCCGGCGAGGGGATTGAAACGATCCAGCAGGCGGCCAGGCCGCCGGAGAGGACGACCATGCCCACCACCGAACCCGAGCTCCCCACGGACCCGGCGGTACGCCGCAAGCTCACCCGTCGCGGCATCCTCGCCGCCTCGGCCGGCGCCGCGGCGGCGCTCGGCGCGGCCGGTATGAATGTGCTCCAGACCGACCAACCGGCGATCGCCCACGGCCAGCTCCGGGCCGAGCCGCTGATCCCGGCCCGCAACCGGGGCATCATCCTCTACAGCGTCCGGGACCGGATCACCGCCGCCCCGGACGACAGTGGCGTCCCGTACGGCTTCGAACGGGTCCTCGCCCGGCTCGCCGAACTCGGCTACAAGGAGATCGAGTTCGCCGGCTACACCCAGCACAGCTCGATCCTCGGCCGGCAGATCACCCCGGCCGAGATTCGCAAGATCCTCGACGACAACGGGTTGGTCGCCAACGGCTGCCACGTCTCCATCAACCCGGCCACCTTCGAGGAGCAGATGGACATCGCCGAGACGCTCGGCATGAAGAACCTCGGCACCGGCAGCGACCCCACGAACTCCAGCTACGCCTCCGACTGGGACGCCGCCGCCGACGTCTGGAACGACCTGGGCCGCCAGGCCCGCAAGCGCGGGCTGCGCCTCTACACCCACAACCACGACGCCGCGTACTCCTTCCTGCTCGACGCGGGACCGCTGGACGCCAACGGCCGCCCCACCCGGTCGTCCGGCACCCGACGCCTGGAGTACTTCTTCCGCAGGACCGACCCGCGCTACGTCTTCTTCGAACTCGACATCTACTGGGCCTACGTGGCCCGGTTCAAGCACCAGAAGTACGTCGACCGGCACGGCCGCGAGCGCACCGACCTCTTCGACCCGATCCTCAACGTCGTCAACCAGAGCAAGCGGTTCCCGCTCTTCCACGCCAAGGACGGCAACCGCAACAGCGCCCTGGCCAACGGCCACGAGATGGTGCCCTTCGGCGAGGGCGACATCAACTTCCAGCAGTTCTTCCAGACCATCGGTGACCCGGAGTTCCGCCACGCCAACTGGGAGCAGGACAACGCCCCGGGCGGTGCCGTGAACCCCGGCCAGTCGCTGGACTTCGCGGCACTGAGCTACACCAACATGTCCGAGCTGACCATCTACCGCCGCTGATCGCCGGGTCGGGCGCGGCAGTGCGCCCAACCCGGCACCACTCGGGGCCCCTCCTTCGACCGGCCCCGCCCTCCCGCCGGAAACCGCCACCACGCCCAGTGCGTCGTCGACCGCGAACCGGGCGAGCAGCGCCGCGCCCCGGCAGGGCGCAGAGCGGCCATCGGCCGACCCTGACCTCGTGAAGCCCGCCCGAACGGATCCGAACGACCCCGAACGTGCGAGCCCCGCTCAGCAGGTGAGCGCCCGGCTACGGTCGGCACCGACTGCCGTCAGGGCAGCCGGCGGCGGGCAGGACGGGGGCCGGGATGAGCGAGCGGGCCGCGACGTACAAAGAGGTCTTCGCGGTGCGCGAGTACCGCTACCTGTTCGGGGCCTACCTGCTCTCCCTCGCCGGTGACCAGCTCACGGCGGTGACCGTCGCCTACCTCGTCTACACCGGCACCGGCTCGGCGGCGCTGGCGGCGGCCGCGTACGCCAGCTCCTACCTGGCCTGGCTCACCGGCGGGCCGCTGCTCTCCGGCCTGGCCGACCGGTTCCCGCGGCGGCGGGTCCTGATCGGGTGCGACCTCGCGCGCGCGGCGCTCATCCCGCTCGCGGCGCTGCCGGGCCTCGCCGCACCCGCCCTGGTGGTGCTGCTCTTCGCGGTCAACCTGCTGCGGCCGCCGTTCGTCGCCGCGCGGGCGGCGTTGATGCCCGAGGTGCTCGACGGCGACCGCTACCCGGTGGCCAACGGCGTGGACAACATCTGCGCCCAGATCGTGCAGGTGGTGGGCTTCGCCGCCGGCGGAAGCCTGGTGGCGCTGCTGTCGCTGCGCGGCGCGCTGCTGGTGGACGCCGGCACCTTCCTGTTCTCCGCCCTGCTGATCATGATCGGGGTGCGTCGCCGTCCCGCGCCGCGGCCGGCGCCGACTCCGGGCTCTCCCGGCCGAGCCGCCGGGCTGCGCGTCATCTTCGCCGATCCACGGCTGCGCGCCTACGTCCTCGTCCTCTGGACGGCCAGCTCCTTCACCTACGCGGCCGAGGGACTGATGGCGCCGCTGGCCGGCCAGTACGACGGCGGCCCCGGCACCGTCGGACTGCTGCTGGCGGCGGCCCCGACGGGCATGGCACTCGGCGGCGTGGCCCTCACCCGGCTCTGCCCGCCGGCCGCGCGGGCGCGACTGATCCTGCCGCTGGCGGTCCTCTCCGCCGGGGCGCTGACCGTGGTCTGGCTCGTCCCGCCGCTCTGGCTGGTCCTGTCGCTGCTGCTCCTGGCCGGCGCGGCGAGCGCCTTCGCCATCCCACTGAACGCGTTGTTCGGCCGGGCCGTGCCGGCGCAGTACCGGGGACGCGCGTTCGGCGTGGCCATCACCGGCCTGGCCGGATTCCAGGGGATGGCGATGGTGCTGGCGGGTGTGGCCGCTGACCGCTGGCCGGCCACCACCGTCATCGGGTTCAGCGGGCTCTCGGGCGCGCTGCTGGTCCTCGCCCTCACCCCGCTGTGGCCCCGCCGGCGCGCCGACGCACCGGGGACGAGCCAGGCGCCGGTCGAACAACCTCGAACGACCTCGATCGCCGGCAGCCCTGTCGCGGAGGCCGGCGGCGGCCGACGCTGAGGTCACCGGGCGGACACGGGGCCGCCCCGCAGGAGGGGAGGAGAGCCATGCGCAGCGTCGGCAAGCGCGGCGTCAGCTGGACCTGACCCCGACTACACCACCTCGGCGATCGGCCTCCGGTCCACCCTCATCACCGGAGGAGATCGACGGCACTGACGAGAGGAGGTGCGGGCGATGCGTAAGGGCGACTGCGCCAGCTGAGACAGCGGCAGAAAACGACGGGTGGCCACCGCGAGGTGGCCACCCCCCGCACATCGGAGGACCTCATGCGGATTCAGGGCGCCTACCCGCTCACCATGGGCCAGTTGTCCATGTGGAACGCCCTCGCGGTGCGCCCACCCGAGCAGCTGTGGGAGTCCAACCTGGAGGCGGTGTGGCCGATGTCGGCCGCCGCCACCGAGGAGCAGGCCCGGCACGCCCTCGCCGCGCTGGCGGAGCGACACGAGTCGCTGCGCACCGTCTACCGCCCCGCCCAAGAGCCCGGCAATGTACGCCAGGTGGTGCTCCGCGACCCCGTCGTGGAGTGCACGGCGGCCTCCGCCCGGGAACCGTTCGACCTGACCGCTCAGCCGGCCTGGCGGGCCTGGGTCCACACACCCGACGACGGGCCACCGCAGGTCCACCTGCTGATCCACCACATCGCCGCCGACGGCGCCGCGCTCCGGATCCTGGAGTCCGACTTCCAGGCCCTGCTGCGCGGCGAACCTCTCGGCGACGCGCCCGCACCACGTGAGCTGGCCGAGCGGCAGCGCAGCGCCGCGTTCCGGGAGCGGCTGACCGCGGCCGGCGAGTACCGCCGGCAGACCCTCGCCGCCGCACCGCGGCGAACGGCGTCCCGGGGACCCCTGCTGCGGGCGCTCTTCCACACCGGTGTCCCGTACGGCGCGGCCCGCCGCGCCGCGCAGCACCTGCGGGTGACCCTGCCGAACCTGCTGCTCGCGGTCTACGCGCGGGCGCTGGCCGTCACCACCGCGACCCCGGAGCAGCTGCTGTGGCAGCTCGCCGCGAACCGCCTCGACCCCTCGGTACGACGGCTGGTGTCGTCGATGACCCAGTGGGTGCCCATGACGGCCGCCGGCGATCCCGAACGCCCGCTGGGCCAGTCGGCCCAGGAGGTGAACCTCGCGGCGGTACGCGCGATGCGACACGGCGTCTTCGACCCGTTCGCCGTGACGCCCCAGGACTTCGACCACGGCAGCTACTTCACCTTCATCCCGGCGCCGGACGACGCCGACCCCGGCCCGACCGAGCTCCTTCCCGAACGCCTCGAATGGCTCGCACCGCGCGCCTACAGCGGGGCCAGCTTCTACCTGGTCGCCAGGGCGTACCCGTCCGTGCAGCTCACCCTGCGCGTGATGCGCGACGGGTACGGACGAGCCGACGCCGAGCGGTTCCTGGTCACCATGAGCGGCCTGCTGCGGCGTGCCGCCGAGGAGGCGCGATGAGCGCGAGCCTGTGGCGCAACCGCGACTTCCTGGTGCTCTGGTCGGGCCGGACGCTGAGCGAGGTCGGTGACGCCGTTTCGCTGCTGGTCATCCCGCTGCTCGCGGTCACCGTCCTGGACGCCTCCGCCGTGGAGGTCGGCATCCTCAGCGCCACCCGGATGGTGGCCTACCTGTTCCTGTCCCTGCCCGCCGGGGTGTGGGTGGACCGGATGCGCAAACGCCGGGTCATGGTGGTCTGTCACCTCGTCCGGGCCGGGCTGGTGGCGACCGTCGCGGTCGGCGCCTGGGCCGGCTGGGTCACGATGGCGCACCTCTGGGTCGTGGCGCTGCTGTCGAGCGTGTGCACAGTGCTGTACGAGACCGCGCACCAGAGTTTCCTGCCGGCGGTCGTCGCCGGCAACCAGCTGCTCGACGCCAACGGCAAGCTGGCCACCACGTACTCGGTCTCGCAGATCGCCGGCTACAGCGCCGGCGGTGTCCTCGCCTCGGCGCTCGGGGTGGCGCGCACGGCGGGCATCGACGCGCTCGCCTACCTGGTCAACGCGGTGTCCCTGCTCTTCATCCGCCGTCCGGAGGAAGCACCGGCTGCGGTGCGGCGGCGGGACTTCCGCCGGGAACTCGGCGCGGGATTGTCCTTCGTGTTCCGCCATCCGATCATGCCGAGGCTGGTGGCGGCGTCGGCGTCGCTCAACCTGTTCAGTCAGATGATCTTCGCCCTGGGGGTCCTCTACCTGGTGCGGGACCTGCGCCTGAGCGAGCAGATGGTCGGGCTGGTGCTGGCGCTCACCACACTGGGCGGGATCGGCGGCGGCCTGCTCTCCGCGCGGCTGGCGCGCCTGGTGGGCACCGCACGGATCATCTGGGTCGCGCCGCTGGCACTCGGCTGGACGGTGCTGCTCGTACCGGCCGCCCGGCCCGGTTGGGGCCCGGTGGCCTACGCGGTGGGCATGGCCGGGCTGGGCGCGCTCTTCGCCGTCTACAACGCGGCCGCTGTCAGCTACCGGCAAGCGGCGTGCCCACCCGAGCTGCTGGGACGGATGACGGCCTCCGTCCGGTGGGTGATCTTCGGGGTGATGCCGGTGGGTGCCCTCACCGGCGGCCTGCTGGGCGACTGGCTCGGGGTCCGGCCGACGCTCTGGATCGCGGCGGCCGGCGTCTGGGCGTCCGGCCTGTGGCTCTACTTCTCACCGCTGCGGCTGCGCCGTGACGTGCCCGACGAGGCCACCCCGATTCCCGGTCCCGCGGTGCCCCCGCGGTCGCCCGCATCGCGCGAACGGGTGTCCAACGAACCGGCCGGGAAGGCCACCGGAGGAGGACGACGTGAATGACCAGCCGTTCGGGCAGCGCATCCTGTCCTGGGCGGGCGGGCCGGCGGACGCCGACCGGTTCGTCGCGCTGGGCGGGATCCGGCTGCCGGCGGAACCCGACTCGGCCGCGCTGCGGCAGGCGCTCGACGCGGTGGTCGCCCGGCACCCGGTGCTGGGGGAGGGGCCGGTTCCGCTGCGGATCGTCGAGGACGTGTGGTCGGCGGCGGCGGCCGGACGCTACCCGCCCGACGCGCGCTGCCTGCTCTGGGCCTACCTGGCGGGCACCGAGTTGCTGCTCGTGGCGCACCACAACGTCACCGACCCGTGGTCGATGCGGCTGCTCGTCCGCGAGGTGCTGAAGCCGGGCAACGGTCCGGCACCCTCGTAC
>NZ_SMKG01000159.1 GCF_004348525.1 Micromonospora sp. 15K316 | reverse complement strand
CCCGGGGGGTGTCCCGGGGCGAAGGCGGGGGGCTTCACCGCGCCGGGACGGTGTTCAACGGTCGGCGGCCCGCCATCATTCCCAGCGACGTGCCCGGGAGTTTCGGGGGCTTGGTGACCGTGGCCCGCTGCGACCGGAGAGGTCGGTCGTGCGGCGGGACCGTGTTCAACGACCGGCGGACCACCGTCATTCCCGGGGAGCCTCACGGCTCGGTCCGGTCCGACGGGCCATCGGGCGGGGCTGCTACCTCGGCCGTCGGGGACGTTCAACGCCCGCGGCCCGGCCACGATTCCGGCCCGAGAATGCCGCCAGTCACACCCCCGAACCCCCTCAAACCACCCAGACGAGCCGATCAGGCCCGGCCAGTGGCGCACGCAACCCGGACGGCGCTCGCCAACACCCCGGCGCGACCGGTGATCGACTTGAAGTCGGGGCATCACGCGGACGGGACACCCCGACCTCAAGGAACCGGAGTCGATCACCGGCGCGCCCCGGGCGGTGAACGCGTTGTGTCCGGTTTGTGGGCCTGGAGGGGCCGCGGATGGTGCCCCAGGGACCGGGCGCTGCCTGAGATGCCAGCCCGATCCGCGTCGCATCACCCCGCCGGGATATCCCGACATCAGGCACCTAGAGTCGATCAACCCAGCAAACGCGCGCCTATCGCCGACCGCGACCTCGCGACGTGACCAGTGACCCGACGGGAGTGAACCGCGCGCGCGATCCAGGCGCATGCAGCCCGCCCGATCCGCGCCCCATGGTCAACTCGGGTTCCTTGATGTCGGGGCATCCGGACCACCCGGACACCCCACATCAAGGAGCCCGAGTCGATCAACCTCACGGGGGCTTGAGCCCGTCGGCCAGGGCCGGAGGGCGAGGCGTCTCGCGCGGTCGGAGACCCCGACCTGCGGGTGAACCGGGTCGATCAGGGCCGTGGCCGGGACACCGCGCGCGGTGGGCCGGGGTGACGGGGGAGGCCCTAGGGTGGTGACCGTGGCGACCCTTCTGCTTCTGCGACACGGCCGGACGACCGCGAACGCCGACGGCGGCCTCGCCGGGCGGCAACCGGTGGAGTTGGACGAGACCGGCCGCGCGCAGGCGGGCGCGGCGGGGGAGCGGCTGCGCGGCCTGCCGCTGGCCACGGTGGTGACCAGCCCGCTGATCCGGTGCCGGCAGACCCTGGAGCTGGCGCTGCCGGACGCGTCTCCGGTGGTCGAGGAGGGGCTGATCGAGTGCGGGTACGGCAGTTGGGAGGGGCAGCCGCTCAAGAAGCTGGCGAAGGACCCGCTCTGGCCGGTCGTCCAGCAGCACCCGAGTGCGGTGGTCTTTCCCGAGGGGGAGGCGATGGCGGCCATGGCGGCACGTGCTGTGGCGGCGGTGCGCTCCTGGGACGCCCGGGTCACCGCCGAGCACGGTCCCGAGGCGCTCTGGCTGGCGTGCAGCCACGGCGATGTGATCAAGGCCATCGTGGCGGACGCGCTCGGCGTACACCTGGATCTCTTTCAGCGGATCGTGGCCGACCCGGCGTCGGTGACGGTGATCCGCTACACCCCGCTGCGCCCGTTCCTGATCCGGCTCAACGACACCGGTGGTGAGCTGAGCGGCCTGGTTCCGCCCCGGCCGAAGCGGCGGCGGGCGTCGCGCCGGGCCGACTCGGACGCGGCGGTGGGCGGTGGCGCCGGCAGCGCTCGATGATCACGCACGGTACGCAGGGTGACGGCCCGGGAGGCGGGCGTCACACGGCGGTGCGCAGCGCGTGGCGCGCGGCGGCGATTCGGGTCGGTGGGGTGCGCGACGCCGTGACGGGCCGGATAGGGTCGTGAGTATGAGCCACCAGGTGCACGCCTTCGAGCCGCCGGAGCGGTTCGTCGCCGGGACCGTCGGGCCGCCGGGGGAGCGGACGTTCTTCCTCCAGGCCCGCGGTGGCGGCCGGCTGGTCAGCGTCGCGCTGGAGAAGGTCCAGGTGTCCCTGCTCGCCGAGAAGCTCGAGGAGCTGCTGACCGAGGCCCACCGCCGGTTCGGGGTGGAGCTGCCCGAGACGCCCCGGACGATCGGCGACAACGACCCGCTGGACACACCCGTCGACGAGGAGTTCCGCGTCGGCACCCTCGGCCTGGCCTTCGACGTGGACACCGCGACCGTGGTCATCGAGGCGATCGCCGCCGGTGAGACGGAGACCGAGGTCGAGCTCGGCGACGACGAGGAGGACGAGTCCGACGACGAGCCGGACGAGGACCTCGACCGGCTGCGGGTCCGGCTGACCCCGCGGGCGACCCGTGAGTTCATCGAGCGCGCCCGCCGGGTGGTCAACGCCGGCCGCCCGCCGTGCCCGCTCTGCGGCCAGCCGCTGGACCCCGCCGGGCACCTCTGCCCGCGGCACAACGGTTACCACCGGTGACGTCGTCCGGCATCCAGCCACGGCAGGACGGCAGCGCGGCGCTCCGGTTGCTGCGCGACGGCGAGCTGACCCTGGAGGGGCGGCTGGTCGACGCGTCGAACGCCACGCTGCGCGGGGTGCTGACCCTCGACGGGGTCAGCGCCCACTGCGTGTACAAGCCGGTGCGCGGGGAGCGTCCGCTCTGGGACTTCCCGGACGGCACCCTCGCCGGCCGTGAGGTCTCCGCCTACCTGGTCTCCCGGGCCACCGGCTGGGACCTGATCCCGCCGACCGTACTGCGGGACGGGCCCTTCGGCCCGGGCTCCTGCCAGCTCTGGATCGACGAGCCCACCGACGCCGAGCCGCTGGTCGGGTTCGTACCGGCCGACGCGCTGCCGCCCCGCTGGTTGCCGATCGCGGCGGCGCGGGACGACGACGGCACCCCGTACGCCCTGGCGCACGCCGACGACCCCCGCCTCGCCCGCCTCGTGGTGCTCGACGCGGTCATCAACAACGCGGACCGTAAGGGCGGGCACGTGCTGGTGGGCGCGGACGACCGGATCTACGGCGTGGACCACGGGGTGAGCTTCCACGTCGAGGAGAAGCTGCGGACGGTGCTCTGGGGCTGGGCGGGCCGGCAGCTGCCGGCGGACGCGGTGGAGGTGCTCGACACACTCGCCGCCCAGGTCGCCGGCGCGCTCGGCGAGGAGCTGGCCGAACACCTGACGATCAGCGAGATCGGTGAGTTGGCGGCCCGGATCGATCGGCTGCGCGACACCGGCCGCTTCCCGCTGCCGCCGGAGGAGTGGCCGGCGGTCCCCTGGCCGCCGATCTGAGGACACGCGGCGGCGCCGGCCCGCTGTCATGTTGATCACTCGGTGGCGCGTCCGCCTGGCGCCGGACGGCTGGTTAGGCTGGCGGCATGGAACCGTGGGCGGGACATGAGGTGCCGCGGCTGCCGGGTAGGGGCGGGCCGCTTGCGTTGTACGACTCGGCGCGGCAGGGCCTCCACCCGAGCGATCCCGCCGACGTGGCGCGGATGTACGTCTGCGGCATCACGCCGTACGACGCGACCCACCTCGGTCACGCCGCCACCATGATCACGTTCGACCTGGTGCAGCGGGTGTGGCGCGACGCCGGGCGCACGGTGCGGTACGTGCAGAACGTCACCGACATCGACGACCCGCTGCTGGAGCGCGCCGCGCGCGACGGGGAGGACTGGAAGGTCCTCGCCATGCGGGAGACCGCCCTGTTCCGGGAAGACATGGAGGCGCTGCGGATCATCCCGCCGGCGCACTACGTGGGCGCGGTCGAGTCGATCCCGGACATCGCCGAGAAGGTGCAGCTGCTGCTCAAGGACGGGGCCGCCTACCGCCTCGACGACGGCACCGGCGACGTGTACTTCGACACCTCCGCCTCGCCGCGCTTCGGCTACGAGTCCAACCTCAGCCGGGCGGAGATGCTGGAGATCTTCCCGGAGCGCGGTGGCGACCCGGACCGGGAAGGCAAGCGCGACCCGCTCGACCCGCTGCTGTGGCGGGGCGCGCGGGAGGGTGAGCCCTCCTGGCCGGGCGGCGAGCTGGGCGCCGGGCGTCCCGGCTGGCACATCGAGTGCGCGGTGATCGCCCTCGATCTGCTCGGTGACCGCATCGACGTGCAGGGTGGCGGGAACGACCTGCTCTTCCCGCACCACGAGGCGTCCGCGGCGCATGCCGAGCGGCTGACGGGCGAGGCCCCGTTCGCCCAGCACTACGTGCACGCCGGCATGATCGGCCTGGACGGCGAGAAGATGTCCAAGTCCCGGGGCAACCTGGTCTTCGTCTCGCGGCTGCGTGCGGACCGGGTCGACCCGATGGCGGTCCGGCTGGCGCTGCTCTCCGGGCACTACCGCAGCGACCGGACCTGGACCGACGAGCTGCTGACCGCCGCGCAGGAGCGGCTGGCCCGCTGGCGGCAGGCCGCCGCCGCGCCCGCCGGGCCGTCCGGGGCCGAGCTGCTGGCCGGCGTACGCGCACGCCTCGCCGACGATCTCGACAGCCCCGGCGCGCTCGCCATCGCCGACGCCTGGGCCGAGCAGGCGCTGGCGGGCACCGGCGACGACCCGGGCGCCCCCGCGCTCTTCGCCGACACCGTCGACGCCCTCCTCGGCGTCCGCCTCTGACTCGTCCGCCGCCGACCCGGTCCGGCATCCGGTCGTCGCGCCCTGACGCCGGCCCGGCATCCGGGCGTTCCGCCGGGGCGCTGGCCCGGCATCTGGCCGTTCCGCCAGGGCGCCGGTCCGGCATTTGACCGTTCCGCCGGGGCCCGCTCGGTTGCCCGGCTCGTCGCAAGCCCACGCCCCCGGTCCTGTCGCCGACCGGGGGCGTCGACGTCGTGGCGTGGCTCGCCGATGCCCGGGACCGGACGTCGCGGACGCTTCCCGGCGTCGGTTCGGCGCTTCGGGCATTTCGCTAGGACCGACCTCACAAGCTGTTTACCAGCACATTTGCGTGGCCCCGCAGGTATCGAACAGCCTGGCTTGGCTAGCGTCACCCGACGTGAAGGTGTGGATTCCTCATAAGTTTGGCATTCCGGTTCTTGGCGATCTACCGGACAGCGTGATCGTCGAGGTCGCCGACGATCCGCGGAACCTCCCGTCGGCGCCGGACGGAGTCGAGTTCTGGTTGCCCACGTTCATCGGTATGCCCCACGACACGAGTCACCTCATCACCGCGTTGCCGGACCTTCGGGTGGTGCAACTGCCGAGCGCGGGAGCGGAAGGCTGGGTCGACCGGGTACCGCCAGGGGTGATCCTCTGCAACGCCCGGGGGGTGCACGACTCGTCCACCGCCGAGTGGGTGGTCACCGGGATCCTGTCGCAGCTGCGTGCCTTCCCGTCGTTCCTCCGCGCCCAGGACCGGGGCGTCTGGACCACCGAGCCCTACCTGCCGACCGACGAGCTCGCCGGCAAGCGCGTGCTGATCATCGGGGCCGGCTCGATCGGATCGGCGGTGGCGGCCCGGCTGGCCCCGTTCGAGGTGGAGTTGACCTTCGTCGCGCGCACCGCGCGGCCGGCGGAAGGGGTGTACGCGGCCACCGACCTGCCGCGCCTGCTGCCGAGCGCGGACATCGTGATCCTGCTCGTGCCGCTCACCGCCGAGACCCGTGGGCTCGTCGACGCCCGCTTCCTCTCCGCCATGGCGGACGGCGCGATGCTGGTCAACGCGGCCCGTGGCCCGGTCGCGGACCCGGTGGCCCTCTTCGCTGAGCTCTCCACCGGTCGGATCTCGGCGGTGCTCGACGTCACCGACCCGGAGCCGCTGCCGCCCGGCGACCCGCTCTGGCACCTGCCGAACGTCCTGATCACGCCGCACGTCGGCGCCCAGACGCGGGGCCTGCTGCCGCGCGTGTACCGGCTGGTGGCCGCGCAGCTGCGCCGCTACCTGGCCGGTGAGCCGCTGCGCAACCGGGTCGCCAACGGGTACTGAACCCGCCGGCGGGACCGGACGGGCACCGGGTCCGTCCCGCCGGCCACGCCGTGGTCCGCGCGCACACCGCCTCGATGCGGCCGGGCGGGGTGCGGTTCAGCCGAGGACGAGCCCGGGGTCCGGGTCCGGCTCGGCTGCCGGGGCGGGGACGCGGTACTCCTCGGTGAGGGTGGTCATCGGGCCGGGCCAGGTCGCCTGGGCGACCTCGATCGGCTTGCGGGCGCCGTCGTACGCGACGTGCAGCAGGTGCAGCACGGGGGTGTCGGGTCGGATCTGCAGCGTCTCCGCCTCCTCCCGGCTGGGCTGGCGGGCGCTGATCGTGTCGGTGGCGGTGATGTACTGGCGACCGGTGGCCTCCTCGGCCTCCTGGTAGAGCGGCCGGCCGAAGGCCTCCGCCCGTTCCAGCGAGGTGCCGGCGGCGTCGGCGGGCAGGAACCAGGAGGCGCCGACCTCCACGGGGGAGTCCTCGGTGCGGACCAGGTGCCGGCGGCAGATCAGCTCCGTGCCGTCGGGTACGCCGAAGGCGTCGGCCACCTCGGGCGGGGCGGGGGAGCGGCCGACCGAGACCAGTTGCTGCCGGTACCGGGCGGCGAGGTCGGTGTGGTAGCCGCGGAACCCGCCGTACCGTCCGCGGGAGAGGCGGTTGAGCCGCCGGCGGGTGCCCCGGACGTACGTGCCGGAGCCCGGTTTGGTGATGAGCACCCCCTCGACCCGCAGCTGGTCGACGGCGCGCTGCACGGTCTGCTTCGCCACGCCGAACATCTCGGCCATGGCCGGGATGGACGGCAGCCGCTCGCCCGGCCCCCAGTCCCCGCGCCGGATCCGGCTGGTCAGCTGCGCGGCGATCTGCCGGTGCGGGAACTCGGCCGCCCCCGGGTTGATCTGCATGCCCGCCTCCTTGATCACATCTAGGTTCCTAGGATGCCCTAGCGGGCGTGCCGCGCGCCACCCCGACACGCATAAGCGGTCGGTCCACGACACGACGAACCACCGCCGGATCGGCGAGCGGCGACGCAAAAAGGCCCGGCCGGTACGACAGAAGGTCGTACCGGCCGGGCGCGGAGCGGGGGAGCGGCGGCTACCAGGAGCCGGCGGTCGGGCCGGCGGAGCCCCCGCGGCGACGCAGGTACTTCTCGAACTCCTGCGCGATCTCGTCGCCGGTCAGCGGGGTGATACCCGCGTCGCCGACGCGTTCCTCCAGCTCACGGACGTACTCGCCGAGCTCGGCGTCCTGCTCGGCCGCGTTGCGTACCCGCTGCTCCCACTCGGCGGCCTCCTCGGCCAGGTCGGCCATCGGCACCGGCAGGTCCAGTACCTCCTCGACCCGGTGCAGCAGGGCCAGGGTGGCCTTCGGGCAGGGCGGGTTGTTCGCGTAGTGCGGTACGTGCACCCAGAACGAGACCGCGTCGACCTCGGCGCGGGCACACGCGTCGTGCAGGACCCCGACGATGCCGGTCGGCCCGTCGTAGCGGGTGGGCGTGAGCTGGTAACGCTCGGCCGCCTGCGCGTCCGACGCGCTGCCGCTGATCGGCAACGGGCGGGTGTACGGCACGTCTGCCAGCAACGCGCCGAGCAGCACCACGCGCTCGACCTCCAGGCTGT
This sequence comes from Micromonospora sp. 15K316, assembly GCF_004348525.1. Lineage (GTDB taxonomy): Bacteria > Actinomycetota > Actinomycetes > Mycobacteriales > Micromonosporaceae > Micromonospora. The sequence goes on along the minus strand of NZ_SMKG01000159.1, from coordinate 6,025 downwards.
GGCAGATCTCCAGCACCTGCTCGCAGAAGGTGCGCCAGCGCATGCTCGGCTCGATGCCGCGGATCAGCACCACGTCCCGCTCGGTGCCCTCGGGGCTGGCGACCATGAACCGGGTGGTGGGCCACTCGACCCGGCGGGTCTCGCCCTCCGCCATCGTGATCGTCGGTCGGCTCACCTGGAAGTCGTAGAAGTCCTCCGGGTCGAGCTCGGCCACCTGCCGGGCCTGCCAGACCTGCTCCAGGTGCTCCACCGCCGCCGTGGAGGCGTCCGCGGCGTCGTTCCAGCCCTCGAACGCCGCGATCGCCACCGGAGAACGCAGCACCGGCAGCCCGTCGAACTCGGTCACGCCGTCACCTCGCTGTGCTCGTGGCGGCGGCTCGGGCCGAGCCCGGTCGTCCGCCGGTGGTGCATCGTGGCGTCCCTGTTCTCCTTCACGTCCGTCAGCCTACGTCCCGGGCCCGCGCGCGGCCCGTCGGCCGCGCCGGTCAGGGCGGCCGACGGCAACGGTCGAACCGGACAGAGTGATCCCGATGACAGAATGTGGGACAGCGCGCCGGGGAGGATCGCGGCGCCCCGTCCCGCACTAGCCTTAGAGCCGTGCGGATCTCGTTTCTCGACGCGTTGGCCGACCGGATCCTCATCGCCGACGGGGCGATGGGGACGATGTTGCAGGCCGCCGACCTCACGCTTGACGACTTCGACGGGCTCGAGGGCTGCAACGAGATCCTCAACGTGACCCGGCCGGACGTGGTGCGGGGCGTACACGAGGCGTACCTCGCCGCCGGCGCCGACTGCGTCGAGACCAACACGTTCGGCGCGAACCTGCCGAACCTCGGCGAGTACGACATCCCACACCGGATCCGTGAGCTCTCCGAGGCCGGCGCCCGGCTCGCCCGGGAGGCCGCCGACGGGTACAGCACCCCGGAGCGGCCGCGGTTCGTGCTCGGCTCCATCGGCCCCGGAACGAAGCTGCCCACCCTCGGCCACGCCGCCTACACGGACCTGCGCGACGCGTACCAGCAGAACGCGGCCGGGCTCATCGAGGGCGGCGCCGACGCGCTGATCGTGGAGACCTGCCAGGACCTGCTCCAGGTGAAGGCGGCCATCGTCGGGTCGAAGCGGGCGATGGCCGAGCTGGACCGGGTGGTGCCGATCATCTGCCACGTCGCGGTCGAGACCACCGGCACGATGCTGGTGGGCAGCGAGATCGGGGCGGCCCTGGCCGCGATCGAGCCGTTGGGGGTGGACCTGATCGGGCTGAACTGCTCGACCGGCCCTGCCGAGATGGGCGAGCACCTGCGCTACCTCTCCCAGCACTCACGGACCCCGCTGTCGGTGATGCCGAACGCCGGCCTGCCCGTGCTCACCGCCGACGGGGCGTACTTCCCGCTCACCCCCGGGGAGCTGGCCGACGCGCTGGAGCGTTTCACCACCGAGTACGGCGTCGGGCTGGTCGGCGGCTGTTGCGGCACCACTCCGGAGCACATCCGGGTGCTCGCCGAGCGGCTGCACGAGGTCAGCGCCGCGCCGCGCGCCCCGCAGCACGAGCCCGGTGTCTCGTCGGTCTACCACCCGGTGCCCTTCGCCCAGGACGCCTCGGTGCTGATGGTGGGGGAGCGGACCAACGCCAACGGCTCGAAGGCGTTCCGGGAGGCCATGCTCGCCGAGGACTGGCGGGCCTGCGTGGAGATCGCCCGCAGCCAGGCCCGCGACGGCTCGCACCTGCTCGACCTCTGCGTCGACTACGTCGGCCGGGACGGCACCCGGGACATGCGGGAACTGGCCGGCCGGTTCGCGACCGCCTCCACCTTGCCGATCATGCTGGACTCGACGGAGCCGGCGGTGATCGAGGCCGGCCTGGAGATGCTCGGCGGCCGCTGCGTGGTCAACTCGGTGAACTTCGAGGACGGCGACGGGCCGGAGTCCCGCTACGCCCGGGTGATGCCCGTGGTCAAGGAGCACGGTGCGGCCGTGGTGGCGCTGCTCATCGACGAGGAGGGGCAGGCCCGCACCCGCGACTGGAAGGTCCGGGTCGCGGTGCGGCTGATCGAGGACCTGACCGGTCGCTGGGGGATGGACCGCTCGGACATCCTGATCGACGCGCTGACCTTCCCGATCGCCACCGGCCAGGAGGAGACCCGCCGCGACGGCATCGAGACGATCGAGGCGATCCGGGAGATCGCCCGGCGTTACCCCGGGATCAACTTCACCCTCGGCGTCTCGAACATCTCCTTCGGCCTCAACCCCGCCGCCCGGCAGGTGCTCAACTCGGTCTTCCTGCACGAGTGCGTGCAGGCCGGGCTGACCTCGGCGATCGTGCACGCCAGCAAGATCCTGCCGATGTCGAAGATCCCCGACGAGCAGCGCGAGGTGGCCCTCGACCTGGTCTACGACCGGCGCCGCGAGGGGTACGACCCGGTGCAGCGCTTCATCGAGCTCTTCGAAGGGGTCGACGCCGCCTCGGCGCGGGCCGGGCGGGCCGAGGAGTTGGCCGCGCTGCCGCTGGACGAGCGGCTCAAGCGGCGGATCATCGACGGTGAGCGCAACGGCCTGGAGGCCGACCTGGACACGGCGATGGCCGAGGGGCGGTCGCCACTGTCGATCATCAACGACATCCTGCTCGACGGGATGAAGGTCGTCGGTGAGCTGTTCGGCTCCGGTCAGATGCAGCTGCCGTTCGTGCTCCAGTCCGCCGAGGTGATGAAGAGCGCGGTGGCGTACCTGGAGCCGCACATGGAGGCCGTCGAGGACGGCGGCAAGGGGCGCATCGTCCTGGCCACCGTGCGCGGCGACGTGCACGACATCGGTAAGAACCTGGTGGACATCATCCTGTCCAACAACGGCTACGAGGTGGTGAACATCGGCATCAAGCAGCCGATCAGCGCCATCCTCGACGCCGCCGAGGAGCACCGCGCCGACGCGATCGGGATGTCCGGGCTGCTGGTCAAGAGCACGGTCATCATGAAGGAGAACCTGGCCGAGATGGCCAGCCGCGGGGTCGCGGACCGGTGGCCGGTCCTGCTGGGCGGGGCCGCGTTGACCCGGGCATACGTGGAGGACGACCTGCGTTCGATGTTCCCCGGGCAGGTGCACTACGCGCGGGACGCCTTCGAAGGGCTGTCCCTGATGGACCGGGTGATGACCGCCAAGCGTGGCGGCGCGCCGGTGGTCGACCCGGAACGGGAGGCGGCCCTGGCGGCGCGGCGGGCCCGCCGGGAACGGCAGCGGACGATGGTCGTCGAGTCGCTGCCGGAGCTGGACGACGCGTCGGTCCGTTCGGACGTGGCCCCGGACGTGGAAGTCCCCGCCCCGCCGTTCTTCGGCACCCGGGTGGTCAAGGGCGTGCCCCTCGGCGACTACGCGTCGCTGCTCGACGAGCGGGCCACGTTCCTGGGGCAGTGGGGGCTGCGCGGCGCCCGCGGCGGGAAGGGACCGTCGTACGAGGAGCTGGTGGAGACCGAGGGCCGGCCGCGGCTGCGGTACTGGCTGGACCGGCTCATCGCCGACCAGGTGCTCGAGGCGGCCGTGGTGTACGGGTACTTCCCCGCGTACAGCGAGGGGAACGACCTGGTGGTGCTGGACGAGAACGGGCAGAGTGAGCGGGCCCGGTTCTCCTTCCCCCGGCAGCGGCAGGAGCGGCGACTCTGCCTGGCCGACTTCTTCCGCCCGCGCGGCGACGAGCTGGACGTGGTGGCGTTGCAGCTGGTCACCGTGGGCCAGCCGATCAGCGAGTACGCCGCGAAGCTCTTCGCCCGCAACGAGTACCGCGACTACCTGGAGGTGCACGGACTCTCCGTGCAGCTCACCGAGGCGCTCGCCGAGTACTGGCACAAGCGGGTCCGCGCCGAGCTGACGCTGCCCGGTGGGCGTACCCTCGCCGACGACGATCCGACGGACCTGGCCGGCCTGCTGCGCACCGACTACCGGGGCTGCCGGTACGCGTTCGGCTACCCGGCCTGCCCAGATCTGGAGGACCGCGCCAAGATCGTGGAGCTGCTCGGCGCGGAGCGGATCGGCGTGCAGCTGTCGGAGGAGTTCCAGCTGATCCCGGAGCAGGCCACCGACGCGATCGTGGTGCACCACCCGGAGGCGAGCTACTTCAACGCCAAGTGACGCCGTCACGCCTGAATGGGGCAGACACTCGCCGGTCAGGCGTCGGGGTCGTCGCGCGAATCGACCGCCGGCGCATCCCGGTGGGGTGGTTGGTCTGCTCGATGCGTCAGAACGCCTACGTATCGGTCGGGCCCGCGCGGCCTCGCATCCGGGATCTCAGCACGTCGACCTCACAGCCCGGCGCGAAGGGGTCGAAGCCGTGCTCGAGCAGCCAGCGAACCGCCAGCAGGCTCCGCAACGACCACCAACCGTGGATCACGTCGAGGTCGACGTCGCTGCCATAGCCGGCGAGGACGTCGTCGAGGTGCTCCTCGTGTCCGAGCGTGAAGGTGGCGAGGTCGTACAGGGCGTCACCCTGGCCCGCCTCGGACCAGTCGATGATGCCGGTGACCTCGTCGCCGTCGACGAAGACGTGCGCGATCTGCAGGTCGCCGTGGGTGAACGCCGGAGTCCACGGCCGGAGCGCGGCCTCGGCGACCTGGCGGTTGCGGGTGACCAGGTCAGCGAGGAGGACACCGTTCGTCACGAGCAACTCGCACTCGTTGTCGAGCTCCGCCGCCAGGGCGACGGTGCTCCGACCGGCCCGACCCGGGTGGGGTGGCAGGGGCGCTTCGTGCAGCTTCCGGATGGCGGCGCCGGCCGCGGCCCACGCCGACGGCGACCCGGTCGACGGCCCGCCGAGGCGCCCGAGCGTCGTCCCCCGGACTGCGGCGATCGCGAGCACGGGCGGCTTGCGCCACAGGACCTCCGGCGTGGGGACCGGCGCGAGGGACATCGCCTCGACCTCGACGTCGATGCGCGCCTGGTCGGCGTCCACCTTCAGAAACACGTCACCGACGCGCAGAGTCGCGCGCTCGGAATGGGCGACGACGACCTCGACCGTTTCCATGGGCGACCAGTATCCCGGGGGCGACCGTCGACGTCGCGAGGTTTATCACGTGCGACCGCGCGGCTGGCCGCGTCCCGCTGCCCGGCGGCCTCGTGCACGACACCGACCTCTGACCGGGTCACGCCCATCAGTTCGTGAGGAGTCCTAAAAATCGGCGGCGGGCCAGAACTCGTCGTCGTCCTCGTCCGGCTTGTCGGGCGAGGTCAGTTACTGCGACTCAGCCCACGCGTCGGCTCAACACAGATCCTCGCCCAGCAAGCGACCGTGATCATTTCGTGGGACGAAGGAGCCGATCTCCGTCAACACGAGGCTGGTCGGGCGGCCGCGCGCTCCTTGGCATCCAACCACGGCGGCAGTTCGTCGAACTCCTCACCTTCCTCGGCCTTGACCCACCAGCCGGTGTCGTTGACGTAGTGCTCGAACCACGCCGCCAGGCTTGGCGAGTCGATCCACCACGCGGCGTCGGGGTCTCCGGGATTAGGTTCGAAGAGGAGGACGGTCCCCTGCTCGCTTCGGCAGTCGACGCACGCGTACATACCGCAGCCCCAGTCCAGGATCGGGAGGATCCCTTCCGGCCAGGCCCACTCGGTGCCGGCGGAGCTGCTTCGAGCTTCGAGGTAGACGGCGACGGCCTGCTCGGAGGTCGGTCCTTCCGTCAGGCTGAAGAGCTGATAGTCCGGGCCGAAGCCGCCGTTCGCGAAGTCTCGATAGATCGCCCTGAGCAACGGGTGCAGCTTGAACCCCAGCCGCTGCTCGGCGTCCGTGATCTTCTGCTGGGGAAGCGGTGCCGGCAGGCCGGCGGCAAGTGGTGTCAACGGATCGTCCTCGCGAGCCCATTCGGCGATCCGCGACAGAAGCTCGTTGTAGTCCGTCACGAGAAGCGATCATGCCCTAGAGGTAGGTCAGTCCTGCTGCCAGCGCCGGCCGCGAGATCTTGGTACGAAACGGCCCCCAGAGGGGCCGAGACGTTCCAAGATCTCGCCGAAGCCGGTCGGGACAGGGCGGGGCGGACCGGGGCAGGCG
>NZ_SMKG01000158.1 GCF_004348525.1 Micromonospora sp. 15K316 | reverse complement strand
GGTTCAGATGTGTATAAGGGACAGGTGGACCATCATGGTCCGGTCGGGCCGCCGCGCGCCGGGCGGGTCAGTCCCGCCAGAGCGCGGCCACCTCGCCGGCCGCCGCGTCGGCTTGGGCCCGGCCGGCCCGCGCCGCCGCGGCCCGGCGCGCCGGATCCAGCACGTTGCGCCCGATCGCCGCCCGCGCCGTCGGGTCCGGCGACACCACGACCACCCGCGCGCCCTGCGCCCGCAGCGTCGCCACCTGCGCCGCCAGCCGCGGCATCGGACCGAACGCCGCCGTCGTCGGCGCCAGCACCACCACCCGCCGCGCCCCGACCGCCAGGTCCGCGTTCACCGGTGACCGCATCCCACCGTCGACGTACCGCCGGTCGCCGATCGTCACCGGCGGCCACACCCCGGGCACCGCGCAACTGGCGCCCACCGCGTCCACCAGCGACACCCCGGAGTCGGCGTCGAAGACCACGAACTCACCCGAGCCCGCGTCCACCGCGGTCACCAGCAGCCGACCCCGCGGCCACTCCCGCACCGGCAGCCGCGACTCGATCATCGCGCGCCGGGAGGCCTCCGACGGGGCCCGCGCCGCCAGCGCCATCGCCCCGATCCGCGCCCGCGCCCGCACCGGGTCACGGCTTCGCGAACCGGCCCACGCCAACCGCAGCACCGCCGCCGGCCCGAACCGCGCCGCCACCTCACCCTGCGCCGAGGCGAGCTGCGCCGCGTACGACTCCTGCACCGGCCGGCCCGAGCGCAGCTGCGCGCCCACCACCGACCCCGCCGAGGTGCGCACCACGAGATCCGCCTCCGCTGGCGGCGTAAGGGACCGGGTGGCGGGGCCGGCGGTGAGCGAGGGGTCCCGCTCGTGCCGAATCGTCTACGTCATCAGCTCTAAAGCGTCGCCGTGGCCGTAGCGCGGCCCCCGCTCCGCATCCTGCACCGACGGGCGTTGTCTAGGCTTCGTGCGTGCTGCTCTGCATCGACATCGGAAACACCAACACCGTGCTGGCGACCTTCGACGGCGACAAGCTGGTGCACTCGTGGCGGATCAAGACGGACGCCCGGTCGACCGCCGACGAGCTGGGGCTGATGTTCCGGGGACTGCTCGCCGGGGACGCCGTCGAGATCACCGGAGTGGCGGCCTGTTCCACAGTTCCGGCGGCGCTGCGCTCGCTGCGGACGATGCTCGCCCGCTACTACGACAAGCTGCCCAGCGTGATCGTCGAGCCGGGGGTGCGCACCGGAGTCCAGTTGGCGATCGACAACCCCAAGGAGGTGGGCGCCGACCGGGTGGTGAACACGCTGGCCGCGTACACGCTCTATGGCGGTCCGTCGATCGTGGTCGACTTCGGCACCACCACCAACTTCGACGTCATCAGCGAACGCGGGGAGTTCCTCGGCGGCGCCTTCGCCCCGGGCATCGAGATCTCCTTCGACGCGCTCGCCGCCCGCGCGGCCCAGCTGCGCAAGGTGGAGGCCACCCGGCCGCGATCGGTGATCGGCAAGAACACCGTGGAGTGCCTCCAGTCCGGCCTCTACTTCGGCTTCGCCGGGCAGGTGGACCGCATCGTCGAGCGGATGGCCGAGGAACTCGGCGACGTGAAGGCGGTGATCGCCACCGGAGGCCTCGCCTCGCTGGTGATCGACGAGTGCCGCACGATCACCCACCACGAGCCGATGATCACGCTGATCGGCCTCCGGATGATCTACGAACGCAACACGTGATCGGCGGGCGGTTCCCGGTCAGCGGCGCCGGGCCCGCAGCACGACCGTCCGGTACGGCAGCTCCACCGTCTCCCGCCCGGCCAGGTCGGGGTGGGTGGTGAGGAGTTCCCGCAGGCCCCGCTCCACCCGCTGCCGGTCCTCGTCCGAACCGGTGAGCCAGTACGAGCGGGTTCTGATCAGTGCGAGCACGTCGTCCGGTGTGAGCGTGGTGGTGTGGTCGAACTCGCCCACCTCGATCGGTTGGAACTCCGGGCCGAAGTCGGCGTACTTCTCGACCACGTTCCCGGCGTTGTCCCCCAGGTGCGCGATCCGGCCCAGCTCCGCCACCCAGCCGACCCGCTCGTCGCGGGTGTTCCAGATGGGGGCGAAGGTGCCGCCGGGACGGAGCAGCCGGGCTATCTCGTCGTGCGCGCGCTCCCGGTCGAACCAGTGGTACGCCTGCCCGACCAGCACCGCGTCCGCCGTGCCGTCGGGCAGCGGCACCGCCTCGGCGCTGCCCGCGAGCGCCGTGGTGCCCGGCGTGGCCGCGTCGAGTTGGGCGCGCATCCCCGGATCGGGCTCCACCGGGACCACCTCGTGCCCGAGGGCGAGTACGCCCCGGGTCAGGATCCCCGTGCCGGCGCCGAGGTCGACGACGCGGGCGGGCGAGCCGGCCGGATCCCCGAGCGCCCAGCGCAGCGCGGCTTCGGGATAGTGCGGTCGAAAGCGGTCGTACTCCGCCGCCGCAGCCCCGAAGGAGAGGGCTTGAGTGTGATCAACCATGGCGCGGAGGTTATCCCGTAACGGCCGACTGGGGGCTTGAGTACGCTCGGGCGTGACCCCCGTATCTCCCTGACGAGGAAGCATGCCGTGACCGAGCAGAACGCCCTACCCGTGGACCCCGCCGACGACCTTCCGGAGCAGATGAAGGTCCGCCGGGAGAAGCGGGACCGCATGCTCGCCGACGGCGTCGAGCCCTACCCGGTCGGCTACCCCCGCACGGACACCCTCGCCGAGGTGCGCGCGCGCTACGCCGACCTGCCGACCGATACCGCGACCGGCGACCGGGTCTCCGTCACCGGTCGGGTGATCTTCGTACGGAACACCGGAAAGCTCTGCTTCGCGACCCTGCGCGACGGTGACGGCACCGAGTTGCAGGCGATGCTCTCCCTCGACCGGGTCGGCCCGGAGCGGTTGGAGGACTGGAAGCGCCTGGTGGACCTCGGTGACCACGTCGGCGTCACCGGCGAGGTGATCACCAGCCGGCGCGGTGAGCTCTCCGTGCTGGCCGACCAGTGGGCGGTCACGGCGAAGTCGCTGCGTCCGCTGCCGGTGGCGCACAAGCCGCTCTCCGAGGAGGCCCGCGTCCGGCAGCGCTACGTCGACCTCATCGTCCGCCCCCAGGCGCGGGAGATGGTCCGTACCCGGGCCGCGGCGGTGCGCAGCCTGCGCGACTCCCTGCACGGGCGGGGCTTCATCGAGGTCGAGACCCCGATGCTTCAGTTGCTGCACGGCGGGGCCGCGGCCCGGCCATTCGTGACCCACAGCAATGCGTTGAACACCGATCTGTATCTGCGAATCGCTCCGGAACTGTTTCTGAAGCGCGCGGTGGTCGGTGGTGTCGACCAGGTCTTCGAGATCAACCGCAACTTCCGGAATGAGGGGATCGACTCTTCGCACTCCCCGGAGTTCGCGATGCTGGAGACCTACCAGGCGTACGGCGACTACGACACGATGGCCGAGCTGACCCGTAATCTCGTGCAGCAGGCGGCGATCGCGGTCAGCGGCTCGACGGTGGTCACCCACGCCGATGGGCGGGAGTTCGACCTGGGCGGCGAGTGGCGGTCGGTGACGCTGTACGGGGTGCTTTCCGAGGCGCTCGGCGAGGAGGTCACCGTTCGCACCGAGCACGCCCGCCTGATGGAGTACGCCGACAAGGTCGAACTCGCCGTCGACCCGAAGTGGGGGCCCGGCAAGCTCGCCGAGGAACTGTTCGAGGAACTGGTCGTCCCGGGGCTGACCGAGCCCACGTTCATCCGGGACTACCCGGTGGAGACGAGCCCGCTCACCCGGGCCCACCGCACCGAGCCGGGGCTCGCCGAGAAGTGGGACCTCTACGTGCTCGGCTTCGAGCTGGCCACCGCGTACTCGGAGCTGGTCGACCCGGTCGTGCAGCGGGAACGGTTGGTGGCCCAGGCGCAGCTGGCCGCCCGTGGCGACGACGAGGCGATGCGGCTCGACGAGGACTTTCTGCGTGCCATGGAGTACGGAATGCCGCCGGCCGGCGGTATGGGAATGGGAATCGACCGGCTCTTGATGGCGCTCACCGGGCTGGGAATTCGGGAAACGATCCTGTTCCCGTTGGTCCGCCCCGAGTAGTCACCGGTCGCCGCCGGGTTGTCATACCGCATCCTATTGACGCGGCGCGCGTCGTACGGGTTATTGTGCTTGCGAGTTAGCAGGAGCACCCTGCTCGAAAGGAATGTGGGACGTGGCCAAGCAGATCATTCACAAGCTGGTCGATGACCTGGACGGCGGGGACGCGGACGAGACGGTCAAGTTCGCGTTGGACGGCGTCCAGTACGAGATCGACCTGTCGAGTGCGAACGCCGAGAAATTGCGTGACGTATTCGCGCCGTATGTCGGGGCGGGCACCAAGGTCGGCCGCGGCGGCGTGGTGGTCGGTGGCCGGGCGGCCCGGGGCCGGGGCGGCGCGACCGCCGATCGTGAGCAGAACCGCGCGATCCGGGAGTGGGCGAAGAAGGCGGGGAAGGACATCTCCGACCGGGGCCGGATTCCCCAGGAGATCGTCGACGAGTACCACGCCCGGCGCTGACCGAGGCGACTGTAGCGGCGAACGACGCCGGGCCGGAGCGACTCCGGGCCGGCGTCGCCGTGTCTCCGGCCCCGCCGCTGCCGAGACCAGGGGTTCCCGGGCCGACCCGACTCGGCGTGATGTCGACAATGTCTGTTACCGCCCGCTTTTGGCGTCATTGACCCGTTCATGGGCGCAGCGGCGGCCGTCGACGTCGCGGTGGGAAGAAACCCCTGCGGGTCGGCGTTGTCCACAGCCGGTGGAGTCTTCGTCCACAGCCTGTGGATGACTCCCGGGGCGGTCCGTCGAGGGGCCGCCCGGCGCGGATCCGGCCCGTCCGAAGGCCCGGAGAGCCCGTTCGGGCGGCGGTGAGAATTTCGCTCTCCGCGTAGCGCTGGGGGTACCGGAACACCTCCTGAGCGCGCACGGTTGTGCAAAACGACGCGTATGCGGCCGCTGCCGGAGCCACACGACCTCAGCTGAGTCGGTCCGCGGCGATAGAGTAATGAGGCACGGACGCCCGTCCCGGACGTCCGCGCACCGGCCCCGCCAAGATCTTTGACCATCAAGGCGCACGGCACGTGAGGAGCACGAGGGCATGTTCGAGCGGTTCACCGACCGAGCGCGACGGGTTGTCGTCCTGGCCCAGGAAGAGGCCCGGATGCTCAACCACAACTACATCGGTACGGAACACATCCTGCTGGGTCTCATCCACGAGGGCGAGGGCGTCGCCGCCAAGGCTCTGGAGAGCCTCGGCATCTCGCTGGAGGGCGTCCGGCAGCAGGTCGAGGAGATCATCGGCCAGGGCCAGCAGGCGCCGAGCGGGCACATCCCGTTCACGCCGCGGGCCAAGAAGGTGCTGGAGCTGTCGCTGCGCGAGGCGCTGCAGCTCGGGCACAACTACATCGGCACGGAGCACATCCTGCTCGGCCTGATCCGCGAGGGTGAGGGCGTCGCCGCCCAGGTGCTGGTCAAGCTCGGTGCGGACCTCAACCGGGTTCGCCAGCAGGTGATCCAGCTGCTCTCCGGTTACCAGGGCAAGGAGCCGGCTGCCGCCGGCGCCGCCTCGGGTGAGGCCGCGCCGTCCACCAGCCTGGTGCTGGACCAGTTCGGCCGTAACCTGACCCAGGCCGCCCGCGAGGGCAAGCTCGACCCGGTCATCGGGCGCGAGAAGGAAATCGAGCGGGTCATGCAGGTGCTCTCCCGCCGTACCAAGAACAACCCGGTCCTGATCGGTGAGCCCGGCGTCGGTAAGACCGCCGTGGTGGAGGGGCTGTCCCAGAAGATCATCAAGGGCGAGGTGCCCGAGACGCTCAAGGACAAGCAGCTCTACACGCTCGACCTCGGTGCGCTGGTCGCCGGTTCCCGTTACCGCGGTGACTTCGAGGAGCGCCTCAAGAAGGTGCTCAAGGAGATCCGGACGCGCGGCGACATCATCCTCTTCATCGACGAGATCCACACCCTGGTGGGTGCGGGTGCCGCCGAGGGCGCGATCGACGCGGCGAGCATCCTGAAGCCGATGCTGGCCCGCGGCGAGCTGCAGACCATCGGTGCCACCACCCTCGACGAATACCGCAAGCACCTGGAGAAGGACGCCGCTCTCGAGCGCCGCTTCCAGCCGATCCAGGTGGGTGAGCCCTCGCTGGCCCACACCATCGAGATCCTCAAGGGGCTGCGCGACCGCTACGAGGCGCACCACCGGGTCTCGATCACCGACGCGGCTCTCGTGGCCGCCGCGACGCTGGCCGACCGGTACATCTCCGACCGCTTCCTGCCCGACAAGGCGATCGACCTGATCGACGAGGCCGGTGCCCGGATGCGGATCCGGCGGATGACCGCTCCGCCAGACCTGCGCGACTTCGACGAGCGGATCGCCCAGGTCCGCCGCGACAAGGAGTCGGCGATCGACGCGCAGGACTTCGAGCGCGCCGCCCAGCTGCGGGACAAGGAGAAGCAGCTCCTCGGCCAGAAGGCGCAGCGGGAGAAGGAGTGGAAGGCCGGTGACCTGGACGTCGTCAGCGAGGTCGACGACGAGCAGATCGCCGAGGTGCTCGGCAACTGGACCGGAATCCCGGTCTACAAGCTGACCGAGGAGGAGACCTCGCGCCTGCTGCGCATGGAGGACGAGCTGCACAAGCGCGTCATCGGCCAGGAGGACGCGGTCAAGGCGGTCTCGAAGGCGATCCGGCGTACCCGCGCCGGCCTGAAGGACCCGAAGCGTCCGTCGGGCTCGTTCATCTTCGCCGGTCCGTCCGGCGTCGGTAAGACCGAGCTCTCCAAGGCGCTCGCCGAGTTCCTCTTCGGCAGCGAGGACGCCCTCATCCAGCTGGACATGTCCGAGTTCCACGACCGCTACACGGTCTCCCGGCTGGTGGGTGCCCCTCCCGGCTACGTCGGCTACGACGAGGGCGGGCAGCTGACCGAGAAGGTGCGGCGTCGGCCGTTCTCGGTGGTCCTCTTCGACGAGATCGAGAAGGCCCACCCGGACGTCTTCAACACGCTGCTCCAGATCCTGGAGGACGGTCGGCTCACCGACGGTCAGGGCCGGATCGTGGACTTCAAGAACACGGTCATCATCCTGACCACCAACCTCGGCACGCGCGACGTGGCCAAGGCGGTGTCGCTGGGCTTCCAGGCGTCGGAGGACTCCGACTCCAACTACGACCGGATGAAGCAGAAGGTCAACGACGAGCTCAAGCAGCACTTCCGGCCTGAGTTCCTGAACCGGATCGACGACACCATCGTCTTCCACCAGCTGCGCGAGTCGGAGATCCTCTCGATCGTCGACATCATGATCCAGCGGATCGAGACGCAGCTGCGCAACAAGGACATGGGTCTGGAGCTGACCGACAACGCCAAGAAGTACCTGGCGAAGAAGGGCTTCGACCCGGTGCTCGGTGCGCGTCCGCTGCGTCGCACGATCCAGCGCGACATCGAGGACAACCTCTCCGAGCGGATCCTCTTCAACGAGCTGACCCCGGGTCAGATCGTGGTGGTGGACTGCGAGGGCGACCCGAGCGACATCGACAAGTCGAAGCTCGTCTTCCGGGGCGCGGACAAGCCGGACACCGTGCCGGACGCCGTGCCGGCGGACCTCGGTGGCGCTGCCACTGCGGGCGCGGACGACGCGGCGGCCTGACGTCGGGCAGAGGCGGTAAGGGGGCGGGGCCCCGGTGGCGAGAGCCACCGGGGCCCCGCCTTCTTTCGTCGCCCGGTCTTCCCGGGGGTGAGCGTCCCAGCCGGTGAGGCCCGCTCCGCCTGATCGACCCGGGATCAGGGAAGTCGGGGTATCCGCCGACCGGGACACCCCGACGACAAGGAAATCGAGTAGATCAAGGTCCCTCGCCGCCCGGCCGTTCGCGCGGCCGGGCCGTTCGCGCGGCCGGGCCGTTCGCGCGGCCGGGCCGTTCGCGCGGACCGGCCGTTCGCGCCGACCGGTCGCCCCCGCCGACCACCGCCGCGCCGGCGGGCCGGGACGGGTCAGCGGGTCAGGTCGGCGAGCGGTAGCGCGGGGCCGTCGCCGACGAGACGGTACGAGTCGTCGCCGATCGGCTCCACCAGGCCGTCCCGCACCAGGCCGGTCAGGGCCCGGGCACGCTGCTCGCCGTCGCTCCACACCTGGTCGAGCCGCTGCCGCGGCACCGGGCCGGTCGTCTCGCGCAGCACCCCGAGAAGCAGCCCCCGCACCTGGCGGTCGGTGCCCGCGTACCGCTGGGGGCGGCGGGTGGGGCCGGCCGGTGCGGCCTGCCCGGCGGCGCGCCAGGCACAGGTCGACTCGACCGGGCAGGCGTCGCAGCGCGGCGATCGGGCGGTGCAGACGACCGCCCCCAGTTCCATGAAGGCCGCGCTGGCCAGGGCGGCGGCGGCCGGCTCCGCCGGGAGCAGTGCCTCGGTGGCGAGCAGGTCCGCCGGGCGGGTGGCCGGTCCGGCGTCGGGCTCACCGGCCACGGCGCGGCAGACCACCCGGCGTACGTTGGTGTCGACCACCGGGTGCCGTTGCCCGTACGCGAAGGCGGCGACGGCGCGGGCCGTGTACGTGCCGACGCCCGGCAACGCCAGCAGTTGGTCGAGCCGGTCCGGCACCTCCCCGCCGTGCCGCTCCACGATCGCCGTCGCGCACTCCCGCAGCCGCAGCGCCCGGCGCGGGTAGCCGAGCCGCCCCCACATCCGGATCGCCTCGGCGGGAGTGTCCGCCGCCAGCGCCGCGGGCACCGGCCACCGGGCCAGCCACGCCTCGTACGCGGGCAGCACCCGGACCACCGGCGTCTGCTGGAGCATCACCTCGCTGACCAGGATCGCCCACGGGCTGACGCCCGGCTTGCGCCACGGCAGGTCGCGGGCGTTCTCCTCGTACCAGCGGCTGACCAGGGTGGCGAACGTCGACTCAGTCATCGTCCGCCGATCATGTCACGCGTCGGTCTTCCCGTAGCGTGGGCGGCCCGGGCGGGGCAGCTCCGGCACGGGTGGCGGATCGGGCAGAATGCGCGGATGAACGAGCTCGCGATCACCGTCATCGGCCGGGACCGCCCGGGCATCGTGGCCGACGTCGCCGAGGTGCTCGCCCGGTTGGGCGCGAACCTCACCGACAGCACGATGACCCGGTTGCGGGGCCATTTCGCCATGACGTTGATCTGCGTGGGTCCCGCCGCCGCCGAGGTGGAGGCCGCGCTGGCGCCGCTCGCCGCCGACGGTCAGCTGCTGGCGACCGTACGCGCGGTCACCCCGGACGGCGCCGAGACGACCGGTGGCGAACCGTACGTGATGGCCGTGCACGGGGCCGACCGGATGGGGATCGTCGCGGCGATGACCCGGGTCCTCGCCGACGTGGGCGGCAACCTCACCGACCTGAGCACCCGGCTGGCGGGCACGCTCTACGTGGTGGTCGCCGAGGTCGACCTGCCGCCCGGAGCGGCCGACGACCTGAGTGACCGGCTCCACCGGGCCGCCGCCGACCTGGGCGTCGAGGCCAACCTCCGGCCCGCGGACCCGGATCTGCTGTGAGTGACGAGGTGCGCGCGTCGGACGCGCCCGCGAGCGACGGGGAGTACGTCGGGCTGGGCGACTGGACACCGGAGACGCTGGGCGTCCCCGGTGAGCTCCGTCCGGTGGTGACCGCCCCGCATCCGGCGCTCAGCCGGGCGGGCGACACCGTGGACCCCAGCTCGCCCGAGACGGTACGGCTGGCCGCCGACCTGATCGCCACCATGCGCGTCTCGCCCGGTTGCGTGGGCCTCGCGGCTCCGCAGATCGGGGTGGGCGCCCAGGTCTTCGCGGTGGATGTGAGCGGGCACCCGAAGGCCGTCACCGTGCACGGCACCTTCGTGCTCTGCAACGCCCGGGTGGTCGAGGCGACCCGCTGGAAGGCCGGGCGGGAGGGGTGCATGTCGGTGCCGGACCTGACCGGGGACGTGAAGCGGGCCGGCCGCCTGGTGGTGGCGGGCGAGTTGCCGGGCAGCGGTGCGGCCGTACGACTGGTCACCGACGGTTTCGAGGCCCGCGCGCTCCAGCACGAGATCGACCACTGCGCGGGGCTGCTCTTCCTCGACCGGGTCGCCGGCGCGCACGCCGTCTACCAGCGCAAGGTCTACCTCTGAGCCCGGTGTCCGGTGGACTAGGCTGTCGACAGTGGATGCCGATCTTGACGCTTCGGCGAACGTTCCGGCGCGTCGTGCCGCGCCACGACTCTGCTACGCGGATACGGTGGGGGCATCATGCGTCTGACGGTCGGCCCCCTGGCACCCGCCGTTTACTGGCGGCGTCGCGCCGTCGTACTCGGAGCGGGGCTTCTCTTCCTGATTGTCCTGCTCTACTCGTGCACCGGATCGGGTAACACCGGCGACAAGAAGCCGCAGGCCGGGGCGAGCTCGTCCTCGTCGGTCAGTCCGAGCCCGACGCAGACGTTGCTCACCCCGAAGACCGGGGCGCCCCCGCCCGAGACGTCGGAAAGTCCCGACGGCGGCGACGAGAGCGCCGGCGCGCCCACCTCGCAGGGCGACGACGCCCCGACGGCCCCCGCCAACGGAGGGTCGAACGACGGAAGCTGCGCCGACGCCGAGATCAAGGTGACCCCGGTGGCGCTGCCCGCCTCGGTGGGCGTCGGAGCCTCCGTCGACCTGCAATTGAGGATCAAGAACATCTCCGACCGGACGTGCAGCCGTGACGTCGGCGCGAGCCTCCAGGAGATCTTCATCAAGTCCGGTGCGGAGAAGATCTGGTCCTCCGACACCTGCGGTCAGGCCACGGGCTCGGACGTCAAGTCGTTCACGCCGAACATCGAGCACATGTTCCAGGTGACGTGGAACGGCCGGGACACCACCCGGTGCGCGGACGGGCTGGCGGCGGGCCCGCAGGTGCAGCCCGGGACGTACCAGGTCTTCGCCCGGGTCGACACGAAGCTCAGCGAGCCGCTGAAGCTGACCGTCAACGGCTGAGAGCGGGCGGGGGTCGCTCCGGGCACCGGCGGCCGGTCGGGCCGGAGCAGAGCGAACGTTCGCCCGGAACGGTCAGACGTACCGCTCGAGGATGGACGCCTCGGCGAGCCGGGACAGGCCCTCGCGTACGCCGCGCGCCCTTGCGTCACCCACGCCCTCGACGGCCTGGAGGTCCTCCACGGTCGCGCCGAGCAGCCGCTGGAGGCTGCCGAAGTGCAGCACCAGCCGGTCCACCACGGCGGCCGGCAGCCGCGGAACCTTGGCCAGCAGCCGGAAACCGCGCGGGCTGACCGCCGCGTCCAGCGCGTCGGACGCGGCGGGGTAGCCGATCGCCTTGGCGACCGAGACCAGGTCGATCAGCTCGGTGGCGCTGAGCAGGTCCAGCTCGACCAGTGCCTCGTCCAGGGTGCGCGACTTGCGGCCGGCCGGAAGGTAGTCCCGGATGACAAGCGTCCGGTCGGCGTCGACGCCCGCCATCAACTCGTCGAGCTGCAGCGCCAGCAGGCGGCCGTCGGTGCCCAGCTCGACCACGTAGCCGGCGATCTCGTCGGCGATCCGGCGGACCATCTCCAGCCGCTGCACGACGGAGACCGCGTCCCGTACGGTGACCAGGTCCTCGATCTCCAGCGCGGAGAGGGTGCCGGAGACCTCGTCGAGCCGGAGCTTGTAGCGCTCGAGGGTGGCCAGGGCCTGGTTGGCGCGGGAGAGGATGGCGGCCGAGTCGTCCAGCACGTGCCGCTGGCCGTTGACGTAGAGGCTGATGATCCGCATCGACTGGCTGACCGAGATGACCGGGTAGCCGGTCTGCCGGGCCACCCGCTCCGCGGTGCGGTGCCGGGTGCCGGACTCCTCGGTCGGGATGGACGGGTCGGGCATCAGGTGCACGGCGGCCCGGACGATGCGGGTGCCGTCGCTGGAGAGCACCACGGCGCCGTCCATCTTGCACAGTTCCCGGATCCGGGTCGCGGAGAACTCGACGTCGAGGGGGAAACCGCCGGTGCAGAGCCCCTCCACGACCTTGTCGTAGCCGAGGACGATCAGCGCGCCCGTACGGCCGCGCAGGATCCGCTCGAGTCCGTCGCGCAGCGCGGTGCCGGGCGCCATCAACGCCAGGTTCGCGCGTAGCGGGTCACCCACGGCGCCGCCGGTCACGTTCACGCTGATCGGACGGGCCGGCGAGCCCACGGCGCCGGTGCGGGCGTGGGGTGTCGCGCCGGCAGGCTTGGTGGTATCGCGGTCGATCGGCACGGGCACAGTCTACGGACTGCCGTGCGGTGGGTGCTGTCGTGGTTACTGTGATGTGTCACGATGCCCCGTTGCCCGGCCCGTGGCGCGCTGTCCGGTATCGCCCTCGCGGTCCGGCCGCCCGGCCACGGTGGGTCACTCCGCCGACGCGCGCGCGGCACACTGCAGGGCCGACCGGACATCGGTGACCTCCATCACCCGCATCTGGTTCGGCGTCACGCCTGTCGACTCCGGCCCACATCCGGGCGGGACGAGCGCGACCCGGAAGCCGAGCCGGGCGGCCTCGGCCAGCCGGCGCGGCACCGCGCCGACCCGCCGGACCTCGCCGGTGAGCCCGACCTCGCCGATCGCCACGAGATGCGGCGCGATCGCCAGGTTGAGCCCGCCGGAGGCGACCGCGAGCGCCACCGCCAGGTCGGCGGCCGGCTCGACCACGCGGATGCCGCCGACCGTCGCGGCGAAGACCTCCCGGTCGTGCAGGGTCAGCCGCTCGGTGCGCCGTTGCAGCACCGCCAGCACCATCGCCAGCCGGGCCGAGTCGAGGCCGGAGACCGTACGCCGGGGCGAGCCGGCGACAGTCGCGCCGATGAGCGCCTGCACCTCGGTGACCAGCGCCCGCCGGCCCTCCATCGCCACCGTCACACAGGTGCCGGGCACCGGCTCGGCGTAGCGGGTCAGGAAGAGGCCGGAGGGGTCGGCGAGGCTGCTGATGCCGCCCTCGTGCATCTCGAAGCAGCCGACCTCGTCGGCCGCGCCGAACCGGTTCTTGACGCCGCGCACCATCCGCAGCGAGGAGTGCTTGTCGCCCTCGAAGTGCAGCACCACGTCGACCAGGTGCTCGAGCACCCGGGGCCCGGCGACCTGGCCCTCCTTGGTCACGTGGCCGACCAGCACGGTGGCGATGCCGCGCTCCTTGGCGACCGAGACCAGCGCGGCGGTGACCGCCCGGACCTGCGTCACACCGCCCGGCACGCCCTCGGTGGCGGGGGTGGAGATGGTCTGCACCGAGTCGAGCACCAGCAGCCCGGGCTTGACCGCGTCGAGGTGGCCGAGCACGGCCGACAGGTCGCTCTCGGCGGCCAGGTAGAGCTGGTCGTGCAGGGTGCCCATCCGCTCGGCGCGCAGCCGTACCTGGCTGACCGACTCCTCGCCGCTGACCACCAGCGACGGGCTGCCCGCCCCGGCGGCCCACTGTTGGGCCACGTCGAGCAGCAGGGTGGACTTGCCCACGCCCGGCTCGCCGGCCAGCAGCACCACGGCGCCGGGCACCAGGCCGCCACCGAGCACCCGATCGAGCTCACTCACGCCGGTCGGGCGGGCCCGGGC
>NZ_SMKG01000157.1 GCF_004348525.1 Micromonospora sp. 15K316 | reverse complement strand
CGCAGGCACCCCCCGCTTTCTCGCCCCCATGCTCGAAATCATCGATGCCTGGGACGGTGCCGCACGTCTGACGACGCGACCAATCGTCATCCGGGGCGACGAAGTCGACGAGGTCCACCGAGCCCTCATCGACACCGAGCGACGAGGTGTCGTCTTCGTCGCAGGCAACGACGACTCGCTGCCTTCAATCCCATGGACTAACCGGATAGCCAACCTGACCCGGTTCACCATCGGCATGGCCTCGTGCTACGTGCTGGACGGGGAGGCTACACAGTTGCTCAACGACCGGCTCGGCCAGGCCCACGCCGTACTGCCCGGCCGACTTCGTACCTTTCGCTCCCAGGTTCAACCGGACTCCGTCGTCGACGGGCTGCGGCACCGGGTGCTGAGCGCCGAACGGATCGCCGACGACAACGAACAGCCTCGGCTCGCGCGGGTCCTCGCCTCCAACGCCCAACTTCAGGCTCTCGAACAGCCGCTACCCTCATCGGTGGCGCGGGTACACCGGATGCTGGAACGTATCGCCGACGACATGTTGGTGCACCGGCTCGGCGACGTCAGTTCGAAGCGGCCATCGCTCGTTCCGTCGCAACCCAAGGCGGCGGCCGTCGAGACGCGAGGGAGTGATCGCCAGCAAGATGACGTCAGCGCGCAGCAAGGCATGTTGCTGGACTACCTGAAGATCAAGGTAGGGGTCGATGACCTGACCGTCGACCGGATCGACGAGATCGTGCGTCTGATAGAGGTCGGTCGGTCATCGCAGGAGGCGCAGAACGACATCGCATCCCGACTCGCGCAGCTTCAGGCCGAACTCGATGAGACACAGAAGGCGTATCACGACGTCAAATGGCAGCTGGATGATGAGCAGATCGAGAACCGGGACGCGGTCGACCGCCTGACCCGGTCGGCGGAGACTGAACGGACGCTGCGCCACCGGCTCGCCTCTATGGGGCAAGCAGAGGTGGCCTGGACGGCGCAGCCATCGGAAGCGGACATCTCCCGGCCGGACAGCTTCGGTGAGTTGCTCCGTTGGCTGCCAAAGCTCCAGCACGTCGTGTTCACGGGCGACCCTGACTGCGCTGAGGAACTCGACAGCAACGACCCCCTGGGCGCCTGGGCTTCGAAGACCTGGGACGCGTTGTTGGTGCTCCAGGACTATGCAGCGGCGAAGGTAGACGGGCGCTGGACTCGGGACATGCATGGCTTCCTGGAGAACACCCCGGATGGCTGCCACCAGTGGTCGACGCGACGACACGCCCGTGACGAGAGCGAGGAGGTCCGAACCAACCCGGCGTTCTGGAGGAAGCGGGTGCTACCCGTGCCGGTCTCCGTCATTCCGGCGGGCGAGATCTTCATGGGTGCGCATTTCAAGATCGCTCAGTTCGCGATGATCAGCCCCCGCATGCACTACTATGACCATACGGCGCAGAGCGGACGGATCTATGTCGGCTACATCGGCCGGCACCTTCCGACCGGACAGACCAATTGACCGCAATGGACGCGGCCAGAGCAGCAGCGACGGCAGCCACGTCCGCCTATCACGATGCCCGAAACGCACCATGCTCGGACCCGTCTACAACCGTTCGTAGGATCGCTCAGCGGGACGTTGACGGGTACATTGCGTAGATGGATTGGGCTATCATCCCTCCTTCGGCACCCAACCCGGATAGGAACGGAGGGTCGGCGCCTGTCGCGCACAGACTTAATAAGCTGTCCGTGTCTGCAGTCTGCGGCGTGGACATCTCGGATGCCACCCTTGTGTCTGGCTCCAAACTGCGCGGCGCGCTTACAGTGTGCGAGGAGTGTGAGCAGAAGCGGCGCCAGCGGCTTGAGAGGCGGCGCCGTGATGAGATTTGGCGCCGTGAGAGGATGGCTCGCGATGGCTATGTGCCGAACGCCGGCCCGGTCGGTCTGGGTAAGCGTCGGTAGAGCCCCAAGTCGCCAATGTCAACCAGCGGTGGACTTCCTGCCGCCTACCTGCAGCTTTGTCTAATTGGCAGGCTGCATCGTAATAACGATTTATCCCGCCACTGCGGTGTCGTGTCGCATCGCGGAGAGCGGCTGCATATCCATCCCGGTCGGCCCGCTCGAGTTGCCTGACGCGGTAGTCACTTTCGCGCTGTTGACTATGCGGCGTTCTTGAAGATTTGCTTTTGGAGTTCGAGGTGGCGACGTAGGCCCAAGACAACATCGCCGTCAGGCGGGTGGGCCAGCTCTTGAACGTCGCTCGTCTCGACCCGATTCGCTTCGGCGAGTCTCCTCGTGTAATCGGCCACCAGTTGAACGAGCGCCTTCCATTGGCCGATTGAGAAATCAACGGTGATTCTGCCACTATCGGATTCCGCTTCGACCGAATCCAGATCCGAAACCAGGCGTTCGACGTCCTTCTCGCCGAGGCGTCCGTCGCGAGCCGCGTCCAAGTACGCACGCAGCGAGCCGGTGAACCTCTGGATGCAGATCGGCATCTCCAGCTCGGCACCCTGGGGACTGCCCTGCTTCTTTGCTCTCGTTGCAGCCGCCAACACCGCGACACCGACCGCCGCCACCGCCGCGACGCCCAGCCCGACAGCGGTGACCTTGGAGCTTTTCCGAACTGTCGCGGCACCCTTCGAGACCGCTCGCTGCGTCTCCGCCGAACTTAGCCCGTCCTTCAGGTGCACCAAGATGGCACCCGCATGGTTCCGCACCACACCGCCGTACCTGGTCAGTTCACCGGCCGTGATACCCGCGAAGATGTCATCCGGCACGTCGAGCGGAACGTTGATGATGGGCACGGTTCTCCCCGGTCTCACGGATCGCGAGTGATTCGGCTACCGCGCGATCGTACGGTCCCGTGTCGACAATCGGCGATCACCAGGAGAGGGTCTCTACGGTCAACGTGTAACTCCCGATCATGGAAGTAGCACCTGATGAACGACGTCATCGTCTCTTGGAGGCGGTTGAGGAAGCCCAGCCGGTCGGGCTGAAGTAGTTGGACGCGCTGGACTATGGGTTGATCGGGCAAGTCGTAGGCCGGGCCCCTAGCGACTGAGGTAGCGGTCCCCACTAGTCAAGGACGACCTGCTTCGTCTTCCGCCTCCCCGGCCTTGGCTGCAACAACGAGGCGTCGGACATGACGTTCGGATACCCCCGCGGCCGACGCCAACTCCGGCAGGCTGGCCTGGGGGCGCTCGGCGCGCAGCCGGGCTACAACATCTACCGTTCGCTGCCCGCGCTCGGCCGTTCGCTTCCGTCGTCCAGTGCGCTGGGGCGCAGATCCTGGCACCTGACGAGTCGCCGAACCGCCGACGGCGCCAGCTCGCGCGTTCCCGACCGGAGGCAAGAGGTCCGTTTGGCGCGACTTCGATGGCACGGGCGCGGCGCCGGAGGCCCGCGGCTCTCTCTGCGAGTAAGCAGCCCTCGTCCCGCCTTGGCTGTCACGTGAGACCGGTTGCGCTCTGGTCAGCATCTCCACGACCAGCAGCAGCGCCACCGCCGGCCACGCCGCCACGATCCGCGCTCCGAGGCTTGGCTCGGCGGCGGCGATGTTCGCCGCCACGCTGGCCGCCACCCCAACGGCGAACGCCGTCCGAGCCGACCAGCGCACCCGACGACCGGCGCGCTTGTCCTCGACCATGGCCGCCGACGCGACAACCAGCATCCCGTCGACCGATAGCGGCAGCACATAGGCGACCTCGGGACGCTCCCCGAACCTCAACGCCACGGCGACCATGTGACTCCACGACGACCAGGCAGCAATCCCGGCCACCGCCACCGTGCTCACGTCTCGGGCAAGCCGGGTCGGCGTCATCGAACCACCCCCGACCCGAGTCGTCGCTCGATGGCCTGAACCTCGACGGGGTCCACCGACGGACGTCCACCGATGTCCAACCGCGTCTGGACATCGACCCATCGCCGCCACCGGTCGACGACTTCGCCCGCGTCGAGACCGATCGCTTTCGCGATGTTCGTCAGGTCCGCGCCCGCCCGCAGCGCGGTGTGAGTAATTGAGGGTTGCCAGCGAGTCCACCAGGACACCACCCCAGCGGACAACGCCAGCTCCGTCAGGACGTCATCGAGTCCGGTTCCCGGCGTCCGAGCGACGGCATGGTCATGAAGATCGAGAAGGAGTTGGATCGGGTTGATCTTTTCCGCATTGGCGAACCGCACCGGCGGGTCGGACGGGCGGGCCGGGTTCATCGGGCACCGCCCGGTGCCCGTGAGCTGGGCGAACTCAGTGGTAGCGGGTCACCGGCGATCGTGGCGGTGTGGTTCGCATGGTGGTACCTCCGGCCCACCATCACGCAACGCCTCTGGTCAGCCCTGCTGTCTGCGACCAGGGCGCACCGCATCGAGATCCGGACTCACCGCAGCAGCCCGAACCGCCGCCCGGTCAGGGCGGGCCGCCCGGTCCACGACTGCCCGACGAGGACATCGATCTACGATTCAGCGTCCAGACCCAGTGCGCCCGGCAGGTTGCGGACGAAGGCAGCCCGGTCGGGCTCTGCTGCCGCGATACGCTCCAGCGCCGCGCGGAACTCCTGGCGTTCGCCGGAGTCCATCTGGGCGAGCCGGAATGCGATCTCTTCCAGCGTGTTCAGGGCACCGCGCTCCGCGCCCCCTGCTGACTCGACGAACTCAACCAAGATCGCCGCGGCTGCGACGAGGGCTCCGGCGAGGTGGTCGACGATCACTGCTCATCTTTCGGCCTGCTGCCGCCGGTGACCTGCGCACCGTGCGTCGCTGACAGATCG
Organism: Micromonospora sp. 15K316; assembly: GCF_004348525.1. Lineage (GTDB taxonomy): Bacteria > Actinomycetota > Actinomycetes > Mycobacteriales > Micromonosporaceae > Micromonospora. Next base: position 9,054 of record NZ_SMKG01000157.1, on the reverse strand, counting down.
GCGCAGGTGAACGCTGTACTGGTCACCTACGCGCTCTTGCGACCGACGACGGGGTTGCCGGCTGCTGGGCGAACCACGCGACTAGCCTAGCGACCCCGCCGGCCTGGCGAATCAGTCGAGGTTGTGCCGACGCTCCGGACGGCGCCGGGACCGCCGCCCGGCACCTGCGACCGGGAGCGGGCCGCATCCCGTGCATAATCCGTTGAGCCGCGCGGCCCGGCCGGCGGGCAGCGGTGCGGCGAGCGGGCGTCAGCGATCCGCCGGCTTGCGCGCGAGGACGAGCTCACATCGTGGGCTGCCGTCCCTGTGCCGGCCCAGGGCGGTCAGCGGGACGGCCCGTACGGAGAAACCGGCGTCGCTGAGGTCGTCGTGCACCGCGGGTAGCGGGCTGGTGCGGTAGTACATGACGAAGGGTGGGCGCCAGACGGCGTTCCGGACCCGCATGGCCAGGTCGAACCCGAGCACGGTCCAGTGCGAGATCGAGAGCCGCGACGGCGGTGCCCCGATCGGAAAGGCGAGGAGGCCGCCGGGCCGTAGCGCGCGGTACAGCCCGTTGAAGAGTGCGGGTCGTTCGGTGGGGAGGAAGTGCCCGAGCGCTCCGAAGGTGACCGCGAGGTCGAAGTCCTCTGCGAACGGGAGAGCGCGGGCGTCGGCGCGTACCCAGGTGGCGTCCGGGTGTGCGGTCCGTGCCTGCGCGAGCATGCCGGCGCTGAAGTCGACGCCGGTGATCTGCCCCTGGCACAGGGGTCGGAGGACGAGCATCCCGGCGCCGGTGCCGCAGCAGACGTCGAGGCCCCTGTCGAACGGTCCGAGTGCGGACAGCGCCTCGACGGTGGCGCCGAGGATGCTCTCCGGCGTGCGGAACGGGGTGTGGTCGAACTTCGGAGCCAGGAGGTCGTAGCCGCGCTCGACCGAGGAGAGCGCCTGGACGCACAGTTCACGCAGAGAAGGGCCGTGAGGCGAGAACATCGACCGAGGTTACCTGCCGAAAGGCAGCCCTGACGGCCAGCCGCGGTTTCCACCGAACGAATGCGCCCAGCAGGCTCCGGCGAGCGGCCGGCCATCATGTCAGCGGTCGTGTCAGGAGCGTGTCAGGTGCGTGTCCGGCCGGGCGCTGATGGTAGTCGCATGACGAGTTCAGCGATCGCGGCCACGGGGCTGCGGAAGGCGTACAAGGACAAGGTCGTCCTCGACGGCATCGATCTCGATGTCGCCACGGGCACGATCTTCTCGCTGCTCGGCCCGAACGGGGCGGGCAAGACGACGACTGTCAACGTGCTGAGCACGTTGATGAAGGCCGACGGCGGCACGGTACGGGTCGCCGGCCACGACGTGGTGACCGAGACCAAGGCGGTACGGGCCGCCATCGGGGTCACCGGCCAGTTTGCCGCGGTGGATGAGCTGCTGACGGGCCGGGAGAACCTGCAGCTGATGGCGGATCTCAAGGGGTTGCGCTCGGGCGAGAGCAAGCGGGTCGTCACCGACCTGCTGGAGCGGTTCGACCTGACGGAGTCGGCGCAGAAGATGGCGTCGACCTACTCCGGGGGTATGCGCCGGAAGCTGGATCTGGCGATGACCCTGGTCGGCAAGCCCCGCATCATCTTCCTCGACGAGCCGACGACGGGCCTGGACCCGCGCAGCCGCCGGACGATGTGGGACATCATCCGCCGGCTGGTGGCCGAGGGCACGACCATCTTCCTCACCACCCAGTACCTGGAGGAGGCCGACCGCCTCGCCGACCGGATCGCGGTGCTCGATCAGGGCAGGCTGGTCGCCCAGGGCACTCCCGCCGAGCTCAAGCGCCTGATCCCCGGCGGTCACGTCCGGCTCCGGTTCGCGAGCGACCTCGACCTCGACTCCGCGCTGCGGATCCTGCCCGACTCCGCCCGGGACGCCGAGGACGACCTGACCCTGCGGGTGCCCAGCGACGGCGGGGTGAATTCGCTGCGCGCCCTGCTTGCCCAGCTTGACGCACATTCCATCGAGGTCGAGGAGTTCTCGGTGCACACGCCGGACCTCGACGACGTCTTCCTCGCCCTGACCGGCCGGACCAACACGAAGGTGAGCGCATAATGAGCAACGCGACGACCATGTTGGGTCGCAACTTCAAGCACACGCTCCGCAATCCGGTCACCGTGTTCAACGCGGTCCTGTTCCCGATCGTCCTCCTGCTGATCTTCGTCTACGTCATCGGCGGCGCTTTCGACATCGCCGGGAACTACATCGACTACGCGACCCCGGGCATGATCGTGATGACGATCTGCTACGGGTTGAGCGCCACCGCGCTGGCCGTGAACTCCGACATGACGAAGGGGATCATCAACCGGTTCAAGGTGATGGACATCTCCCGCAGTGCCGTACTGAGCGCGCACGTCGCCGAGAGCATGCTCCGCACCGTGATCGCCATCGCCGGCCTCGTCGGGGTGGCCCTCGCACTGGGGTTCCGGCCGGGGGCGAGTCCCCTCGAATGGCTCGGCGCTATCGGTTTCCTCGTGCTGGTCTCCTTCGCGACCACCTGGCTCACCGTCGCCCTCGGGTTGTCCGCCAAGTCCCCGGAATCGGCGGGAATGGTCTCCGTGCCGCTGATCATGCTGCCCTTCCTGAGCAGCGCGATCGTGCCCGCCGAGACGATGGGGCCCGGTGTGCGGCAGTTCGCCGAGTACCAGCCCTTCACGCCGATCATCGAAACGGCGCGCGGGCTGATGATCGGCGAACCCGCCGCCGACAGCACGATCGTCGCCGTCGCCTGGTGCGTCGGGATCGCCCTGGTCGGATACGTCTGGTCGCTCTCCACCTTCAAGAAGCGCGCCTGACCGAGCGCGCCTGACCGAGCGCGCCTGACCGAACGCGCCTGACCGAACGCGCCCGACCAGGGCGATCCCGGCCGAGCGCGCCTGATCGGCCCGAGCGTTCCACCACCCCCCGCCCGCGAGCACGAGGAGAAGCGTCATGCCCACATTCGCCACACCGGTGCCCGTCGCCGCCACGCTGGAGGTCGCCGGCGCCCGGGTGCGGGTCACCGCGACCGACCGGACCGACACGGTGGTGCTTGTCGAACCCATCGACGAGGCCAGCCGGAAGGACGTCAAGGTGGCCGAGAGGACGGAGGTCGACTTCGCCGGAGGGCACCTGTCGGTGAAGACGACCGCCGCCGGGGAGAAGACCGGTTCGGTCGCCATCACCATCGAACTGCCCGCCGGCTCCAGCCTCGCCGGCTACCTGGCGCACTCGGACGTGCACGCCGCCGGCTGGTTCGGCGACTGCGAGCTGCGCATGGCGTCGGGGCGGATCGAGCTGGATCGCGTCGACGCGCTCCGGGCGAACATCGCGTCCGGCCAGGTCACGATCGGCCGCATCGTCGGGCGGGCCACCGTCGACGGCGGGGCGTTCACGATGCGGGTCGGTGAGCTCGACGGCGTGGCCGAGCTCTCGAACTCCGGCGGCCACGTCTGGATCGGCCACGCCCTGAGCGACCTCTCCCTCAGCAGCGCCAGCTGCGACTTCGACGTCGACCGCGCCGACGGCAGCGTCACCGCCACCACGGCCAGCGGCGCCATCCGGATCGGCCGGATGACGAGCGGTCACGCGAAACTGATGAACGGATCAGGAAACATCGAGGTCGGCATCGGTCGGCACGCCGCCGCCCGGATCGACGTCGACAGCGAACGCGCATCGGTACGCGACTCCGTCACGCCGGAAGGAGAGCCCGCCCCCTCCGGCGAGGAGGTCTTCGTCCACGCCCGCAGCCGGCACGGCGACATCATCGTCCACCGCGCCGGCAGCTGAACCTCACAGTGCGAGCGCGACCTCGACCAGCTCGACCGGGTTCGATCGCGCGCCCTCCCGCGTCACCTCGGCGAACCGTGCTTCGCCGAGGTGACGCCGCGTTTCCCGCTCGACCCGGTCCGACTCGGGGTGGGCACGATCCGGCAGACCGCGCACCCCGACGCTGGCCGCGAGCAGCCGCGCCGCCTGCTCGTACTGCTCATGCCGGAGAGCCAGGTCCGCGACCCCGACGATCACCTGCGCGACCAGAAGAGCTTGCCCACCCTCGGACGCCGCCTGCCAGGCCGCCACGCGGTGGGACCGGGCCTCCCGGAGGTCGTCGGTCAGATAGCCGAGCACGTCGTGGATGCCCGCGCGGACGTGCGCCTGCTCCGCCTCGTCGCCCAGCAGCGCGGTCGCGACGCCGAGTTGGTGGCGGGCCTCGGCGGCGTCACCGCGCCACCGTGCGAGCCCCGCCTTGGCGAGCGCCAGCTCGACCAGCGCGTCCGGCCAGGTGACCCCCTCGGCGCGCCGCTCGGCCTCGGCGATGGCGGCCGCGCTGGACTCCCGATCGCCGTGCAGCCAGTACAGGAGCGCCTGCTGGGTACGGAGCCGGATGACGTCCTCGACGGCACCGACCTCGGTGACGACCACCACCGCGTCTTCGTAGTGCGCACAGGCGCCGGCGAACTCGCCACGCATCGCGAGCTGACCCGCCAGCTCGGAGAGGGCCAGGGAGATCCCGAATCGTTCGCCGAGCGCCCGGAACTCGTCGAGCGCCAGCGCCAGATTGGCCTCCGCCTCCCGGCCGCCCTGGCCGAGCATGATCCGCATCTTGCCGGTCTGCCAGCGGGCCAGGGCGCGTACCCAGGGGTCTTCGCTGTCCAGCAGCGACTCGAACGCGGCGACCGCCGCCTCCGGCTCCTGCAGCAGGCGCTCCAGGGGAGCGACCAGCGCCAACAACGGGTTGCGGTGCCGGCTCTGCTGACCGAACCGGTACGCCTTGCGGATCCACTCCGCGCCCTGCTGCTCACCGCCCCGCCCGGAGGTCACGAAGAGCACCACCAGCCCGTACGCCATGGCCCGGACGTCGTCGGTCACCTCGCCGGGTACGTCGGTGGCCGCGATCATCAGGTCGAGGCCCTCGGCCCGGCGCCCGCCGAGCCACCAGTACCAACCGGCGGCCGCCGCGAGTCGCATCGCGGCCTGCGCGTCACCGGCCGCGATCGCCCCCCGCATCGCGGCGCTGATGTTGTCGTGCTCGGCCTCGAGCGTGGCGAGCCAGACCAGTTGCTCGGCGCGGCGCAGGTGCGGCTCGGCGGCCTCGGTGAGCTCGGTGAAGTAGGTGAGATGCGCCCGGCGGGCCGACTCCGACTCTCCCGCCTCGGCGAGCCGGTCCGTGGCGTACTCCCTGATCGTGCCGAGCATCCGGTAGCGCGGGGTGCCGTCGCCCTCGGTCACCAGGAGCGACTTCTCGGCCAGCGAGGTCACCAACTCCAGCATCTGGTCCTGCTCGGCGACGTCGCCGGCGCAGACCTGCTCGGCCGCCTCCAGGCTCGCGCCGCCGGAGAAGACCGACAGCCGGCGCAGCACCGCCCGCTCGGCCTCGGTGAGCAGCTCCCAGCTCCAGTCGACCACCGCGCGCAGCGTCTTGTGCCGCGGCAGGGCGGTACGGCTGCCGCTGGTCAGCAGGCGGAACCGGTCGTCGAGCCGGTGCGCGAGCTGCTCGATGGTCATGGTGCGCAACCTGGCGGCGGCCAACTCGATCGCCAGCGGCATCCCGTCCAGCGCCCGGCAGACGCGCGCCATCGTCGACAGGGTCTGCGCGTCGACGCCGAGGTCCCTGCGTACGGCGCCCGCCCGGTCGCGCAGCAGGCGGACGGCCGGCGAGGAGGCGATCTCGGCAGGTCCGGCGTCGGCCGGCACGGCCAGCGGCTCGACCAGCCAGAGCGCCTCGCCGGTGATGCCGAGCGGTTCCCTGCTCGTCGCCACGATCCGCAGCCGCCGGCACTCCCCGAGCATCCGTTCGGCGAACCTCGCCGCCGCCTCGATCACATGCTCGCAGTTGTCCAGGACCAGCAGCGTCTCCCGCTCGCGGATCGCGGCGATGAGCCCGTCCGCCGGATCGGCGCTCGGACCCGCGCCGAGCAGGGCGTCCCGGAGCCCGAGCCCGGTGAGCGTCGCCTGCGCGATGTCGCCGTCGACGCCGACGGCGGCGAGTTCCACCAGCCAGACCCCGTCCGGCAGGTCACCGACCATCGTGCGCGCGGTCTCCGTGGCCAGCCTGGTCTTGCCCGAACCGCCCGGCCCGGTCAACGTGGTGAGCCGGTGCTCCGCGACGAGCTCACGGACGGCGGCGACGTCGGCGTCCCGGCCGACGAAGCTGGTCAGCTCGGCGCGCACGTTGGTCTTCCGGTTCTCCTCGCGCCGCCCCAGCTCGCCCCGGAGCAACGCGACGTGCAGGGCCGACAACTCCGGCGAGGGGTCGACGCCCAAGGAGTCGGAGAGCGCCTCCCTCGTCCGTTCGTAGGCCAGCAGGGCCTCGGAGTCGCGGCCGGCCGCCACCAGGGCCCGCATCAGCGCGGCCACCAGCGGTTCCCGCAGCGGATTCGCGGTGACCGCGTCGGTCAGCTCCGCGACCACCTGTGCGCCGTGGCCGAGCCCGATCTCCGCGTCGAAGCGATCCTCCATCGCCGTCAGGCGCAGCCCCTCGAGCCGCGTCGCCGCCGCGTCGAACGACTCACTCTCCTCCAGCCCGACGCCGTGCAGGGCCGCACCGCGCCACAGGGCGAGGGCTTCGCGTAGCAGCCGAACCCGCGGGAGACCCTCCTCCTGGCGAGCCCGGCCGAGGAGACGCTCGAACCGGACGGCGTCGACGGCGTCGGGCTCCACCGCCAGCCGGTAGCCGCCCGGCTGCCCCTCGATCGCCCCGCCCGGCAGCGCCTTGCGCAGCCGGGAAGCCAGCCGTTGCAGGGCGTTCGCCGCGTCGGCGGGCGGGTTCTTCCCCCAGATCCAGTCGATGAGCGCCGACTTCGGGACCGTGCGGCCCGGTTCGAGGGCCAGGGCGATCAGCAGGGCACGCAACCGGGCGCCGGGCACGTCGGCCGTGCCGCCGTCGTTCGTGCGAACCTCGAACGATCCCAGCATCCCGATCTGCACGCGCGAATTCTCCCACGGCGGCGCGCCCGCGCCCGACGCCGTTTCGCCGGGCCCGCGCAGCGCCTGCCCTGGTCGTCACGAAGCCGCCCGAGTGCCTACGGCTTCAACACGATCTTTCCTCGCGCGTGGCGGGACTCGCTCAACTCGTGAGCCGCGGCCGCCTCGTCGAGCGAGAAGACGGCGGCGACCGGCACCGTGAAGCGACAGTGCTCGGCGAGTTCACCGGCGGCGGCGATTCCTTCGAGCGCCGGTGCGTCCGCACCGGGACCGGAGCCGCGCGACAGGTGCACCCCGTACGCGGCGGCGTTGGCGTCGGCGATGCTCACCACCTTCTCCGGGCTCGACACGAGGCCGACGAGGTCGGGCAGCGACCCGGAGCCGGCGCTGTCGAGCACGACATGCACCCCGCCGGGCACCAGAGCCTTCACCCGTTCGGCCAGCCCGGGGCCGTAGGTGGTCGGGATCGCCCCGAGCGCGGCGATGAACTCGTGGTTGCGTTCGCTGGCAGTGCCGATGACGGCTGCGCCGCGAGCGACCGCGATCTGGATCGCCGTCGTGCCGACACCGCCGGCCGCGCCCTCGATCAGCAGGACGGTGCCGGGTCCGACGCCCAGCCGGTCGAGCACGCGAGTGGCCGTCTCGATGTTGCCGGCCGCGCCGCCGGCCTGTTCCCAGCTCAGGGCGGCCGGCTTCGGCGCCCACGCGGCCAGGACGGCGTATTCGGCGTTCGCGCCGCCCATCCGCGCGTAGTCGGTGATCCCGAAGACCTCGTCGCCCACTCGAACCGTGGTCACCCCGTCACCGACCTCATCCACCACGCCGGCCGCGTCGACTCCGGGCACGTGCGGCAGGCGGAGCGGGATCCACTCCTGGAACTGGCCGGCACGGACGTACGTGTCGGCCGGATTGACACCCGAGGCCCGGACCGCCACCCGGATCTGGCCCGGTCCGGGATGCGGCTCCGGCATCTCGGCGACCTTCAGCACGCTCGGGGGACCGTACTCGGAGAATTGCAGCGCTCTCATGCCCGCGGACGTTAACGGGCACAACCCCGCCGCCTGGCTAAAGTGAGAGTGGTGACCGACGGTTTGCCTCACCCGCTGCGCTCCGACGCCCTGGACAATCGCGAGCGCATCCTCGAGGCGGCCCGCGCGGTCTTCGCCGCCGAAGGTGTGAGCGCCCCGATGCGGCAGATCGCCCGGCGCGCGGGAGTCGCCCCGGCGACCCTGTACCGCCGGTTTCCGACGAAGGAGATGCTGGTCACCGAGGCATTCACCGAGCAGATGTACGAGTGCCACACCATCATCGACGAAGGGCTGGCCGACCCGGATCCGTGGCGCGGTTTCTGCCTCGTCATCGAGAAGATGTGTGAAATGCACGCACGGGATCGAGGCTTCACGGCGGCCCTGGTTTCGACCTTTCCCAAAGCGGTCGACTTCGAGGCACGCCGCGAACACGCGCTCATGTCGATCGCCGAACTGGCCCGCCGTGCCAAGGTCGCCGGCCGCCTGCGTCCCGACTTCGCCCTGGACGACGTGCTCCTCGTGCTCATGGCGAACAGCGGTATCCACGCGAACTCGCCGGCCGCCCAGGTCGCCGCCTCCCGGCGTTTCGCCGCGCTCGCGATCCAGGCACTCCGAGCCTCCCCGGATGCCTCGCCGCTTCCGCCGGTGGTGCGGTTGGCGCCTGCGGCGTCGACCCCCCGAGACGACCGCACCAGCTGACACCGCACAGACACGCTGGCATGGAACGGCGGGTGCGGGGAACCGGTCCGGTATGCGTGCGCGCAGCAGACCGGCCGTCGCCGCCTCCGGGGAGGAGACCGGCCCCGACGGCGTACGGGAGCCCGGGGGCGAGGTGCACGCCTGGCTGCCCGGCCAGAACCAGACGGTCTGCGGGGTGCCGTTGAGCCGGGCCCGGTTACGGCGCTTCCCGCACGTACCGTTCGACTACTCCTCGACCGACGTCCTCACCAGCGCGGACGCGGTCGGCCGGATCTGCCCACGCTGCCTGGCCGCGACCGAGGGCCGCCGCCGCGACGAGAAGCACGGTTGGGTCCGTCACGCCCCGCGTCCCTGACCGGCGGCACCCGGGCGGGGAACGCACGTATAGGGGCGGTCTGGGCGGGTA
>NZ_SMKG01000156.1 GCF_004348525.1 Micromonospora sp. 15K316 | reverse complement strand
GGGCGGGCTGCCCGTCGGGCAGCGCGAAGAGGAACTCGCGCTGGTCACCGCAGTCCGCGCAGCGACCGCTGTACCGGTAAGCCGGCCGGGTCCCCTGCGCGGCGGGCGCCTCGTCCCAGGCGGCCTCCATCGCCCCGCACCGCGGGCACGGATGCAGCTCCAGGTAGAGGTCCACTTCGTCCCGGCTGCGTGCGGCGGGCAGCAGCGTCATCACGCCTCCCGGTAGTGCCCGGTGTCCGGGTCGAGTCCCATGATTTCTCGTGCCCGGCGCATGTACTCGCGCTCGGCCTCCGGCGACGGCGGTCGACGATTCTCCGAGTCGGCCCCGTCGGGGGTGAAGTCCGCGTCGTCCACGCGGTGCTCCGCCTGCCACCGGCGGTGCAGCTCGGTCAGTTCCCGTAGGCGCCGCTGCCGCTCCGGATCGGTCTTCATCGCCGCACTGTCTCCCTTCACGCCGTGGTCGTCGAGCCACCGGTTCTGGCTGCTGGTCTACGGTTCCGCGCTGCCGCTGTACCCGTTCAGGAGAGCGGGAGCAGCACCCGGTCGCCGATGGTCTTCCGCTCCCAGGTGGCATCCCGGTTCGGACCGCCGGTCACCGTCCACGCGTGGACATCCACCGCCGTCATCATCTACACCACCGGACCGTCGATGTCCCGTACCGAATACAGCTCGCCGAAGAGCTCCGCATACGCCAACGGACTCAACCCCGCACCGACCCGCCGACCGAGCTCCGCCATCACCTCCGGGCGGTTCAGGTGCAGCGGCTCACCCTGCGCCGGAAGGAGCAGACCGTGAGTCGTGAAGACCGGTCGTCGTTCCACCACCACTCGGACCGCGTCGGACACCCAGTCCTTCCCAGCCACCGCCCAGTCGGCGAGGCCGGCATCATAGACACGACGGGGTGATTGAACCGAAAACCAGTCCGGCCCTGTCCACACCTTTTCGGCGTTTTCCCCAGGGTTTACAAGGTAGTGCTGGATCGCTGCGGCAACCCGCTCCGTATCCACCCGGACACCCTCCCCGTCGTCGCCGGCGGCGGTCCCATCCTGCCACAGCGGCCCACTCGGCCGGCTACACCGAGTACCCGACCGGTCCCCCCGCCAAGCTGCCGTCAAGCAGGCAGCGGGAGCAGCACCCGGTCGGCGATGACATTCCGCTCCCAGGTGGCATCCCGGTTCGGACCGCCGGTCACCGTCCACGCGTAGACGTCCACCGCCGTCATCATCTCCGACACGAAGTAATAGTTGTGCGAGAAGAACGACAACGTCCACTCCCCGCCATGCCCCTGCGCGAACGCCGGAGCAGCCACCGCAGGAGCGTCGGGCAGGACCATCACCCGCGCGAAATGATCGGCCTCCCGCACCAACCAACCCGCCCGCGTGCCCTCCGTCGCCCCGAACGAATACACCACCGGACCGTCGATGTCCCGCACCGAATACAGCTCGCCGAAGAGCTCCGCATACGCCAACGGACTCAACCCCGCACCGACCCGCCGACCGAGCTCCGCCATCACCTCCGGGCGGTTCAGGTGCAGCGGCTCACCCTGCGCCGGAAGCAGCAGGCCATGGGTCACGTAGATCGGCTGCCCCGAGGCGATCACCCGGACCGCCTCGGACACCCAGCCTTCGTCGGCGACGGCCCAGTCTGCCGGGCGGGCCGCGTAGCGGTAACGGGATGACCGGACCGTGACCGAGGTCGGGCCCTGCCAGATCTTCTCGACCGTCTCCGCAGGGCTCAGCACGTGACGCTGAATCGCCTCGGCGGTCCGCTCCGTATCCACCCGGACACCCTCCCCGTGCTCACCCGCAGCGGCCCAATCCTGCCGCAACGACCCGCCCGGGGCAGCCGAAGAACGGCCAGCCGGCACAGCCGCGGACGGCGCCGGTTCAGCTCAGGGGAAGTGGGCGCAGCACCCGTTCGGCGATGGTCTTCCGCTCCCAGGTGGCCGCCCGAGCCGGACCGCCGGACACCGTCCAGGCATATACGTCCACCGCCGTTCGGACTTCCAGCGAGTAGAAGTTGTGCGAGAAGAAGGTCAAGGTCCATTCTCCGCTCGCTTCCTGCTCGAACACCGGCGGGGCCACCGGAGGCGCGTCCGGGACGACTATCACCCGGGCGAAATGGTCGGTCTCCCGCACCAACCAGCCTGCCCGAGCGGTTCGCGTCGCACCGAATGGATGCACCACCGGCCCGCCGATCTCCCACGTCGAGTACAGCTCACCGAACAGCTCCGCATACGCCACCGGGTTCAATCCGGCGCCCACTCGGCGGCCGAGTTCCGCCATCGTTTCAGGACGATTCAGGTACAACGGCTCCGACTCCGTCGGAAAGAGCAGGCTGTGGGTGGTGAATATCGGCTGCCGCGAGGCTACGACCCGGACCACTTCGGCAACCCACTTCTCCTCGGCAACGGCCCAGTCCGCAGGCCTGGTGGAATACAGGGCCGCCGACGTACTCACAAAGACCGCGTCCGGGAGGATCGACAGGTTCTCGATGGTCTCGCCGGGCGCGAGCACCTGGCGCTGGATCGCCTCGGCAATCCGCTCCGTATTCACGCAGGCACCTTTCTGTCGTGACGAGCGTGTGGCCGTCATCCGCCCACGACAGCCCACCTGCCGGTTCCGCCGAACATGCGACCGAAAGACCTCCGCATCGCGTGGAGATCTGGCCTCAATCGCGCCCGGAACCCGTCCGGTTGGGCCAGGTCCGCCGGGCGTCCGCCAGCTTCCGATGGACGTCCGGCACGAACCCGAGACGCCGCAACGGGCCGCGCCGGATCCGGAAGGAGTCCCGGAACCTCTGCGAAACGTCCCGATGGGCCGCGTACAAGAAGACGTTTGTCTCCGGCGGACCGAGCAGCAAACTCAGTAACGGTCCGGACAACGGCGATTCCACGCGGTCATTGAAGACGATGGCGGCGCATCGTCCCCCGATCTCCGTCATCCGCGACTGCACGGCCGACATGACCCATCGCAAGAACTCGTCGGGGTAGCCGTTCCGGCGATACAACTCAGTGGTGGCGACCCGTTCCGCCGTCACGGCGTCACCTGTCGTTCCGACCGACAGCCACAGCAGAGGCACGGACAACCTCGACGACCACCGCGAGGGCAACTCGGCCACCGTCCACTCCACAAGACGCAGGTAGTCGTCGCGTACGTGGTCCGGCAGCCGATCCAGGTGCGCCAGACTCGTGTTGTACATGGGACAACGTTCGCCCGGCGGTCCATCGTCGTCAAGCCGGCAACCGGCGCAGCACCGCCAGGGCGGCGCGGCGGACTCGAATGGCGACCGGTGCGCGGTCGACACCGCCTCCACTCAGGGAAGCGGGAGCAGGATCCGTTTGGCGAGGGTGTTCCGCTCCCAGGTGGCCGGCCTGTCGGGGGCCCCGGTCACCGTCCAGGCGAAGACATCCACCGCCGTGTCGACCTCGAGCAGGTAATAGTTGTGCGAGAAGAAGGTCAAGGTCCACTCCCCGCCTGCCCCCTGCTCGAACGCCGGAGGAGCCACCGGCGGCGCGTCAGGCACGACCATCACCCGGGCGAAATGGTCGGCCTCCCGCACCAACCAACCCGCCCGAACGGTCTGCGAAGCAGCGAACGGGCGTACCACCGGACCCTCGATCTTCCACGCCGAGTACAACTCGCCGAACAGCTCCGCGTATGCCAGCGGGCTCAACTCGTCCCCCACCCGGCGGCCCAGCGCCGCCATCACCTCCGGACGATTCAGGTGCAGCGGTGCACCCTGGAGAGGAAGGAGCAGGCCGTGGGTGACGAAGATCGGTTGGCGCGCGGCCACGACCCGAACCGCGTCGGCCAGCCATCCCTCCCCGGCCACAACCCAATCGGCAGGATCGGCCCAGTACATGGTGGTCGGGGTGTCCAAGACGACCGACTCGGGGCTGGTCCATACGTTTTCGACGATTTTCGTGGGGTCCAGCACGTAGCGTTGGATCGCCTCGACCGTCCGCTCCGCATCCATTCGGACCCCCTCCGTCATAGCCCAGCGGCGGCATATCATCCTGCCACAGTGGCTCGTCCTGTCGGATGCGTCGAGCAGCCGGCAGCGACCGAACCAGGCGCTGTCAACCAGTGTTTCTGGCCCCGAGGCCGTTCCGGTCGGCTTGGCCTTGCCGAGCCTCCGCCACCTGTCGGATGCCCGGGGAACGAAGCGGAACCTCCGCGATGACCCGCGCCGGACCGCGAACACATGCCAAGAGGGGTCAGCGGCCCGAGAGCGCGAGGCCGGCACGGAAGACCGCGACCTGGCTCGCCGGCGTCGTCGCGCCACCCGCTGCCAGCGCCTCCGTCAACTCCCGAGGAGGTGCCACGCCGTACTCGGTCAGGTAGTAGCCGAGCGCCTCCGGCCACACCCAGCGGCCGTCGGTGCGGTACCCGCCCGGCACGACCTCACCGCGCCCCGGCTCGACCAGGTCGGGAAGCCGCTCGGCCCGGCCGGGCACCGCCGCGCCCGCCGCCAACCGCTCGGCCAACATCCGACGCTCCGGCACGGGTACGCGGGGAGCCCCGGACCGGACGAGATCGGCCAACTGCTCCGCACCGAATGCCAGCCTGACCCGGCCCACCTCCGGCGTCCACAGCAGCGCCGCCCCGGCCAGCGCCGCCCGGTGGTAATCCGTGAGCGGCTCACCGGCCCAGAAAGCCTCCACCTGCGGCGCCTGCTCGCCCTTCATTTTCAGGGCATCCTGGGCCTCCTGCGTGACCTCCCACGCCGGAACGCCGGAACCCAGCTCCACCAGGTAGACCCGCTGTGCCGTGTCGGACGCCCCGAGCCGCCAGCTCCGCCAAATCCCTCGTACCCCATCCGCGAGGCTGAGATTGTCCACCGCGCGGTCGTCGACCTGATCGGTCAGCTCGGACGCGAGATCGGCGAGGGGTGCGAGATCGGCCGGAAGGTCGGTGAGGTCGAACGGATCGCCGCCACCGGTCAGGTCCAGCCGGCTCGATATCCGGTCCGCTGCCCGCACGGCTACCGCGGGCGGTACCGGCAGGAAACGGAACGGCCTCGCGGGTGGCGGTTGCGCGGCCACCGGCACCTCGTCGTACAGCTGCGGCTCGCCCCCGGGGGCGTCCAGGACGATGAGAATGCGCGCCAGCAGCTCCTTGTCCGCCGGGGTGATCGGCACGGCGTACTGCACGGTGGCGACCGACACCGCGTCCGGCAGGTAACGGAGATCACCGTTTCCGAGCAGCTCACGGAGCGCCGGCAGCACCTCGTCGGGAACCCGGCCCGCCAGGCGCAGCAACATCCTGTGCACCTCGGCGAGAAGTCGCTCCCCCTCGCCCCAGCCGGGATCGTCAGCCACGATCGTGCGCCTCTTCCATGATGATGATCTCGCAGTTGTCGCGGAACTCCGCGGGCAACTGGTTCCGCACCGCCTCCGCCAGCTGTTCGTCGTCGCTTCGTACGGTCCGCGATCGCGGCGGGAACACGGCCTCTTCGTCCGTCGCGAAGGACGAGAACACCGAGATGTCCCGGGCCTGCTCTCCGGTCAGCCGGTAGACCACCAGCACCTTACCGCCCGAGGCCGGGTTCTCCGACATGAACCGCACCGCCACGTCCAGCCGACGGCTGACGCTGAGGAACTCCCTCGCCGTGCCGTGCGGAAGCCACGAGTTCCCGTAGATCGGGGAGTACACCGGCGTCGTCCAGTCGCCCCGGTAGGCGATGACCGGCCGCTCCGGGCTGCCCACGGCAGGGAGTTGCATCATCGCGTCGTGGACCATGTCCGCGTGCCACCGCATCTCGTCGAGGAGCCCCGGCGAGACCGACCGCAGTTGACTCTTGAGCTCCTTCCAGGCCGCGTCCATCGCCTTGTTGGCGCGTCGCACCTCGCTGTCGGCGCGGCGCTGCTCCAGCTCGTTGCCCGCCGTACGGTGCGACTCGGCACGCTGCTCGGCGTCGAGGGCCTGTCGCCGCGCCTCCACCCATTCTTCGGCCGCTCCACGCAGCGGCGACCGGGAGGTCAGATGTCCCTCCCCGTCGTGCACCACCGGTCGTAGCTTCAACGGCAGCGGCAACGCCTTCGTGTCAGCGGCGATGTTCTCGAGGTAGTTCTTCACCAGCTGACGGACCTTGTGCTCGAAGAGCCCCTTGGTGGGCATCTCTCCGAGCGCCCCGGTGAACAGGTGCGACCGGATCACGTTGTTGATCAGGTAGTGGCTGTGCCGGGTGTAGACCGTCAAGGCCATCACGTGCGGCTTCGACAGACGCTGGCCCAGCTCCCGCACCGCGGCCGAGTCGGTCGGGTCGATGCCGTTGCGCCGCAGCCAGTCGGCCAGGTCCGGGTCCCGTACCTGGCCGCTCTCCAGCTGCGGCCACAACCGGTCGGCGATCTGCGGCACCTTGTGCTGCGTCTCGGAGAAGCCGCGCGGATCGACCGCGTGCTCCAGGTAGCGGGCCTCGTGCGGGAGGAGCCCGTCGACGCCGACCTCCCGCCGCAGCGTCGGCAGGTCGATGTCTGGCAGGGCCCGGTAGAGATCCACCGCGGTGAACCGGGTGCCCGCCGGACGGACGTCGACCCGCGTGACGTCGGCCATCTCCGACCCGCGCAGGATCTCGAAGAGGCTGTGGTCACGGGCGGGAAGCATCCACCCCATCAGCCCGCTGAGGAACCGCTCCAGCTGCGGGCCGTCGAGACCGATGAACCGGGCGGCGGTCAGCATCCGTGCCGTGGTGCCCGACAGTCCGTCGATGACCGGGAAGCCGTCCCGACCGACCCGCCGGGCCCACGGGCCGTGGTCGGTGTCGTGGGCGACGATGCCCTCCCGCCACGGCAGTTTGTCGTGCTCGCCCAGCGACTCCCCGGTCTTCTGCCGATGCACCTGGTCCACGTAGGCCCGCTCCAGTGTTCCGAGCGGAGCGCCCAGCCGGGCGTAGTGATCGGGTGTCGTGGCGAGCGCCTCCTGCACGTCGGGGTGCCGGTCGTCGCGAGGACGCTGGCTCAGAGTTATCTCGGCCAGGTCCCGGATGGGGTGCTCGGAGTTGCGCGTCACGTTGCCGGTCGCGAAGAAGTCGCGGCCGAACCTGAGCTTCTCCTGCAGGAACTCCGGCATCACCCGGTTCAGGTTGCCGTCAAGCAGTTCACCCATCCGGCGCACGGACGGCACGTCGACACCCGCCGTCCGGGCCTGCTCCCACCGGTCGCCGTCCAGCACCGCCCGCAGGGCGTGGGCGAGCGTGTGTGGGTTCTTCCAGTTGGTGTACGCGGCGTTGTAGAAGGCGGTCATCGTCTCGCGCAGGTTGCCCTCACGGATCAGCCGGTCGAAGCTGACCCCGCTGCCGACCTGGCCGGCACTGTCCGAGGCGTCGTCCCGGAAAAACGCGCTCTCGACCCGGGCCTTCACCTGCTCGGGGGTCTCTCCCGGGCGCGGCTCGGTGAGGTCCACCAGGATGTCCCGCATCCGGGTCAGCGCGGTACGAACGGTGTCCAACACCTCCGGATCGCGGAAGTAGTACGCGCCGAGGCGCTGCTCGAACTGCGTCGCCTCGTCGGCCCAGCGTGGGTCGTTGAGGAACCGCTCGAAGTCGAACGGCACCCGCGTGGTCCGCGCCGGGTAGGTCGCGGCGGCCGCCTCGGTCCGCTCCGGCACCGCCGGCTCTGCGGAGCCGGACCGCTCCGGCGCCGTCAGCTCGGCGGGATCTGACCGGTCCGGCACCGGATCGGTCTCGACGCGATCGGGTGCCGCGCCGTCGCTGTCGCGACCCGCCGGCGGGACCGTCTCACCGTCGGTCGCCCGTGCCGGCCCGTGGTCGACGGGCGGAGGGGTGGTCTCGGCGGGCGGCCGTTCCCGGCCGAGCAGGGCGTCCCGGCCGGCGTCGCTGATCCGCCCGTCGAGCAGCCGCGACCGGGCCGCGGCACCCGGATCGTCCGGGTGCAGGCCGAGGTGGTCGCGGAGGGCCCGCAGCTCGGTCCGGGCGTGCGCGGCCTGCGCCGGATCGTGCAGCAGGTCCGCCAGCACCTCGGCCTCGGCCAGCCGACCGTGGTCATGCGGGCTGAGCGTGGCGCCGTCGGCCATCGCACCGGGTACGAGGGCGTCCGGGGTGAAGGGATCCAGTCCACCGTCGGCCCGTTCCCGGATCGCCGTCAGCTCGGCGGCCTCGTGTGCGACGGCGCGGGCGACATTGACATCGCTGGCGCGGTCCGACAGCTCGACGCGCCAGCCGCCGCCCTCCGGCGGGACGGTGCCGTGCGGCAGGTCCCGCCCCTGCGCGTCGATCGGCACGGAACGGGCCACCGCGCCGTCCGGCAGGGCGTCCGCCGGAACCGTCGTCAAGTCCAGGCGTACGCCCTTGAGCGGGCTCCCCTCCGGCAGCGTCTCCGTGACCTGGCGCAGGGCGTCGTCACCGAGCTGCCGCACCACCTCCGGCTCGGGGACGTCCCGGCCGTACCCGTGGAACTCGCCCTCCGGCACCCGGGCGGCGGTGACCGGCGGATGCCCGTCCCCGCTGAGCAGGCCGCGGATCGACGACGGGTCGGGAACCCGGGGCATGCCCTGGGTGTGCGCGGACCGGGGATGCAGCGGACCCGTGTCGCTGATCTCCTTGACGCCCTTCCAGTCCGCGCCGAGCAGCGCACGCTTGCCGACCCACGACGCTTCCCGGCCGTGGTGGTGGTCGCCCCAGCCGGCCTGACTGATGTCGAAGGGCGTCGGGTACCGGGCGCTGCCGAAGGAGCTGGTGCGGGCGCGTTCGAGGATCTGCTCGGCTGCCTCCCGCTGCCGCCGCACCTCCTGGGCCACCTGCTCCGGATCGGTGGTGCCGTAACGCATGCGCAGCCGGTCGGCGTCCACGCTCGGGTCGTCCGCGGCCAGCCGGCGAGCCATGTCGACGTCGGCGTCGAGCCCACGCAGCTCGACCCGGAGCCGGTCGAGTACGGCGCTGGAGCGGTGCTCCGTGTTGGGCGCCCAGTCGTAGCCGTCGCGTGCCCACGCGTACCCGCCGACGGTGGAGGCGGCGTGCACCTCGATCCGCTCGACGCCGGAGTAGCGATACCAGTCGATGAGGCTGTCGTTGAACTCCCGGGCGAAGCCGTGGCCCTGGACGCGGTCGTCGAGTTTCAGCGTGACGTGCTCCACGAAGAGGCTGCCGTCGTGGTCGCGCTGGAAGGAGCGCACCACCCGCCCGGCGCTCACCCCGTTCGCGTCCTGCACCTCCGCCCGGACCACAACCTCGTTGCGGTGCACGCTGACGCTGTACGGGTCCTCCAGGTCCACCCGGATCCGCAGCCCCGCGAACTCGCGCCCGTCGAGCTGGTCAGCGAACTCCCGCCGGACCGAGTCACCCCAGGCAGTCGCCTCCTCCTGGGAGCTGGGGATCAGTTCGTCCAGCGAGGGCCGCCGGTCCTCCTGCCGCCACGGCGGGTCGGACCAGATCTCGTCGTGCCGGGAGTGGTCCCGACCGTCCACCGCGGGAGCATCGGCGACTGCGGGGCCGTCCGCCTCCGGCACCCGCTCCAACTGGTGCACCGGGTAGCCGCGCTGGGCCAGATCGGCGTCGAGCCGCTGGAGGTCCGCGCGTACCTGGGCCTGGTGCACCGGGTCGGTCGACGCGCGCAGCTCCTCCAGAGCGATGGAACGCTCGGTGAGCGCCAGGTTGATCCGCCCGTCGGTAGCAACCGGGTCGGCGGGGGCACGCTCGGGGCCGTTGGTCCAGGAGGGACGATCGGCCTCCGGCGTCGACCAGGCCGGCCTCGTCGGATCCGGCGCCCGCTCGGGGGTGCCCCAGGCGGGAGCGTCCGACGTCGGACGCCCCTGCCCGGTGTACGGGTCGACGCCCGGCCGCCCCGGCGTCCCGGCGTGACCCGGGTCCACCTCCGGCGGCCAGCCGCGGCTCGCGTACGGGTCGCGGGCCGGCGGGTAGGCCTCGCCGGGCCGCCAGCTCGGGGCCGCCTCGCCGGGGCGCTGGCCCCACTGCTGGGCCTCACCTGGGCGCTGGCCCCACGGGCTCGTGTCGCCGGGAATCGACTCGCCGGACCGCTGGCCCCACGTCCCGAAGCCGCCCTGGGTCGGCTCCCCTGGCCGCTGCCCACCCCACTGTCCGAGGCCACCGTGGCTCGGCTCACCGGGGCGCGGAGCCCACGGCTGCGGGGTCGCTGGGTTCGGTTCGGGCGCATGCGGCGCCGGGTCGGAACCGCCGAACAGACCGGTGATCCGGCGCAACGCCCGCGACAGCGCGCCGGGCCGGCGCTCCGGCTCCGGACGGGCCGGCTGCCCGTCGTGGTGCGCACCCGGCCCGTGCGTCGGCGACGGGTCGTGCCAGGGGGGTGTGCTGTCGTGGGCAGGCCCGTCGGTCCGCCACGGCGGGGCGGTGTAGGGCGACTGCTGCTCGGGCGGCCAGGCCGCGTCCCCGTCCCGGCCGGGTCCCCACTCCGCCAGCGGCAGCGAGTCGGATCCGCCACGGGGTACCGAAACCTCCGGCGTGGCAGCGGTCTGGTCCAGGAGCGGAGGAAGTGTCCGGGCTGCCTGGTCCCGTCCGACCGCGTCGAGGTCGATGCCGTACCGGTCGGCGATCTCCCGCGTCATGGGGCCGTAGAAGGTGCCCTGCCGGCGGTCGTCGGCGACCGGGAAGTTCGCCTCGTCGATGGCGACACCGGCACGCTCCAGGATGCTCTCCGGGGTGAGCGCCATAAGCCGGTCGAACAGGTGGTCCGGAATGTGAGCTCGGTCGGGGGCGCGGACGTACTGCTTGAGTATGTGGTCCCGGATTTGTTGTGGAGTCCAGTCAGCCATCTCTTGGTAGCTGTCGCTGCGCGGTACCCGCGGGTCACCCGCGTGGTCGAGGGCCCGGAAACCGGCTAGGCCGCGCAGGAACTGCTGCTGGACGGTAAACGCCTGAAATTCACCTTCGAAGCGGACCGGCGTGAGGATCTCGCCTACGACGTCCGTCCGCGGCGGGCCCTCAGGCGCTAGCTGCTTGGCATGTCGCGCTACGACGTCCGAGTTTGGCTGGAGACGATGCATACTCTCGTGCACCACTGTCGCGGCGACCGCGCTGATCGGTCGGTCCAACCCGCCTCTATCCCGCGGGTCGACATAGAGGACATCGGTTACAGGATCGAAGCCACCACGCGCCGTTCCCTGGATCCATTCCTCCAGGTCCGGGTCACGCAGCTCGGGCGGGAGCAGCGCGTCGACGCTCTCCATGTCCTTCGGGATCAGCCGCTCGAACGTACGCGCCGCGTGCCCCTCGAACGTCGGCCCGAGCACGTCACCGATCTTGGCGATCGCGATCGCCTGGTCCATGACGTGGAAGCGGTGGGTCTGCGGGTCGACGCTCACCACCCGGGTGGCCATCTCCACCGAGTTCAACGGGTCGACGCCGTCGAGGTCCCGCCAACCCGGGTCGGCGTAGTCACCGCCGCGTTCGAAGTCACGCCAGTCCCGGTACCGGTCGGCGTACTCGTTGACGGCTCGGCTCAGGTCGCGGACGCCCTGCACCACGTCACCGAGCCGGCCGCCCTCGCGGGCCGCGTCGGCGGCCGTCTGCAGCCGGTCGGCGATACCGCCGATGGCGTCCAGGTCGGCGATCCGGGCCGCCACCGCCGTCTCCGGGTAGCGGCCGAGCAGGTTCTCCTTGGCCCGCTGCACCAGCTCATGGACTTGTTCGGGCAGCTCCGCGCCGGTCCTCGTAAAGTCCCGCGAGAAGTTTGCACTGGGCGCCAGCTCCTGGACGATCGGCGAGTCACCCGGGCGCGCCGTCTGCTCCGGGTGTACCGCGCTCTCCGGCGTCGCGTTGGGGTCGGCCGGCACGTGGGAGTCGACGACCGCCGCGGTCTCCTCGTGCAGTCGAGTCACCGCCGCGTCGATCTCGGCCTGCGAGCGCGGCACGTACGAGCCGTCCTCCTGCCGTACCGCGAGGTGGTCGCGGGCCCAGCCGCGGACCTGCTCCGGGGTGCCGGCGTCGGCCAGCAGGCCGCGAACGGTGTCCGGGGTGAGCGGCCGGGGCGGCGCGGGGTCCGATGGGGTGGCGTCGCGGAGGGTGACCCGGTCGAGCACCGGCGGGTCGGGGTGCAGCGGTCGTTCCAGCTCGACCAGCGACGGCTCGTCGGCCCGGCGCGGAGGCTCCTCCGGGCGCGGCGCCGCCGCGGTGTCCCGCGGGCTCTCCGGCACCCCGTCGGCCCGCGCATCCTGCTCGGGCCGGACCGGCGCCGGCTCGTTCGCGTCCGGCCCACGCCTCGGCTCCGTCGGGGTGCCGTCGCGGTCCGCGCGCGGCCCGGCGGCGTCATCCCGCTCCGTACGCGGCCCGGCGGCGTCGTCGCGGGGTCGATCGGTCCGGGTCGTGCCGTCATTCCGCGCTGTGTCGGTCCGGGACGTGTCGGTGGGCGTCCGATCGGTACGCGGTCCACCGTCGGTGGGCGTCCGGTCGGTGCGCGGCCCGCTCTCGGTGTGTGACGTGTCGGTCCGGGTCGTTCCGTCGCCACGCGGCGACGGCGGCTCGACCGGCCGGTCGAGCACCTGGTGCAGTTCCCGGTGCAGGGTGCTCCAGGCGTCGCCGAGTTGCCGGTCGACGAAGGCCGCCCGGGTGTTCGGGTCGGTCGGCAGGTGGTCGGGGAGCACCACACCGGCCGGTTCGCGCTGCACCCACTGCCCGTGCTCGACCTCCAGCCCCGGTCGCAGCACCACCGGCTGGCCGGGCGGCAGGGACGAGTTGACCTGCAGCGCGACCTGCACGGTGACGCCGTCCGGGTACTCCACGGTGAGCAGCCGCGACGACTCGTCCCAGCTCGCCCGGTGCGGCTGGTCCACCGGGCCGGGATCGCGGCCGGTGAGCAGCTCGCCGATGTGCCCGTCGAAGGTCGACCGGACAGCCTCGGGCATCGGCACCGACGGCCCGACCGGACGAGGCTCGACCGGCACCAGCTCGAACGGAACCCGCCCGTCCTCCGGGGTTACGCCGCGTAGCTCCCCCCGGCCGGCCAGGTCGCCGCCTCGGCCTGCATCCGCAGGATCTTGCCGAACGCCTTCCGGTACTGCATGTCCTCCGCCCCGTCCAGCGGTGTCCCCTGGCGGGAGTCCTTCTGGATGACCAGTCGACGATCCTTCTCCGGGAAGCCGAAGCTGTATTCGACCTCCCGACTGTCCTGTCGGATCAGTTCGAAGTCCACCAGAATCGCCATCGCCGGTTCTCCTCGGATATGCGCTGTCCAGGTCCTCCCCGGTACGCCCGGGCGCGACCCGCTCCCAATTGAACAGGCTCTGGGCGTGCCCGTGGGCGTCCGGGTAGGTGGCGTCGGGGTGGACCCGCATGTAGCCCGACTCGGCCAGCTCGTGCTCCAGCAGCACCAGGTCGGGTTCGAGGTGCCGCCCCTCCCGCAGGCGGATCCAGGCCTCCGCGATGTCCTCGTCCGCGTCGAACCGGCGCCGCTCCCAACCGTCGGGGTAGTCGCGCAGCGTGTGCTCGTCGAACATCAGGTGCTGCTTGACCCGGGCGACCTCGGCTTGGCTGTAGCCGATGGTGCCGTCGGGGCGCTCCACGTCGGCGAGGTGTGCGGCGATCTCCGGCACGTCCTCCGGGTCGGCCCGGAACCGGTCGTACGCCTTGTTGGCCCACTCCTGGGCCCGCAGCTCGTCGCGCGGCCGGATTGACGCGCCGCTCTGCGCTTCTCCCGCCGTCGGGTCGGCCTGCTGCTCGTCGGCGCGGACCGGGGCGGACGGATCCTCGTGCCGGTTCGGCGGTGAGCCGTCCTCGTCCCGGGCCGTGGGTGTACCGCTCCGGTCGCCCGTGCCGGCGGAACGGTCCTGGACCGGATCGGTCGGGCCGCGCTGACTGTCCCGGCCCGTGGGTGTCTCCGGCCGGCTCGGCGGCGCGGAGTGGTCGCGCGCCGGCGGCGGACCGTCCGCACGCGGCGTCGTGGGGCTGTCCGTGCGGGGCGTCGTGGGGTTGTCCGGGCG
>NZ_SMKG01000155.1 GCF_004348525.1 Micromonospora sp. 15K316 | reverse complement strand
CGTCGGCGCGGAGGGGCCCTCCACATCCGCCGCCTCCCCATCGCCCCTGCCCGCCGGTTCTGGCCGGCTACGCGCCGCTCCGGGCCGTACCCGACCCGCTCGTCACCTCCGCGTCCAGTCGGTCCCGCACAGGCGGTCTCGCCATGACCGGGCCAGCCCGTCACCGACCGCCCCCATCGGGTACGGAATGTGGGCTTATCTCGGATATGACCACGAGGCGAAGAACCTTCTCATACGGTGGGTTTCGGGAGCTACAACCGATTTGTAGCAGGGGACGCTCGCCTGAGGCGGCGCGAACCTGTCTGGTACGAGGAGAGGGCAGAGAGCTCCGATGTCCAATCACCTAACCAACAACGAGGCCGCGGAGCCGGCGACGGGGGCGAAGCGCCGCCGTAAGGTCTGGCTCGCCAGCGGTGTCGCCGGCCTGACCGGCGTGGTCAGCCTTGCCGGAGTCGGCGTCGCCACCGGGGCCGGTGCGGCCGGCGTGGACGGCCTGCGCTGGGCCACCGCCCAGGTCAGCCAGGACGGGGACAAGGGCGGCGACCGTCACGACGAGAACCGCGACTGGCGCGGCAAGGGCGACGACAAGGACCGGCGCGACGACAAGGACCGCAAGGACGACAAGGTGAAGGAGGTGCCCTGCGACACGGACAAGCTGATCCAGGCGATCGTCTTCGCCAACCAGAACCACGGCGCGACGCTCGAGCTTGCCAAGGACTGCACCTACAACCTGACCCGGTACGACGAGTTCGGCAACGGCCTGCCGGTCATCACCGAGCGGGTCACCCTCAAGGGCGACAAGACCAAGATCGTCCGGGACGCCACCGCCGAGTACTTCCGGATCCTGAACGTGGGTCCGGGCGGGCACCTGACGGTGAAGGGCCTGACCATCAAGGGCGGTCAGACCCTGAACTTCCTCACCGCGCCGGAGCCGGCCGCGGTCTGGTCGGCGTACTCGACCTCGGTCGAGGCGCAGGCGGCCGCGACCAAGGCCGGTAAGGCCGTGGCCATGACGCCGCGGACCACACTGCAGGCGGCGCCCAAGGCGACCCCGAAGGGCGGCGTCAGCACCCTGGTCGAGGAGCCGGAGTTCAACGACGGCGCCGGCATCCTGGTGCAGCCGGGCGGCAGCGCCGACATCGAGCACAGCGAGGTCCTGCAGAACCAGTCCGGCGGCAACGGTGGTGGCGTGGCGAACTTCGGCACCACCAGCATCCGGCAGAGCACCATCGCCGAGAACACCGCCTTCTTCTTCGGCGGCGGTGTCTTCAACGCCGGCGTCCTGCGGGTCTACGACTCGAAGGTGACGAACAACGAGGCGGGTATCGGTGGTGCCGGTATCTCCAACGGCGCCGCGGAGATCTTCACCGACGACGTCGACGGTGGCACGGTCTGGGTCGAGAAGAGCGAGATCAGCCGCAACAAGACCATCGGCTTCGGTGGCGGCATCCTCGACATCGAGGGCAACACCACCGTGAAGCAGTCGAAGATCTCCGACAACACCGCGCTCGTCGCCGGTGGCGGCATCGCCACGGCGGAGAGCTCGCTCAACCTTTACGACGTGAAGGTCGAGAAGAACAGCACCATCGGTGTCGGCGGCGGCCTCGCGATCGCCTTCGGCAGCCGGGCCACCATCGAGAACACCTCGATCAAGGACAACGTCGCGGCCTTCTTCGGCGGCGGCCTGTTCAACGAGGGCAGCATCACCGTCCTGCGCAAGAGCGAGGTAGTCGGCAACCGGGCGGTCGGCCCGATCGGCATCGGTGGCGGCATCTTCAACGTCGGTGGCGAGGTGCGGCTGGACAAGACCAAGGTGGCGCACAACTTCTCCACCCTGCCGCCGGGTGGCATCTTCACCAACAACTCCGGCGTGATCATCGACGACAAGTCGGCGGTCACCGCCAACCGGCCGACCAACTGCCTCGGCCTGGGGGCCACACCCCCCAACTGCTTCGGCTGACACCCCCGGGTGACGTGACGCCGCCGACGGCGACGGCACGGGTCGAGACAGGGACCGGCCCCCTCCCGCTGACCGCGGGAGGGGGCCGGTCCGCGTCGTGGCTCAGTGCTCCCGCACGAACACCGCCACACTCCGCGGCGGCACGGTGAACGTGCCGGTGGCCCGATCGAACGACGCACCGCGCAGTGCCGGATCCGCCGACGTGCGCAGCACCGGGTGCAGCGACACGGCGGCGCCCCGCAGCCCGGGTAGCCGCTGGGTAGTGGTCTGCGGGGTGGCGTTGAAGACCACGGTCAGCGACGCCCACCGCGGGTCCAGCCCCCGACCGTCCAGCGTCATGGTGAGCACGCCGGGCGTCTCGGCCGCGTCGGAGAGCGGGAACGCCACCCGCCGCTGCACCTGCTCCGCCGTGGCCAGCCCGAAGACCGGCGACGAGGCGCGGATCCGGAGCAGCTCGGCGTAGCGGGCGTCGGTGGTGTCGATCGCCGCGCAGTCCGGCACCAGCCCCGGATCGGCCAGCAACGGCCGGGCGTACGGCCACTTGTCCTGGTTGTCCGCCGCCGGTGGCAGGCCGGCGGCGAAGCCGTTGCCCTGGGCGCAGTCCCAGCGGATCTGGTTGAACCAGTCCCCCGAGTCGTACGAGTTGCGGTCCAGCGACTTCGAGCGCAGCCGCTCGGAGCCGGCCGTGACGAATCCGGTGCCCTGGCTGAAGACCACTGTGCTCAACGCCAGCACCTGCATCCGGGACCGGTCCGCGGTGGAGGTGGTCTGCGGCAGCTTGTACGCCAGCGCGTCGAAGAGGATCTCGTTGTCGTGCGCGTCGACGTAGGTGACCGCCTCCCCGGGTGCCGCCGTGTAGCCGGCCGGCGCACCGTTGTAGTCGACCTGGGCCCCGGTGACCCGCTCCCCCGTGGAGTCGGTGAACCGGTAGCCGCGCAGGTTCCCCGTCAGCCCCACCTTGATCAGGTCGTGCTGGTGCAGCAACCGCGCCCGCTGCTCGTCGGGGCTGCCGTTGACCGGGTCGCCGTTCGGGTCGGTGAAGAGCCCGGACGCGAAGCCCTGCGCGCGCGGGTTGGCGTCGAACGGCCCGCCGCCGCGCACCGCGTCCCGGAGCCGGTCGTTGAACGTGCCCACCCCGGTGCCGGCCATGTTGGCCTGGGTCGCCTGGACGAACCGCGCGTCGTTCGCCACCTCGCCGAAGTTCCAGCCCTCGCCGTAGAGCAGGATCGACGTGCCGTCCACCCCGTCGCGGGCCGGGGACAGCCGATCCAGCGCCGCCCGTACGGCCAGGATGTTCGCCTTCGGGTGGTGGCCCATCAGGTCGAAGCGGAAGCCGTCCACCTTGTACGCCTTCGCCCAGGTGACCACCGAGTCCACCACCAGCTTGCCCATCATGGCGTGCTCCGGGGCGGTGTTCGCGCAACAGGTGGAGGTGGCGATCGTGCCGTCGTCGAGGAGCCGGTGGTAGTAGCCGGGGACGATCTGGTCGAGCACCGACTTCGGATCCACTCCGGCGGCCGAGGTGTGGTTGTAGACCACGTCCATCACCAGCCGCAGGCCCGCGCCGTTGACGCCGGCGACCATCCGGCGGAACTCGGTGGTGCGCGCCGCCCCGGTCGGGTCGACGGCGTAGCCGCCCTCCGGGACCGTGTAATGCAGGGGGTCGTACCCCCAGTTGTAGCCGTCGGCGGCGGCGACTGTCGCGACGCACGCCTGTTGTTCCGCCGAGTCCGGCGGCAGCCCGGCCAGGTCGCAGGGAGGCTGCGCCTGGTCGGCGCGGCGCTCCGGGATGGTGGCGAAGTCGAACGCCGGGAGCAGGTGCAGGTGGGTCACCCCGGCGTCGCCGAGTGCCCGCAGGTGCCGCATGCCGGCGCTCGCCGGTTCGGTGAAGGCGAGGAAGGTGCCCCGCCGCTCGGCCGGCACGCTCGTGTCGGCCACCGAGAAGTCCCGCACCGAGAGCTCGGAGATCTGCGCCCGGCTCGGCGGCACGGCGGCCGGCTTGCGCAGCCCGGACCAGCCGGGCGGGGCGAGCGCCGGATCGGCGAGGTCCACGAGCTGGCTGTGCGTGGAGTCCGGCGCCAGCGCCACCGAGTACGGGTCGGTGACCGAGGCGGTGACCACCTGCTGGGTCGCCGGCTGCCAGGCCCGCACCTGGTAGCGGTAGAACTTCCCGGTCCACTCCCGGCTGCCGCGCACGGACCACACGCCGGTGCGGTCGTCCCGGTTCATCGCCACCGTCCGCGGCTCGGCCGTGGGCGTGTCGAACAGCTGCAACGACACCGTCCGGGCGGTCGGCGCCCAGACCGCGAGGGTCGGCGTCCGGCCGGTGAACGTCGGCCCGAGGCGCGCGTCGGTGGCCCGCGCGTACACGTCGTCGAGCACGCCGGGGATCTGCACGCCGGTGGCCGCGAGCAGGCGCCCCTCGGCGTCCCGCTCGGTGACCAGCAGTTGCCCGCGCAGCGCGGCCGGCACCTTGGCCAGGTCACCCCGGCCGAGGGTGAAGCTCCGGTACGCCCACAGGTGCGGGAACGCCGCGCGCTGGGCC
Source organism: Micromonospora sp. 15K316 (assembly GCF_004348525.1). GTDB lineage: Bacteria > Actinomycetota > Actinomycetes > Mycobacteriales > Micromonosporaceae > Micromonospora. The sequence goes on along the minus strand of NZ_SMKG01000155.1, from coordinate 9,612 downwards.
TCGGTCAGCCCGTTGCGCCGCGCGTCCAGCGGCACCGTCGTGTACGTCCCGGCCAGCTCGCCGTCGACCACCCGCACGTCGCCAGCCGGGGCGGCCACCAGGGCGTACCGCTTGCCGTCGGTGGGTCCGGTCCGCCAGGCGACGGTGGAGCGGTCGATCCAGTGCGCCCGCTGCTTGGTGACGTCCAGGTCCCCGCCCCCGGCGGAGGAGGTCGACGGCAGCAGCCGGCCCGGGGTGGCGGCGAGCAGCCAGACCTCCCGCCCGGCGCCGGCGAGGTCGAGCCGCTGGTCGTCGGGGAGGTCCTTCTTGTCTCCCTTGTGGACGATGTAGTTCAGTCCGGTCGCGCCGTCGGCCAACGGCACCCGGAAGACCGCGCCGAAGGCGTCGAAGCCGGTCGGTTCCATCGGGTCGGACCACTCGGTCGGGTCCGCCGCGCCGTCCCAGAGGTGCAGCCCCCAGCCGTCGTAGTCGCCGCCCGCCCGGCGGTAGTGGAGCACGGCGGTGCCGTCGTCGACGGGTGGGTCGGGTTCGCCGGTGGCGGCCTGCCGGGTCGGGTAGACCACCGGATCGCCCTGCTTGACCCAGACCTCACCGGTCCGGGTCACGTCGAGGGCCCGGTCCTGGGCGACGTCCTTGTTGCCCGCCTCGTCGACCACGAGGAAGCCGACGGTCTTCGCGCCCGGCTTGAGCTTCACCCAGGCGAAGCGCCCGTAGGAGTCCTCGCCGGCGAACGGCTGACCCTGCGGCCACTCGGTGACGTACGCCGGGTCGATGTCGCCCCAGGCGTGGAGGCGCCAGTCGTCGTACCCACCGGCGGGGCGCTGGTAGTGCACCACCGCCCAGTCCCGCGATGGGCCCTGCGCGGCTGTTCCCACGGTGGCGGTGGAGCGGGCGGTGGCGATGCGGCCCGAGCCGTCCCGGACCACCGCCTTGTACTCGATCCTCGTTCCGCCGGCCAGCCCGGTGAGATCGTGGTGCACGGTGTACGGGGCGCGGCGCGCGCTGCCCAGCAACGTCCAGCTGCCTCCACCCACCCGGGCGGCGACCGTGACGGTGGCGAGCGGGTCGCCGGTGACCTGGGCGGTGACCGCGGCCCGGGTGGCGACCGCCTCGTCCGGCGCGGGCGTGGTGATGGTGACCGACGGCGCCCGGCCGGGTGGCGGGATCGGCGTGCCGGCCCGGTGCACCACCGCGGCCAGCGGCGGAACGGTCAGCTCCAGCTTCCCGTCCGCCCCCGCGGTGGCCGTACCGGAGGCGCCGTAGACGCCGGTGAAGGTGGCGCCGGCCGACCAGGTGTCCACGGTGACAGTCTGCGCCGTGTCCGCGTTGTTCACCGCCACCACGTACTCGGTGCGCTCGCTCGGGGCGATCCGGGAGAACGCGAGGACGCCGGGGCCGTCGGCCGCGTACCGGGTGACCTGGACGCCGTCGCGCAACGCCGGGTGCGCCCGGCGCAGCGCGCCCAGCTCGGCGATGGTGCGGTAGAGCGGGTGGTCCGGCTCGTACTGGTCGCCGGCGTGGGTGCGGTCGGTGCCGAGCAGGTCGTCGTCGAGGTAGTCGGCCGTCGCCGAGGCGAACATGTCCTGGCGGGCGTCCTTGTCCCCGCCCGGTCCGGTGAAGCCCTGCTCGTCGCCGGAGTAGACGACCGGTTGACCGCGGGTGAGGAACATCAGCTGGTGGGCGAGTTGGTCGCGGCGCAGGTGGGTGGCCGGGTCGGTGCCGCCGCCGGCGATGAACGACCCGATCCGCCCCATGTCGTGGTTGCCGAGGAAGGTGGTCAGCCGGTTGGCGTCGGTGTCCCGGGCGGCGTAGAGGTCGTCGCGGGCGTACACGTCGGCGAGCGCCTTCGCGGAACCGGCGCCGGCGGTGTAGCCACGCGCCGCCTCCTGGAAGGCGAAGTCGAGGGTGGCCGGCAGGCCGCCGCGCCGCACGTAGGTCGAGGTGATCTCGGGGTCGGCGCTGTACACCTCACCGAACATGAAGAAGTCCTTCTTGCCGGCCCGTTCGGCGGCCCGTTCGACGCCCCGGCTGAACTGCGGCCAGAAGTCGAGGTTGACGTGCTTGACGGTGTCGAGCCGGAAGCCGTCCACACCGGTGTTGCCGATCCAGTCGCCGTAGACCTTCGTGAGGCCCCGCACCACCTCGGGGCGCTCGGTCCAGAGGTCGTCCAGGCCGAAGAAGTCGCCGTACTCGCTGTTCTCGCCGGTGAAGGTGGAGTCACCGCGGTTGTGGTACATGGTGGCGTCGTTCAGCCACGCCGGCACCTTCACCTCGGCGTCCGCCGCGGTGTCGAAGGTCGGGGTGTACGGGAACGAACTCCGGTCGACCGCGGGGAAGCCCCGGCTGCCGTCGGCGTGGTTGCGGTCCTCGAAGGCCCGGCCCTGCGCGTCGACGTACGGCGAAGTCGCCTTGTCGATGTAGGCGTACCTGTCCTCGGCGTACGTGATGACGTCGGCGGTGTGGTTGACGATCACGTCGAGGTAGATCTTGATGCCGCGCTGGTGCGCGAGGCGGACCAGCCTCCGCAGCTCCTCGTCGGTGCCGAAGTGCGGGTCGACCTGGGTGAAGTCGGTGATCCAGTAGCCGTGGTAGCCCGCCGAGACGTCCGCCCCGCTGCCCTGCACCGGGCGGTTCTTGAAGACCGGGGCGAGCCAGATAGCCGTGGTGCCCAGCCCCTGGATGTAGTCGAGCTTCTGTATGACGCCCCTGAGGTCACCACCGTGGTAGAAGCCCTTGTCCTTCGGGTCGTACCCGGTGCGCAGCCGGTTCCCGGCCAGCCCGCCCCGGTCGTTGCGCGGATCGCCGTTGGCGAACCGGTCGGGCAGTACGAAGTAGAACTGCTCGGCGCGGGTGTCGTCGGTCCCGCGGGCGAGAAGGGCCTCGGCGGAAGGCTCACCACGCCACTGGGCCGCACCGGTGGCCGTCTCGTCGACACCTGTCGCGCCGGCGGCGGGCACCCCGCCGAGCTGCGGGACGGCGACCGGCGTACCGACCAGGGTGAGGGCGAGCAGGGCGACGAGACCCAGCAGGGCCCTGCGTGGTCGCGGCGGGGATTCCATCGACGGCCTCCTCTGGTCGTGGATTCGCCCGCACGCTAGCCCCCGCCGAAAGGGTTTGCAATACCTTGCAAGAAACGCTGCAACATGGCAGCAGGCTTGCGGAAGGACGCCGGAAGGGGCCGGCAGCACGCGCTGCCGGCCCCTTCAGTCGACGAAGATCAGAGACCGCCGCAGGTGACCCCGTTGACGGTGCACTCGGCGGGACGGGTCTCCGCCCGCTCCACATGGAACATCAGGCGCGCCGACTGACCCGGGGCCAGGTCGGCCCCGCCGCTGTAGGTGTAGACGTCGTCGCGCTCGCGCAGTCTCCCCTGTGGCGCGTTCACCACCCAGGCGGCGGTCACCCGACCACCGGAGAAGCCCAGCCGGACCTGCCACTCCTGACCGGCCTCGGACACGTTGCTGACCTGCACCTCGGCGATGAAGCCACCGCTGAAGGTGCTGGTGACCCGATACCGGCCGGTCAGCTCGGGCGACGGTCCAGACGCCGGCGGGGCGGGCGGCGCGGTCGAGACCTGCGGGCTCGGCGGAACCGACGGCGAACCGGGGACCGCCGACGTCGGGCTCGCCGTGGACGTCGGCGCGGACGGGGTCGAGGAGAGCGTCGGCGTCGGCGACGACGAGGGCGTGCGCGTGCCGCCGGTCGAGTCGGCCGACGCGGAGCCCGTCGGCGACGCGGAGAGCCAGGGCGGTGTCGGCATCGGCGCGCCGACCTCGAACCCCCGCGGCACCTCCGCATCGGAGCGGCCCCGGTAGGTGCCGAGCACGATGACCAGCAGCACCACCATGACCACCACCCCGGCGAAGACCACGATCCAGGGCGAGGACGCGACGGCCCTGCCATGTCTGTGTCGTGCGCCCTGACCCGTGCCGGACATGTCCCTCCCTCTGGTGGTCGCCCGGGGAGCGTAACGGGTCAGTCGAGGGCGCAGTCGCCGCCGTTCACCCTGCACCCGCTGAGCTGGTCGTCACGGTCGTCCCGGCTGAACCGCAGGGTCAGCTCGACGCTGCGCCCCTGCGCGAGCGGGCCGAGCCCCCGCAGCACGTACCGGCCGTCACCCCGGGGCACCACCCAGACCGGTGCGCCGAAGACCCGCAGGTTCCGGACCCGGCCGGAGAACGCGAGGTCGACCCGCCACTGCTCGGCGTGGCCGGTGCCGTTGCGCAGCACCAACTCCGCGGCGACGTCGTCGCGATCGGCGTCGCGGACCCGGTACGTGGCCGTCAACGCGCCGCCGTCGACCGACGCCGGCTGGTTCGACCGCGGCGCGGACGGAGTCCGGGACGACGACGTGACGGTGGGCGAGGGACGCACGCTCCGGGAGGGATGTACCTCGGTGCGGGAGCGGCTCGCCCTCGGGGTGGGTGACACCGAGGCGGAGGCCGTGGCGGCCGGGGAGACCGGTGGCACCAGCGGCGGCGCCGAGGCCGCGGCCGGTTCCGGCTCGCGAACCCGGAAGGAGAGCGACGCGACGAGCAGGAGGACCGCCAGGGTGACCACGCCGAGCAGCACGAGCACCCACGGCACCGACGCCACCAGCTTGGGCGCGCTTCCCGGTTCCGGCGCCCCGGCAGGCCGCACAGGCATGTGTCCCCTCTCCTGAACCGACCCGCCAGCGTAGTCAGCCTCCGGTGGGAGGGGAACGGCAACTCGGTGCGAGCGACCGACCGTCCGGACGGCGGGCGCGCCCCGGTCAGCCGGCGCGCACGACGGTACAGATGACCGGGCCGGTGTCGGTGCCGCGCAGCAGGTAGCGGTAGTGCTCGCCCGGCACCCGCGCGCCGGAGCTGTCCAGGAACTCCCACTCCACGGCGACCATGGTGAGCAGCGCGGAGACCGGTTGCACGTCCTCGATGAGCGCGTGCGCGGCGATCAGCTCCCGCTCCCGGTAGTCCGGTGCCGCGCCGACGAAGGAGAGTGCCACGGCCGCCAGCGAACTGAAGGAGAAGCTGTACGTGTCGGCGACCACCAGCCCGGGCAGGGCGTAGCAGCCGGCGAGGGCCGGCACGTCACCAGCGGTCAGTGCCGCGCCGTACCGGTCGAAGAAGTCGCTCAGCGTACCGAGGTCGGTGGAGGCTCTCACGGCGGAGGCAATTGCCCGTCGCCGGTGCCGTCAAACCTCAGCGCGGCGGCACGCGTACCTCGATCTCGGCGCCGAGGCGGGCGGTCCCGGAGAGGCCGAGGTCGTCGCCGCTCCAGAACCGGCCCGGGTCGTACCAGTTCGGACGCCGGCCAGCCGGCAGCAGACCCATCGCCTCGTAGGTCACCGCCACCACCTCGGCGCAGTACGCCGTCTCCAGCGCCCGGTCGGGGACCGTCGCCGGGCGGGGCGGCCTGCTCCCGCCGCCGCGCGGCAGCAGGTCACGGCCCGCCTGGGGCAGCTGCGGCAGGCGGCCACGCAGCCACCGCCAGGCCAGCTGGGCGGTGGACGGGAACGGCGTACCGTCCAGCCGGGCGACCGTACGCAGCACCGCGTTCTCCATCTCCGCGTCCGCCGGCGGGTCGAGCTGGCGCAGCCAGGCACGCTGTCCGTAGCGGTTGGCCCAGACCCGGACCGCCTCGGCCAGGTCGTGCAACTGCACACCGCGCTGGTGGCCGCCGGACCACATGTCCGGCAGGGACCTGCCCAGCTCCGCGTGCCACATCAGCGGTGGCATGTCGTCCAGCACCACCGCCATGCCGACATGGTTGACCGGGCTGTTGGTGGTGAGCTGGATGGCCCGGTCCGGCACGCTGCGGCCGCGGAAGACCCACAGGTCGCCGGTGCGGGTCAGCTCCACCGCCTCGTCGAGGCTGAGACTCATAACCGTCTACCCTAGGTCGATGCGGCGACGGATGCGGTGGTGGAAGGTGCTCGGGCTGGCCGGTCTCGCCGGCGTGGCGGCCACCGGGGTGGTGATCGCCCGCGCCGAGCGGCGCCGCCGCGCGTACACCCCGGAGGAGATCCGGGCGCGGCTGCTCGCCCGGCACGCGGACGCCACGGCGCAGGGCGACGGCGTCCGCTGAACGGACCGGCTCAACCCTCGCCGTGGTGGTTGCCGTCCCAGCGGCCCCCGATCGGCGGAGTGTCCAACCGCAGCGGTCCCTCGGCGTTGCCGGCGAAGTCGTTGTCCTGAACCCGGCAGTCCACGCAGCTGCCCTCCGGGGTTATCCAGACTCCGTACGTCTGGCTCGGTTCGTCGCGGTGGTCCCAGATCCGGTTGCCGCGTACGGTGGCCGAGTCGAAGGCCGCGTTGACCGTGATGCCGGCCCGGACCGGCGGCGGCCCCGGCAGTTCGTACCTCGCGCCCGGCCCGGGAACGTCCGCGTTCCAGCCGCTGACGGCGTCCGGCCGCACCTCGGCGAGGGCGAGCTCGGTATCGGTGTTGCCGGCCACCACCGCCACCCGGGAGCCGACCCGCACCACCTTCCCCCGGTGACCGTCGGCGGGCCAGCGGGCCGTCCGGTCCGTCACGGCCCGCAAGCCGTACCGGACCGCCTCGCCGCCACCGGCCTCGGCCGGGGCACGCCGCCGGCCGTTGTTGCGGATCCGGTTGTTGACGATGACGGCGTCGGACATCGGCCGGTCGATCCGGATCCCGTCGAGGCCGTTGTCCCAGATCTCGTTGCTGTCGACGACCACGTGCTCGGCGGGGCCCGAGTAGACCCGGCCGAGGTTGTGCTCGTGGTGGCCGTACGCCCCGTTGCCACTGATCCGGTTGCCCCGCACGGTGTACGGACCTGGCGTGTTGCCGATGCTGACCCCGTCGCCGACGTTGCGGTCGATGACGCAGTCGGTCAGCAGTCCACCACGGCCGGCGACGCCGGCGGTGCCGTTGCCGGAGACGTCGAAGCCGGCCTCCAGGTTGCCGGTCAGGGTGCAGGCCGAGACGATGAGGCCGTCCGCTCCCCAGTCGGAGATGCCGAACCGGTTGGCCTGGCTGTGGCAGCCGATGATGCGGAAGCCTCGCGGCGGGGGCCAGTAGTCCTTCTGCAACTCCAGGAAGATGCCGTTGGTGCCGTTGCCGACAGTGGTGCAGTTCGCGATGGTGAGCCGTTCCACCTCACCCCAGCCTCCGATGCCGACGCCGATTCCGGCCCCGCCGATCTCCTCGCCGTTGTCCAGCCGGCCGCAGCCGACCACCACGCAGCCCTCGATGATGCTGTCCTGGAGGAAGTCGCAGCCGAGGCCGGTCGCTCCCGTGTGGTGGATGTAGAGATTGCGGAACACTCCTCGTACGACGTACTGGAGGCCGAGCCCCTTGGCGAGGTAGCTGTACTCGGCCATCGCCACCCCGGAGCCGTCGATCTCGAAGTCGGCGAAGGTGCAGTCGGCGATGTGCCGGTCCCGGTCGGCGCCGTGCTGCACCGTGGTCCAGTACGCCAACGGCGTCGGATCGGCCCGGTTCCCCTCGTTGCTGAGCACGAAGCGGGTCGCTGCCGGACCCGCCCCGATCAGCGACACCCCACTGCGCCAGATCGTGCCGGCGTCGCGGATCGAGTAGATGCCCGGCGGACAGTAGATGACTCGGGGGCGGCCGTCGGAGGCGTAGCCCGCACCGAGGCGATCGACGAGCGCGGCGAGCGCCGGCTGGTCGTTGGTCACCCCGTCGCCCTGCAACCCGCACTCCCGGGCGTCGCAGTACAGGGGCGCGCCGGCGACCGGCGTGGGCCGTAGCGCGACGGTCGGCAACCCGTGCTGCGACACCCGGCGCTCCTTCCGCGGTCGGTTCCGGGAACCACCGCCCGCATTCCCGCTCGCCCGAGTGGAAAACGCCGCGTTCCACACACCCGCCACCCGAGCGGGCGGACCCGACGGGACGGACGCGATCCCGTGCGCCGAGCGGACGCCCGCCCGGCTGGCCCGACCGGCGGGGCGATGGACGGCCGGGCGGACCGGCGGGTGTCCGCCGCCTGAGCGGGACGGAACCGGCAGGGCGGACGCGAGCCCGTGGAGTGAGCGGACGGCCGGGCGGGCAGGCGGGCGGGGCAGTGGACCGCCGGACCGGCGGGGCGATGGACGACCGGGCGGGCGCGGCGTAGAGCCGGCCAGCGAGCCGGAACGTGACGGCCCGGAGGCGATGTTCGCTCCGGCTTGCGCTCAGTCCTCGACCGACCGGTCGACAGCCGCGCGCAACACCTCGGCACTGCGGCCGACCAGCGCGCCGCCGTCGTCCAGGAGCAGGATCGGCCGCTGGATCAGCTCCGGGTGGGCGACCATGGCCTCGACCCAGCGCGATTCGCTCGTTTCGTCCCGGGGCCAGTCGGCCAGGCCCAACTCCTGCGCGGCCGGCTCGTGGATCCGGCACACCTCCCACGGCCGCGCGCCGAGCCGCGCCAACACCTCCATGAACTCCGCGACACCGGGCGGGTCCTCCAGGTACGCCCGCAGCCGGTAGGGCACCCGGGCCTCGTCGAGAGTCGCCCGGGCCGTTGCGCACTTCGAACACGCCGGGTTGTTCCAGATCTCCACGCCCCCCATCGTGACAGCACCCGCGATTCGTCGGGTCCCGCCGACTCGGGCTACCGGGATGTCGGGCTGTCCGCTTCGGCGGCCACCCCGACATGCACTGAAGTCGTGCCGGGCCCGTGTGAGCGAGCGCGCCCAGTCCGCGATCAGGCTCGTACCGCCCGCCCCGGCCGATCCGGCGGCACCGCCCGACCCGATGGCACCGCCCGCCCGGTGGCACCGTCCGACCCGGTGGCACCGTCCGGCCCGGTGGCACCGTCCGACCCGGTGGCACCGGCCTGATCCGCTCCATGGTCGACTCGGGTTCCTTGATGTCGGCGCATCCGCACCACCGGGACACCCCGACATGCGCGTACCCGAGTCGATCAACGGCCACCGAGGGTCCACGGCGGCGACCTGGGCCCTGACGCCCGTTCTGCGCCCGGGTCACGGGTGCCGCGACATGGGAGCCGGCCTGGAACGCGGGCACGGGCCCGGTTGGGTTTCGGCCTCCCGGGCCGATGGCGAGCCATGATCGACTCGGGCTCACTGATGTCGGGGTATCCGCATCACTGGGACAGCCCGACATCAAGGAACCCGAGTTGACCATCAGGCGGATCGGGGTGGTGGTCGATTCGGGCACCGGGATAACGGGCTGTCCGCTTCGGCGGTCACCCCAACATGCCTGGAAGTCGCGACCCGCCGCGCAACGGCGGTGGTGGTTCGACACCGGACGTCCGGTTCGGTCCTGCGCGGTTCCTACCCGAAATACCCGGTTCGGCACCGGGCGTCCCGTGGTCGGGGCCACCCCGGCGGCGGAATCATCGCCGGGCCCGAGTCGTTGAACAGGGTCGAGCCGCGCGACCCCGCTCGCCGGCCCCCGAGAGACCGGCCCAGCCGGGAATCATCACCGGCCCCGGGTCGTTGAATCCCCCGCCGCGCCAGCCCCGCACCACCGGGCTATCCGCGCCGGCCCCCTGGGAACGACCGGCCCGCCGAAGCCGTTGCACACCCCGGCAACACACCCGATCAGGGCACCGCTGCCGGCCCCGGGAACGAGCGGCCCGCCGAGGCCGTTGCACAACCCCACGGGACGCGCCCCGACCACGCCGTCGGGCCACCCC
>NZ_SMKG01000154.1 GCF_004348525.1 Micromonospora sp. 15K316 | reverse complement strand
GGGGTGGGTTAGATGGCGGTGCGTTCGCGGCCGGCGGGGAAGCGGTCCAGGGCGCCGGTGTTCGCCAGCGCGCGGGTCAGTGCCCAGCCGCCGACACCGGCCACGATCGTCGAGCTGACGACGGTGAGCAGGGCGTACGGGAGCCGGTAGCTCGCCAGGTCGGTCTCGGTGTTCCAGTAGACGAAGTCGAAGATCGCCGCGCTGACGCCGGTGAGCGCGCCGGCCAGCACCGCGGCCGGGAGGCGGAACGAGCGGTACCGGAACGCCGCGAAGGCCAGTTCGGCGCCGATGCCCTGCATCACGCCCTGGACGATCGTGATGCTCGCCCACTGGCTGCCCAGCAGGGCGGAGAGGATCGCGGCGACCGTCTCGCAGTAGAGCGCGGCACCGGGCTTGCGGATGACCAGCCCACCGAGCACGGCCGGAACAAGCCAGACGCCGTAGATCAGCGTCTGCGCCGGCGGGAAGAAGGCGAACGCCGCGTCGGTGGCGCTCCAGACCAGGTTCCAGGCCCAGAAGATGACGCCGAAGGCGACGGCGATCACGGACGCGACGACGATGTCGATGGTGCGCCAGCGATTGGTGTCGGTGCTTTTCATCTGTTTACTCCCAGTTCGGCTGCGGGAACCAGGAGAAGACGCACGCCGCGCCCGGTGTCACCGGACGGCGACGCGGCTGGAGGTCGACCGAACTCCCTGCGCTGGCATTACCCAGATCAGGTTCGAGGGTCTGCGGGCGTGCCCGCACTCTCAGCGCTGTGCGCTCCCCTGTCGGATGTGAAATTGATACACAGACGCTAGCACCGTGGCCAGGGCCGGGCCACGCCGCCCGACCTGGGTAGGCTGCCGATCATGCGCATCGACGTCCGTGGTCTGGAGTTCGTGGTACGCGCCGGCGGCCCGGAGGGTGGCGACCCCGTCCTGCTGCTGCACGGGTTCCCGCAGCACGGCGGGGAGTTCGACGAGGTGGTGCCCGCGCTGCACGCCGCCGGGCTGCGCACGTACGCGCCGGACCAGCGCGGCTACTCGCCCGGCGCCCGGCCGGCGGAGGTCGAGGCGTACCAGCTGCCGGAGCTGGTCGCCGACGCGGTGGCGCTGCTCGACGCGCTCGGCGTCGGGGCGGTGCACCTCGTCGGGCACGACTGGGGCGCGGCCGTCGCCTGGGCGGTCGCCGCGGCGCACCCCGAGCGGGTGCGGACGCTCACCGCCGTCTCGGTGCCACACCCGGCCGCCATGGCGCACGCGCTCGCGCACGACCCGAAGCAGAAGGCCCGCTCGTCGTACATGGCACTGTTCCGCCAGGCCGGAAAGGCGGAGAAGGTGCTGCTGGGGATGCGGGCGGCGGGGCTGCGTCGACTGCTCCGCGGCGTCGGGGACAGCGCCCGGGTGGCGGCGTACGCGGAGCCGATGCGCGAACCCGGCGCGCTGACCGCGGCGCTGAACTGGTACCGGGCGATGTCCGGGGCCGCGCTGGCGGCCGTCGGGCCGGTGACGGTGCCGACCACGTACGTCTGGAGCGACCGCGACACCGCGATCGGTCGCGGCGCCGCCGAGGCGTGCGCGCAGCACGTGGCCGGCGACTACCGCTTCGTGGAGTTGCCCGGGGTGAGCCACTGGATCCCGGACGAGGCGCCGGCGCCGCTGGCCGAGGCGATCCTGGCCCGGGTGGGCGGGGACACAGGTACGGATGGGACGGAGGAGCGATGACGCTGAGCGCCGAGGGCTACCTGGCGATGGTGACCGAGACGATGAACCGGGTGGCCGAGAGCCAGCGGGAGGCGGTCGGCCGCGCGGCCGACCTGATCGCCGAGTCGGTACTTGCCGACGGTGTGGTGCACGCGTTCGGCACCGGGCACTCCGAGGCGCTCGCCATGGAGATCGCCGGCCGGGCCGGCGGGCTGGTGCCCACCAACCGGATCGCGCTGCGCGACCTGGTGCTGCTCGGCGGCGCCCCGGTCGATCTGCTCGGCCCGACCCTGGAGCGGGACCCGGCCGTCGCGCACCGCCTCTACGCGCTGGCCCCGGTCCGCCCGCAGGACGTCTTCGTGCTCGCCTCGAACTCGGGCGTCAACGGCGCGATGGTGGAGTTCGCGTCCGTCGTCAAAGAGAAGGGACACCCCCTGGTGGCGATCACCTCCGCGCTGCACTCCGGTCAGATGGCCTCCCGGCACCCGTCCGGACGCAAGCTCGCCGACTTCGCCGACGTGGTGCTCGACAACGGCGCCCCGTACGGCGACGCGACGCTGCCGCTCCCGGAGGGTGGCGCGGTCGGCGCGGTCTCCTCGATCACCGCCGCCCTGCTCGCGCAGCAGATCACGGTCGAGGTGGTGGCCCGGCTGCTCGCGGCGGGAGAGCGGCCGCCGGTCTACCTCTCGGCCAACATCGCCGGTGGCGACGAGCACAACCACGCGCTCGAGGCCCGGTACGCCGGCCGGATCCGCCGCGGCGCCTGACCCCGGGTCCCCGCTCGGCAGTTGCCCCGGAGGCGATCGCGCCTGCCCCCTGGCTCGGGCGATCGGCGTGGGCCCGCCGGCCCGTCGTGAGTCGGTTTCAGATGACGGGCCGGCGGGCACTGGCGTTCCTGCCGGCGACGCCCTCCGCCGGCATTAGCGTCGGAGCGGGAGGTAGCGCGTGTCCAAGGAGACCGAGCGGCAGCGCTGGCAGCGCAACTTCGCCGATCTGCTCCAAGAGCTGCGGGTGGCGCAGACCGGGGTGCAGATCCTCTTCGCCTTCCTGCTGACGCTGCCGTTCAGCAACGGCTTCACCCGGACGACCGACTTCCAGAAGGACGTCTACGTCGTCTCGTTGCTCGCCGCGGCGGCCGCCACCGCGCTGATCATCTCTCCGGTGGCGTTCCACCGGGCGCTGTTCCGTCAGGGTCGCAAGCCGGAGCTGGTCCGGTTCGCCCACAAGATGGCCAGCGGCGGGCTCGCCTTCATGCTGGTCTCGATGGTCAGTGCCGTCTTGCTGATCACCGACTTCGTCCTCGACCGTCCGCTCGCCTTCGTGCTCAGCGCGCTGACCGGGCTCTGGTTCCTCACCTTCTGGGCGGTGCTGCCGTTCGCCCGCCGGAACTGGGGTGAGGACGACATCGACGACGAGGACGACGACCCTCGTACGCTCACCGGCGACTGATCCTCGCCCTGGTGACCGGGCCCGCCGGGTCGCCGGTCCCCGCCCGCGCCATCGCCGAAAGTCGATCTTTACGTAGAGCTACCCCTGGGTAACAACCGGGGGTAGCGTGGCGTTTGTCGAGCACGTTGACGCAGCGGACCGAGGTTCGAGGGGGGCAGCCGTGACCACGACGCAGAACAGCCGACCCGAGCCGGGCTCCTCCGGCGGCGCTCCGGAGCGACCCGACACCAGTGGTGGCACCGCGGCCCCACTGCCGAACGAGGCGGGGCACGTCTCCGAGAAGGAGGCCCGCCAGGTCGCCGAGGCGGCCCGCGAGTCCACCTGGGACCGTCCGAGCTTCGGCAAGTCGCTCTTCCTCGGCCGGTTCCGACTCGACCTGATCAATCCCTGGCCGAGCTCCGATGCGGGCGAGGACGCCCGGGCCGAGGAGTTCCTCGGCCGGCTCCGGGAGTACCTCGCCACCGAGGTCGACGGCGCGGCGATCGAGCGGGACGCGCGCATCCCCGACGAGGTGTTCCAGGGGCTCGGCCGCCTCGGCGCGTTCGGCATGAAGATCGACCGGGCCTACGGCGGGCTCGGCCTGAGCAACCTCCAGTACTGCCGGGCGCTGATGCTCGCCGGCTCGGTCAGCCCGGCGATCGGCGCCCTGCTCTCCGCGCACCAGTCCATCGGGGTGCCGCAGCCGCTGAAGATGTTCGGCACGCCGGAGCAGAAGCAGCGGTTCCTGCCCCGGCTGGCCGCCGGCGAGGTCTCCGCGTTCCTGCTGACCGAGCCGGACGTCGGCTCCGACCCGGCTCGGCTGGCGACCACCGCCGAGCCGACCGAGGACGGCACCGGCTACCGGCTCAACGGGGTGAAACTCTGGGCGACCAACGGCACCGTGGCGACGCTGCTCGTCGTGATGGCCCGGGTGCCGGCCGCCGAGGGGCGCCGGGGCGGGATCACCGCCTTCGTCGTGGAGGGCGACGCCGACGGCATCACGGTGGAGCGGCGTAACGCCTTCCTCGGCCTGCGTGGCCTGGAGAACAGCCTCACCCGGTTCCACGACGTCTTCGTGCCGAAGGAGAACGTCATCGGGGGCGAGGGCAAGGGGTTGAAGATCGCCTTGACCACGCTCAACACCGGTCGCCTGTCGTTGCCGGCGATGTGCGTGGGCGCCGGCAAGTGGTCCCTGAACGTGGCGCGGCAGTGGGCCGCCGAACGGGTGCAGTGGGGCCGGGCGGTCGGTGAGCACGAGGCGGTCGCCCAGAAGCTCGCCTTCATGGCCGCGACGACGTACGGCATGGAGACCATGCTGGAGATCTGCTGCCGGCTCGCCGACGACGACCGCAACGACATCCGGATCGAGGCGGCGCTGGTCAAGCTCTACGCCAGCGAGATGGCCTGGCGGATCGCCGACGACCTGATCCAGATCCGCGGCGGCCGGGGCTACGAGACGGCGGAGTCGCTGGTCGCCCGGGGCGAGCGCCCGGCCGCCGTCGAGCAGATCCTTCGTGACCTGCGGATCAACCGGATCTTCGAGGGGTCGACCGAGATCATGCATTTGCTGATCGCCCGGGAGGCGGTAGACGCGCACCTCGCGGTCGCCGGGGACATCATCGACCCGGACGCGGGCTTCGGCCGCAAGGCGAAGTCGGGGGCCCGGGCCGGGGTCTTCTACGCGAAGTGGCTGCCCACGCTCGCGGTCGGCCGGGGTCAGAGCCCCCGGGCGTACGCCGAGTTCGGGCCGCTCGCCCGCCATCTGCGGCAGGTGGAGCGGGTGTCGCGCAAGCTCGCCCGGTCGACGTTCTACGCGATGTCGCGCTGGCAGGGGCGGATGGAGCGCAAGCAGGCGTTCCTCGGGCGGATCGTGGACATCGGGGCGGAGCTGTTCGCGATGGCCGCGGTCTGCGTCCGCGCGCACGCCGAGCGGGACACCCGGCCGGAGAACCTCGAACTGGCCGACCTCTTCTGCCGGCAGGCCCGGGTCCGGATCGACGCGCTCCTCACGTCGCTCTGGGAGAACACCGACTCGGTCGACGTCGCGGCGGCGAAGCGGATCCTCGCCGGGCGCTACGCCGACCTGGAGTCCGGTGTGATCACCCCGCCCGACGAGCTGCCCTGGGTGGCCCCCTGGTCCGCCGGGCCGTCCACCGCGACCGACGTCCGCCGTAGGATCCCGCCGCCCCAGTGAGGGTCGACCCTCGGCGTCTCGCGGACGGGCCGGCGGGACGCCGCCGTGGCCAGGTGGGCCGGCAGCGCCCGGCCGCGGTCACGACATGGCGTGCCCCCCCGCATCCTGCGCTGCGGCGGTGGAGACGCATCCCTCTCCACAGCGCCCCGGGCGGCCGCCGGTCACGGGGACGCCGGCCCGGGGGAGTGCCGACTCGGGGACGCCGCTCCGGGGTGCCGCCGACTCGGGGGCCGGCCGACGGCGGGAGACCACCGGGCGCGCGAGGGGGTCAGCGGGCCCGCGCGGGGGGCAGCGAGCCCCGCGCGGGGGTCAGCGGGCGATGGCCCAGGCCAGGATCGCCGCGAGGATCAGCCCGTTGAGCGCCGCCAGCACGAGGTACGCCGCGGGCGGGATACGACGGCCCTTGCGGACGAAGGTGACCAGTACGGCGGCGTAGCCGATCAGCAGGACGGCGATGGCGACCAGGAAGTAGAACACCCGAAGACCTTAGCGGCCCTCCCGCAGGCCGAGTCGGCGCAGCTCCAGTGCGGCGAGCGCGTCGACTGTGGCGTCGTCGCCGCGGCGCCACGCCTCGGCCACGTCGGGCGCGATCCGGGTCAGCCGGCCCAGCGGCTGGCCGGCCAGCGCGCGGAGGGCGAGCAGGTCCCGGCCGGCCGGCGCGGCGGCCAGCTTCGCGGCGGCCCCGGCGCGGCGCATCCAGCGCACCCGCAGCGGCAGCCAGCCGACGAGCACCAGGCCGAGCGGGAAGATCAGCACGGCCACGGCGAGTGCGAGGGCCAACTGGTCGACGAGTTCCTGCTGGTCTCGGCCGGCTTCGGCGAGCGACCGAGCCGCACCGGCGGCGCGCTCGAACGGGGCGGTCAGCTCGTCGCCGACCAGCGGCACCCGGCCGACCTTGCCGCCGGCCTCGGCCAGGTTGTCGGCGAGCCCACCGCCGGCGCCCTCCAGCTTCTGGCCGGGTACGGCGAGCTTCTGCACCAGGTCGTGCAGCCAGAGCGCGCCGCGGATCGCGGCGTACACCCAGACGACGACGAGCAGGTCGGTGAGGAGCTGTCGGGCGGCGGTCGGGAAACGATCGGCGTAAATCTTCACACCGGACAGCGTGTCACGAGCGGAGACCGGCGGCGAGGTCAGCCGGCGCAGCCCGGGCAGGTGCCGAAGATCTCCATGGTGTGGCTCACCTCGGCGTAGCCGTGCTGGGCCGCGACGCGCTCGGCCCAGCTCTCCACGGCCGGACCCGCCACCTCGACCGTCCGTCCGCAGACCCGGCAGACCAGGTGGTGGTGGTGTCCCTCGCTGCACCGGCGGTAGAGGTGTTCGCCGCCCGGTGGGCGCATCACGTCGATCTCGCCGGTGTCGGCGAGCCCCTGCAACGTCCGGTAGACAGTCGTGAGACCGACCCGTTCACCGCGGTCGCGCAGCATCGCGTGCAGGTCCTGCGCGCTGTGGAACCCCTCGACCTCGGCGAGCAGGGCGCTGACGGCACTGCGCTGACGGGTGTTGCGCAGGGTGGCGCTGCTCTCGCTCATCGAGTACCCCCTCTGACCCGTCGATCGGTCATGATCCCTCCCCGGCGTGGCTGACCGCGTCCGCCACGATGTGCGCGACGTGCTCGTCGACCAGGCAGTACGCGATCTCCCGGCCTCGCCGGGAACCACGCACCACACCCGCTCCCCGCAGCACCCGCAGGTGCTGGGAGACCAGGGGCTGCGCCACGCCGAGTTTCTCCACCAACTCGTGCACGCACCGCTCGCCCTCGGCGAGTTCGCTGACGATGGCCAACCGGATCGGGGCCGACAGCGCGCGTAACAGCTCGCTGGCGCCTTCGAAGCCGTCGTAGCCGGATCCGCCGCTCACCCCGTAACGATAACCACTTCCGCCGGGATCGCGCGCGGCGCGGTCACCCGAGCAGGACCTCGTGCGGCTCCGGCGCGGCCGGCGCCGCCGCGGGCACCCGCCGACGGCGCAGCACCCGCCAACCGGCGGCGGCCAGCGCGATCACCAGGAACGAGGCGATCGCCATCAGCACCACCGACGCGCCGGGGGCGGTGTCGGCGTTTGCCGCGACCCAGACGCCCGAGCCGGCGGCGAAGAGGCCGAGGGCCATCGCCGCCGTCATGGTGGTCCGGAAGCCGCGGGTGACCTGCTGGGCGCTCGCCACCGGCACCACCATGAGGGCGCTGATCAGCAGGACGCCGACCGCGCGCATGGCGATCGTCACGGTGACCGCGGTGGTGATCGCGATCAGCATGTTCAGCGTCCGCACCGGCAGGCCGGAGACCCGGGCGTACTCCTCGTCGTGGCTGACCGCGAAGAGCGCCGGGCGCAGCGCGAGCATGGCGACCAGGATCACCGCGCCGAGCACCACGATGGTGGTCAGGTCGGCCGGCGAGATGGTGGTCAGCGACCCGAAGAGGTACGCGTTGAGGTTCGCGCTGGGGCTGTTGGAGAGCCCGACGAGCATCACGCCACCGGCGATGCCGCCGTAGAAGAGGAGCGCCAGGGCGAGGTCTCCGGAGGTGCGTCCGCGGGAGCGGACCAGCTCGATGGCGATCGCGCCGAGGGTCGCCACGATCACCGCCACCAGCACCGGGGAGCGGTTGAGCAGCAGCCCGGCGCCGACCCCGGTCAGCGCCACGTGCCCGATCCCGTCGCCGATCAGCGCCAGCCGGCGCTGCACCAGGTAGATGCCGAGCGCCGGGGCGGCGAGACCGATGACCAGCGCAGCGATCAGGGCGCGTTGCATGTACGGGTACTGGAAGAGTTCCATGGGTTCAGATGCTCCAGAGCCGGGCCGGCTCGTCGTCACAGTGCGGGTGTACGTGGTCGTGGTCGGGCTCGGCGTGGTGACCGGCCGGGTCGGGCACCGGGCCGTCGTGGCAGATGCCACCGTCGTGGACCACGATCGCCCGGCTGATCACCGGCCGCAGCGGGCCCAGCTCGTGTGCCACCAGCAGCACCGTCCCACCGTCGGCGACGAACTCGCGCAGCGCCGCGGCGAACGCCTCCTGGCTCGCCGCGTCCACGCCGGCGGTCGGCTCGTCCAGCACCAGCAGTTCGGGGCGGCCGGCGAGCGCCCGGGCGATCAGGGTGCGCTGCTGCTGGCCGCCGGAGAGAGTGGCGACGGCGTCGTTCGCCCGGTCGGCGAGCCCCACGGCGTGCAGGGCGCGGTCGACGGCGGCCCGATCGGCGGCGCCGGGCGGGCGGAGGATGCCCCGCCGGGCGAGCCGGCCGGAGGCCACCACCTCCCGGACCGTGGCCGGTACGCCACCGCCGGCGCCGAGACGCTGCGGGACGTACCCGATCCGCTCCCACTGCCGGAAGCGACGCAGCGGGCGGTCGAAGAGGGTGACCGACCCGGCGCTCAGCGGCACCAGCCCGAGCACCGACCGGACGAGGGTGGACTTGCCGGAGCCGTTGGCACCGAGTACGGCGACCACCTCACCGGCGGTGACGGTCAGCGAGACGTCACGCAGCACGGCGCGGCCGTCGTAGCCGACGGCCGCGTGCGCGATGGTGATCACGGGTTGGTTCACGAGCAGCCCAGCGCCGTACGCAGCGCCTGCAGGTTCGTACGCATGACTGAAAGGTAGTCCGACGAGCCGCCGTCCTCGGTGAGGCCCTCGATCGGGTCCAGCACGGCGGTCTTCGCGCCGACCTCGGCGGCGAGGGTCTCGGCGATCTTCGGGCTGACCAGCGTCTCGAAGAAGATCGTCGTGGTCTTGTGCTCCCGCGCCTCCTCGGCCACCTCGGCGAGCCGCTGCGGCGAGGGCTCGCTCTCCGGGGTCAGGCCGGTGATGCCGACCTGCTCCAGCCCGTACCGCGCGGCCAGGTAGCCGAAGGCGGTGTGGCTCGTCACGATCTCCTGACGCTGGCAGGTCTTGAGGCCGGTGGCGTACTCGGTGTCGAGCTTCGCCAGGTCGGCGTGGAGCTGCTCGGCGCGGGAGGTGAAGTCGGCGGCCTTGTCCGGGTCGGCCTTGCCCAGCCGGTCGGCGAGCTGGTCGGCGACGGTGGCGAGGCGGGTCGGGTCGAGCCAGAAGTGCGGGTCCTTGCCGCCGAGCGCGGCCGTCTCCTCGGCCTCCTCGCCCTCCTCGCCCTCGTGCTGGTGGCCACCGGCGGCGGCGTCCAGCAGCGGTTCGACGGTCGAGACGTCGAAGGACCGGTCGGCGGCGTTCTGCTGGACCGCCTCGTCCAGCGCCGGCTGGAAGCCCTTCAGGTAGACGACCAGCTCGGCCTGGCTGACCTCGCCCACCTGGCCCGGGGTGAGTTCCAGGTCGTGCGGCTCGGCCCCCGGCTTGACCAGGTTGGTCACCCGGACCGCGTCCCCACCGATGCGCTCGGCGACGAACTGGAGGGGGTAGAACGCGGCCACCACGTCCACCCGCTGCGGGTCGGCGCCGGCGGGGCCGCCGGAGGAGCAGGCCGCGGCGCCACCGAGCGTGAGCAGGGCGACGGTGGTGGCGGCCAGGGTGCGGAGAGTGACGCGGTTGTTCATGTCGTCAACTGTCCGCGATAACGACAATGATTGTCAAAAACGCATGAGTGCATGTCACAGCAGTTTGGCCAGGGCCACCGCCACCAGCAGCGTCAGCATCAGCAGCCGGATCAGGCGGGTCTGCGGCGCCTGCACCGGCCAGGTGGTGGCAAACAGCGCAACCAGGGCCCCGGCGAGCGCCAACAGCAGCACCCCGCCGACCGGGCCGGGCGCGAAGAGGGCGGCCAGCACCAACGCCAGGGTGACCAGGAACACCGCAGTCGGGTTCACCCGGGCCAGCCGGCCCAGCAGGGGGCTCTGCGTACGCTGCATCCCACAGACTCTACGAGGAGGACGCCGGTGCTGGTGACCAACCGGTTCGTGGTCGACGTCGATGTCGCCGACGAGTTCACCGAACGCGCGCACGCCGCCCTCACCGCGCTGGCCGCCCGCCCCGGCTACCTGCGCGGCCAACTGGTCCGGGCGCTCGACGACCCGGCGCACTGGTGTCTGGTCACCGAGTGGGAGTCGGTCGGGGCGTACCGGCGGGCACTGGGCGGCTTCGAGGTCAAGGTCAGCGCGGTACCGCTGCTCGCCCAGTCGCTCGACGAGCCGTCCGCCTACGAGGCGCTCGCCACCGCCGCGCCCGGCGGGGCGGTGGTGGTCAGCGCCAGTGATCGTGCCGCTGGTCCTTACCGCTGAGCCCGCGGGCACTAGATTGCTCGTATGACCGCTCCCGGACCGGCAGCCCCACCGCCGCACCAGTCGCCGCCCGGGCCGCCCGGCGAACAGCCACCCGCCGTGCCCGGTCCGCCGGCGGGGCCGCCCGCCCCGCCGCCCGGGCCCGGAGTGTCGCCGCCGTTCGCCGCGCCCCCCACCGAGGGACGCCGGGCCCGGCTCTGGCTGGGCCTCGGGGTCGGTGCGCTGGCCGTGCTGCTCTGCTGCGGTGGCGGCGGCAGCGCCGTGGTCGGCCTGGCCGTGACCGGTGTGCAGGCGATCCGCGAGCAGGGCCGGACGGTCTCCACCGACTACTACCAGGCGCTCGTCGACCGGAACTACGGCGAGGCGTACGACCAGCTCTGCGACGACGCGCAGCGCCGCGAGTCGCGGGCGGACTTCGAGAGTCGGGTGGCCGCCGAGCCGCAGGTGACCGCGTACCGGCTCGGCGAGGTCGACCCCAACAACCTCACCGTGCCGGTCGACGTGACCCTGGAGGGCGGCCGGCGGGAGCGGCAGCAGGTCCTCCTCGGCCAGGACCGGCAGACCGGCGGCCTGGAGGTCTGCGGGATCAACTGAACGGTCCCCCGGTATTCTGCTGGGCTCGGGCCCCTGCCGTGGCTAGCGTGGTCCCGAACCGCTCGTTCCGTTCCCCGATCACGTCCCCGCCGACCGCCAGCCGGCGTAGGAGGAAACATGCCAGTCGACCGTATCGACGCCGTCGTCAGCCTCGCCAAGCGCCGAGGCTTCGTCTTCCCCTCCAGCGAGATCTACGGAGGCACCCGGTCGGCGTGGGACTACGGTCCGCTCGGCGTGGAGCTCAAGGAGAACGTCCGCCGGCAGTGGTGGAAGACCATGGTCCAGCAGCGCGACGACGTCGTCGGCCTGGACTCGGCCGTCATCCTCGCCAGGAAGGTCTGGGAGGCCTCCGGTCACATCGCCGAGTTCGTCGACCCGCTGACCGAGTGCCAGTTCTGCCACAAGCGGTTCCGCGCCGACCACCTGGAGGAGGCGTACGCCGAGAAGCACGGCAAGCCGCTGACCTCGCTCGCCGAGCTGAACTGCCCGAACTGCGGCAACAAGGGCACCTTCACCGAGCCGAAGATGTTCAACGGCCTGATGAAGACCTACCTCGGCCCGGTGGAGAGCGACGAGGGTCTGCACTACCTGCGGCCGGAGACCGCCCAGGGCATCTTCGTCAACTACAAGAACGTCGAGACGGTCGCCCGCAAGAAGCCGCCGTTCGGCATCGCGCAGACCGGCAAGTCGTTCCGCAACGAGATCACCCCGGGCAACTTCATCTTCCGTACCCGTGAGTTCGAGCAGATGGAGATGGAGTTCTTCGTCGAGCCGGGCACCGACGAGCAGTGGCACGAGTACTGGCTCCAGGAGCGCTGGAACTGGTACCTCGACCTCGGCCTCTCCGCGGACAACCTGCGCCTCTACGAGCACCCGAAGGAGAAGCTGTCGCACTACTCGAAGCGGACCGTCGACATCGAGTACCGCTTCCAGTTCGGTGGTAGCGAGTTCGCGGAGCTGGAGGGCATCGCCAACCGGACCGACTTCGACCTCTCCACGCACAGCAAGCACTCCGGCGTCGACCTCTCCTACTTCGACCAGGCCAAGAGCGAGCGCTGGATGCCGTACGTGATCGAGCCGGCCGCCGGCCTCACCCGGGCGGTGCTCGCCTTCCTGCTCGAGGCGTACGACGAGGACGAGGCGCCGAACACGAAGGGCGGCGTGGACAAGCGGACGGTCATGCGCTTCGACCCGCGGCTCGCGCCGGTCAAGGTCGCCGTGCTGCCGCTGTCCCGCAACGAGGCGCTCTCGCCGAAGGCCAAAGAGCTCGCCGCGAACCTGCGCAAGCGCTGGGTGGTGGAGTTCGACGACTCGCAGGCGATCGGCCGGCGCTACCGCCGCCAGGACGAGATCGGCACGCCGTTCTGCGTCACTGTCGACTTCGACACCCTGGACGACAACGCCGTCACCGTACGCAACCGGGACACCATGGGTCAGGAGCGGATCTCCCTGGACCAGGTCGAGCGCTACCTGATCGAGCGTCTCCCCGGCTGCTGAGCTGGGCCGCGGGGCTCCGGCGGTGCGCGAGAGCGCCCGTCGGGGCCCCGTACACTTGTGCGGTGAGTGCTCCGACCCTGCCCCGACTGCGTCCGCTGACACTCGGGCGGCACCAGGTGTGGCCGCCGGTGGTACTGGCGCCGATGGCCGGGATCACCAACGTCGGCTTCCGGCAGCTCTGCCGGGAGCAGGGCGGCGGCATCTACGTCTGCGAGATGATCACCACAGTCGCGCTGGTCGAGCGGAACCCGAAGACGCTGCGGATGATCGCCTTCGGCGCGGACGAGCAGCCCCGCAGCCTCCAGCTCTACGGCACCGACCCGGGGACCACCGCTGCGGCCGTGCGGATCGTCGTCGAACGGGATCTCGCCGATCACATCGACCTGAACTTCGGCTGTCCGGTGCCGAAGGTGACCCGCAAGGGCGGGGGAGCGGCGTTGCCGTGGCGGCGGCGGCTCTTCGCCCGGCTGGTGAAGGCCGCAGTGGACGCCGCGTCTCCGGCCGGGGTGCCGGTCACCGTCAAAATGCGCAAGGGCATCGACGACGACCACCTGACGTACGTCGAGGCGGGGCTCGCGGCCCAGGACGCCGGGGTGGCCGCGGTGGCGCTGCACGGGCGGACGGCCGCGCAACGCTACTCGGGCACCGCCGACTGGGACGCCATCGCCACCCTCAAGCAGGCCCTGGACGTGCCGGTGCTCGGCAACGGCGACATCTGGGAGGCGGACGACGCGCTGCGGATGGTCGCCCACACCGGCGCCGACGGAGTGGTGGTCGGCCGGGGTTGCCTGGGCCGCCCCTGGCTCTTCGCCGACCTGGAGGCCGCCTTCAACGGCCGCCCCGAACGCCGGCTGCCCACCCTCGGTGAGGTGCGGACGACCATGCGCCGGCACGCGGAGCTGCTGGTCGAGCAGTTCAGCGTCGGCGCGCGTACGCCGGGCCGGGGCGAGCGGGACGGCTGCACCGACTTCCGCAAGCACGTCGCCTGGTACCTGAAGGGCTTCCCGGTCGGCGGCGAGCTGCGCCGCGAGCTGGCGATGATCGAGAGCCTGGCCCAGCTGGACGACCTGCTCGCCAAGCTCGACCCGAGCGTGCCGTTCCCCATGGAGACCCTGGGCCAGCCGCGCGGCCGCACCAACTCGCCGGGCAAGGTCTTCCTGCCCGACGGCTGGCTCGCGAGCCGCGACGACGACACCGTGCCGGAGGGCGCCGAACTCGCCGACTCCGGCGGCTGACCCGTCCGGGCTGCCCGGGCTCCGAGATCGGTGCGGTCCCCGCGAAGCGGCCCGGGAGCGGGCGGCGCGGTTCGGGGGCCCGGCCCGGTTCGGGGGTCTGGCCTGGTTCGGGGGTCTGGCTGGTTCGGGGGTTCGGCCCGGAGCGAGGGTCTGGCCCGGTTCGAGGGCCCGCCTCGGGGTGAGACGCGGAGACGATGAAAGGGCCGGCCCCCTGGTGGGGGGTCGGCCCTTTCGGTTGTTGTGGTGTGGTGTCTGGGTCAGTTGGTGGAGTAGCCGCGGGTGGCGATCCAGTCGGCGAGGTGCTCGACGGTGATGCGGTAGGAGGCCGTGTTGGGGTTGGCGCTGTCGGCGATGGTGGCGGTGTTGCCGTTGTCGCGGTAG
>NZ_SMKG01000153.1 GCF_004348525.1 Micromonospora sp. 15K316 | reverse complement strand
GATGCGTATAAGAGACAGGGGGTGGAGCGGGGGTCAGAGGACCAGGGCGAGCCACTTGCGGTAGGCGGTGGCGAAGGGCTCGGTGCCGTCGCCGAGCGCGGTGAAGAGCCAGCGTGCCGCGGCCTCCGCCTCGGCCACGACCTCGGCCGGGTAACCGAAGCGAACCCGGTGCTCGGCGAACTCGTCCTCGTCGCGCAGCTCCACGACGCCGGTCTCGCGCCGGCGGACCACGTCCAGGTCGAGGTCGTAGAGGTGGACGGTGTCGTCGGACTCCCAGCGCGCCGGGCTGGCGATGTCGCAGTAGACCTCGCTGGTGCGCGGCGGCGGGTTGAACATGCCGGTCCACCAAGCCTGGTGCGGCACCAGGAGCACGAACGGGATCTGCTCCACCGACGGGCGCCCGTGGTAGATCGACTGCGTCCCGGCGGGCACGCCGAGCCAGACCCCGAGGTCGTCCTCGGTGAGCCGACGGGCCGGGTAGTCGCGGTGGGCGCTGCCGTCGTACTTCCGGTAGATCACACGGACCACGTCGCTCGGCATGAGTCGCACCCTAACCGATACCGCCCACTCGTCGTAGCGCTCGCGTGACGGGCTGGAACCTGACATGCCGCCACGCGGCGGAGCGGCGCGCCCGCTGTCGGCGGCGGCGGGTACCGTCGCACGGTGACCCTCCCCCGTGCCGCCACCGGTTCCCGCACCCCGCCGGCCCGTACGGGGCGACGTCGGGGCGCCCGGCCGAGCGGCACGGAGCTGCTCGCCGCCGCCGTGGGGGCCGTCCCCGGTGGCGCCACCCGCCCCGGCCAGGAACAGATGGCCACGGCGATCGAGGAGTGCGTGGCCTCCCGTGAGCACCTGCTGGTGCAGGCCGGCACCGGCACCGGGAAGTCCCTGGCCTACCTGACCCCGGCGCTCACCGTCGACGGGCCGGTCGTCGTCTCCACCGCCACCCTCGCGCTCCAGTCCCAGCTCGTCGACCACGACCTGCCCCGGCTGGCCGACGCGGTCGAGCCGCTGCTCGGCCGGCGGCCCACGTTCGCCGTGCTGAAGGGGCGACACCACTACCTCTGCCTGGCCCGGCTCGACAACTCGACCGAGGAGGAGCCGGGCGACGCCCTCTTCGACGCGCCGACCTCCGGGCCGGCCGGCGGCAAGTGGCTCGGCGAGGCCGGCCGGCTGGGCAAGCAGGTCCAGCGGCTGCGGGACTGGGCGGCGGAGACCGAGACCGGGGACCGGGACGAGCTGGATCCGGGCGTCGACGACCAGGCCTGGCGGCTGGTCTCGATGCCGGCCCGCGAGTGCGTCGGGGCGACCCGCTGCCCGTTCGGCGCGGAGTGCTTCGCCGAGGCGTCCCGGGCCCGCGCCCGGGAGGCGGACATCGTCGTCACCAACCACAGCCTCCTCGCGGTGGACATGCTCGCCGGGCGGCAGATCGTGCCGCCGCACAAGCTGCTCGTCGTCGACGAGGCGCACGAACTGGCCGACCGGGTCTCCTCGGCGGCCCAGGCGGAGCTGGTGCCGGAGCTGATCGACCGGTCGACCCGGCGGGCCCGCCCGCTGCTGAAACCGGAGACCGCGGAGGCGCTCACCGCGGCGGGCGACGCGCTCGCGGTGGGGCTGGCCGAGGCGCCCGCCGGGCGGCTCACGGCCGGCCTGCCGGCGCCGCTGCGCGAGGCGTGCACCCTGCTCGACGCGGCCACCCGCGCCGCGCTCGACGCGATCGGGGAGGTCAAGTCCGACGACCCCGACCCCGTACGCAAGCAGCAGGCCCGGGCCGCGCTCGACGAGCTGTCGAACACGGCGCAGCGACTGCTGGAGGAGGACGAACACGACGTCGCCTGGGTCGAGAAGCCCGACAACGGCAGTCGCCGAGCCCTGGTGGTGGCCCCGCTGTCGGTCGCCGGCACCCTCGCCACCCACCTCTACGAGGACCGCACGGTGGTGGCCACGTCGGCCACCCTGACCCTGGGCGGCCGGTTCGACACGGTGGCCCGGGCGCTGGGGCTGGAGGCCCCACCGGCGGCACCGCCGTCCCCGGCCGCCGCCGCCCTGGCCGCCGCCAGCCGGAGCGGACGGTCCGCCCCGACCGGCGGCGGCACCCGCGCCGAGGCGGGTCCGGAGCGCGAGGCGGGCGGCGCGGTCACGAGCGGGCCGGGCTGGCGGTCACTGGACGTCGGTTCACCCTTCGACTACGCCCGGCAGGGCATCCTCTACGTCGCCGCGCACCTGCCCCGGCCCAGCGTCTCGGGTCTGCCCGACGCGGCCGGCGCGGAACTGCTCGACCTCGTCCAGGCGCTCGGTGGGCGTACTCTCGGGCTCTTCTCCTCCCGGCGGGCCGCGCAGCAGGCGGCGGAGCTGGTCCGCGCGCGGACCGACCTGCCGGTGCTGTTGCAGGGTGAGGACGCGCTGCCGCTGCTGGTCCGCCGGTTCCGCGAGGAGCGCGAGAGCTGCCTGTTCGGGGTGATGTCGCTCTGGCAGGGGGTGGATGTGCCCGGTGACGCCTGCCAGTTGGTGGTGATCGACAGGCTGCCCTTCCCCCGGCCCGACGAGCCCCTCGCGGCGGCCAGGGCGGCGGCGGTGGACGCCGGCGGCGGCTCCGGCTTCGCCGCGGTCAGCGTGCCCATCGCCGCGATCCGCCTCGCGCAGGGCGTCGGGCGGCTCATCCGGGCGACCGGCGACAAGGGGGTCGTGGCGGTCCTCGACTCCCGGCTGGAGACGGCTCGTGGCTACGGTCCGTTCCTGCGCCGCTCGCTGCCGCCGTTCTGGTACACCACCCGCCCGGAGGTCGTCCGGGGCGCCCTGACCCGCCTCGCCGGGACCTGACCGGCCGTCCACCGCCCACGGTCGACGCGGCGGGGCGCCGCGGACCCGCTCAGGGGGCGTGGGAGGCGACCACCACGGCGTCCGGTGGGGTCTCCGGCACGGTACGCGCGGCGAGCCGCCGGATGGCCGTGTTGAGGACCGCGATCAGCGGTACGGCGACCAGCGCGCCGGTGATCCCGGCGAGCACCACACCGGCGGCGATGCCGATGATCACCGCGAGCGGGTGGATGGCCACCGCGCGACCCATGATCAGCGGCTGGAGCACGTGCCCCTCCAACTGCTGCACCCCGATCACCGCGCCGAGGATGATCAGCGCGGTCACCGGACCGCTGTCGACGAGCGCGACCAGCACGGCGACCCCGCCGGAGAGCGCCGCCCCGACGATCGGGATGAACGCGCCCAGGAAGACCAGCGCGGCCAGCGGGAAGGCGAACGGGATGTCGAAGATGACCAGGAAGATGCCGATGCCGACGGCGTCGATGAAGGCGACCAGCACGGTGGCCCGTACGTAGGCGACAAGCGTCCCCCAGGCGGCGCGGCCGGCGTCGTCCACCCGCCAGCGGGCGGCCACCGGCAGCAGCCGGACCAGGAACCGCCAGATCCGGTTGCCGTCGCGGAGGAAGAAGAAGGTCGCGAAGAGCACCAGCAGCATGCCGGTGACCACCTCGGCGAGGGTCCCCGAGATGGTGGTGGCCGCATCCGTGAAGCGGCCGGTGTTCTCACTTACCCACTTCTGACCCTCGTCGATGTAGCGGTCGAGCTGGCTGTCGGAGACGTGCAGCGGCCCGGTCTTCAGCCACTCCTGGATCTGCCGGACGCCCTGCGAGGACTTCTCGCTCAGCTCCGGCACACCCTTGATGAACTCGTTCACCACCAGGGTCAGCGTGCCGACCACCGCGGCCAGGCCGCCGACCAGCACCACCGCGGTCGCCAACGACCGGGGGAAGCGGGCCCGTAGTAGCCAGCCCACCGCGGGCGCGAGCAGCGCCGAGAGCAGCAGCGCGATGGCGAGCGGGATGATGACGATGCGGATCGTGCCGACGATCCGCAGCAGCGCCCAGGCGACCAGGCCGATCACGATCAGACGCCACGACCAGGCGGCGGCGATGCGCAGCGCGTGCGGCACCTCGGCGTCGTCCCGGCTGGTGGTGCTCGGCGGCGGGGGCGGCGGCAGCTCCTCGTCGACCACCGTCGCGGTCGGTGGCGCCACAGGTCCCGGCGACGCCGGCGAGGCCACCCCGGCCCCGGCGGGCGCCTCGTGCGACCTGGCCCGGGCGCGTCGTCTGGACGACCGCACCGACTCGTATCCGCGACGGAGCCGGTCGCGTACCCGCTCGAAGCGGCTCAAGCGCACCTCCTGGCAAGACGGCCCGTCCGCCCATGGCGACAGGTCGGACAGCATACGCCGGCCCTCGTCACCATAGGCCCGCTCCGCAACATTGCCCCGGCCACCGTGACGGTAACCACCGGTCAGGCGGCGGGGGCGACACGGTAGCGTCTGGGGACGTGACCGCCCAGAACGATCTCGACGCCGGCCTGCCGATCCGCCTGCTGCACGACCGCGTGCTGGTCCGGTTGGAGGGGAGCGAGGGCGAGCGCCGCTCCAGCGCCGGCATCGTGATCCCGGCGACCGCGGCGGTGGGCAAGCGACTCGCCTGGGCCACCGCCGTCGGGGTGGGGCCCAACGTCCGCTCCATCGTCTCCGGCGACCGGGTCCTCTTCGACCCCGACGACCGATCCGAGGTCGAGCTGCACGGCCGGGGCTACGTGCTGCTGCGCGAGCGGGACGTCCACGCCGTGGCCGCCGAACGAGTGGATGAGGGCGCCACCGGGCTCTACCTCTAACGCGCTCCACGTCGGGCGTGGCGCACGGGGCCGGACCGGCTCCGGCCGCACGAGACCCACCCGCACGGCACCGACACCGTTTGCACCGCTCCCCGCCGGGAAGCCAGCCGCATCACCGGCCCTGGGGAGGGACGATGCCCGAATGGATCAGGAAGCTGCTGTTCTGGGGCTTCATCGCGTTCCTGATCTACTTCATGGCCTTCCGGCCGGACGGCGCGGCGAACATCTTCAAGGCGATCGGGGCGGGCCTGGTGGCCATGTTCCAGGGACTCGGGGACTTCCTCACCAGCCTGATGACCTGACCCGCCGGCGCCCCGCGGCGGGACGCCCGCGCGCGCACCACCGGTCGGCACCGGCTCGCACTCCGGCGCCGACCGGTCAGGCGTGTCCGGGGTGCGGCGGGTGCCAGCCCGGCGGTACCGGCGCGGGCGGCGGCCCGCCCAGCACCACCGGGATCGGCACCACCGGCTCGACCGGAGCGGCCACGGACCGCTCGGAGCCGTCCGGGAAGCGCAGGTGGTAGCGGTCGCCGTCCCACCGCCCGGTGGGCGCCTGCGGGTCCCGGCCGACGAAGAAGGAGCGGTACGCGGTGATCGCCTCCAGCAGCTCCCGCTCCTCCCGAACGGTCCGCTCCTGATCCACCGCCTTCCGGTCCAGACCACGCAGCGAGCCGTCGCGCAGCAGCGCCAACCGGGTGGCCGCGAACTGGTAGCCACGCATCGCCCGTACCCCGGCGTCGCCGGCCACCCGCCGCGCCCAGGCGCGGGCCGCGTGCCGCCGGCCGAGGCTGCTCAGCGCCGCCACCTCGGGTGGGCTCAGCCAACCGGCCCGGACATAGTCCGGCAGCCTGCGCTCGGTGAGCCGCCCCTCCCAGGCACGTAGCCAGACGGCCAGCCCGACCATGCCGAAGAAGATCGGCACCATCAGGCCGATGAAGCCGTACAGCATGATCAGCGGTTGGCCGGCGGCCTGGCTGAGCGTGGGCAGCAGGTTCCACGTCCCGTGCAGCATCATGGCCAGCAGGAGGCCCGCGACGGGCGCCAGCACCCGGACCCGCCGGTCGGCCGTCCGGGCGGCGATGCCCAGCCCGACACCGGTCATCGAGGTGAAGAGCGGATGGGCGAACCCGAACAGCAGGATCCGGACGATGAAGATGGCGATGACCTGCTGCGCCCCGGTCGCCGGCCCGAACCGCTCGGCACCGCTGGCGAAGCCGTAGCCACCCAGGTAGAGGATGTTCTCCACCATCGCGAAGCCGACCGCGGAGAGCCCGCAGTAGACCAGCCCGTCGGTGATGCCGGACCACTCCCGTCGCCGGAACACCAGCAGCAGGATCGGCCCGAGCGCCTTCGTCAGCTCCTCGACGAACGGGGCCACCAGTACGCCGGTCAGGGCGGCCGGCAGGTTCGCGTCCGCGATCCGGCCGGCCGCGAAGTCGTTGACCGTCAGCGAGGCGGCGGTGGCGACGAACGCGCCCCAGGCGAAGCAGAAGACCAGGTACTTCAGCGGCTCCGGCTCGTACCGGTCGAGCCAGAGGAAGCAGGCGACCAGCACGGGCACCGGCAGGA
This sequence comes from Micromonospora sp. 15K316, assembly GCF_004348525.1. Classification (GTDB taxonomy): domain Bacteria; phylum Actinomycetota; class Actinomycetes; order Mycobacteriales; family Micromonosporaceae; genus Micromonospora. Next base: position 8,030 of record NZ_SMKG01000153.1, on the reverse strand, counting down.
CGGCGGCCACCGCGCCGATCAGCAGCGCCTGCACGCCGATGTTCTCGCCGATGGTGTAGACCATGAAGACCGCGCACGCCGCGATGAGCAGCACCAGCCCGGCGAGCACCAGGAGTCGCCGCCAGCCCAGCCGACGCAGCGGCATCCGGGGTGTGGCACCCGGGCCGGGCGGGACGGACGGCACGGTCGGCGACGGCGGTACGCCGCCGGGCGGGGTGTCGGCCATGCGGTCAGCCTAGCCACCACCGGCGGGGTGGTCCTGGCGCATCGGCAGCCGCTATGCTGCCGGCAGGTCACGAGCGCCAGCGTGAAGCCCCGGCTTGCTGGCCGGCAACCCTCGTCGAGTTCGCGGTGGGGTGCCCCGGGTGATGACCGGGCCCGGCCCCGATCCGCGTGCCGGGCAAGCGCGGACCCCGTCCCGACGTCGCCCCGGGGTCCCTGGCCCGGGAGGTTCCCGCGTGTCCGTCACCCTCGTGTCCCCGAACGCCACCCTGCCCGCCGTCGCGGCCGAAGCGCAGCCGCTGGAGGTGCTCGGCGTACCGGGTGAGATCAACCTCGACTACGCGGCCACCGCGCCGTGCGCGCGGGCCGCGGCCGACGCGGTGGCCGAGCTGCTTCCGTGGTACGCGAGCGTGCACCGCGGCGCCGGCGCGCTCTCCCGCCGCTGCACGCTCGCCTACGAGCGGGCCCGGCAGACGGTGGGTGACTTCTTCGGCGCCCGGACCGACGATCACGTGATCTTCACCCGCAACACCACCGACGCGCTCAACCTGCTGGCCCGGGCGCTGCCCGCGGGCACCACAGTGGTCACCTTCGCCGGCGAGCACCACGCGAACCTGCTGCCCTGGCCGCGCGGCTCGGTCCGGTTGCCGGTGCCCGCCGACCCGGGCGAGGCGGTACGCGCGCTGGACGCGGCGCTCGCCGAGCTGCGGCGGGCGGCGCAGCCGGGGCTGCCGGTGCTGGTGGCGGTCACCGGGGCGAGCAACGTGACAGGCGAACGGTGGCCGGTGGCCGAGCTGGCCCGGGTGGCCCGGCGGTACGGCGCCCGGATCGCCCTGGACGCCGCGCAGCTCGCCCCGCACGCGCCGGTCGACCTGCTGGCGCTGGACGTGGACTACCTCGCCGTCTCCGGCCACAAGCTCTACGCCCCGTTCGGGGCCGGCGCGTTGATCGGCCGGGCCGACTGGCTCGACGCGGCGCAGCCGTACCTGGCCGGCGGCGGTGCCACCGCCCGGGTGGGGGCGGGCACGCACGAGATCACCTGGGCGGTCGGGCCGGCGCGGCACGAGGGGGGCACCCCGAACCTGCTGGGCGCGGTGGCGCTGGCCGCCGTCTGCGACGCCCTCGCCGGCACGGACCGTACGGCGCTGCACGAGCGGGAGCAGCGCCTGCTCGCCCGGCTCCGCGACGGCATCGCGGCCCTGCCGCACGTGGTGGAGCTGCGCACCTTCGGGCCGGAGGCGCCCCGGGTCGGCATCGTCTCCTTCGCGGTGGCGGGGTGGGACTCCGCCGAGGTGGCCGCCGAGCTGGCTCGGCGACACGCCATCGGGGTACGCGACGGGTTGTTCTGCGCCCATCCGCTCGCCCAGCGGCTGCTCACCGAGGCGGCCACCCGCTCCGGGCGGCGGGACCTGCCGCCGACGGCGCTGCGGGCCAGCATCGGGCTGGGCAGCACCGAGCAGCACGTCGACCGGCTGCTCTCGGCGCTCGCCACGTTCGCCTGAGCGGCGGCGGCTTCCCGGCCCGCGGGCCGTCGCCGCGATCCGCGGGCCGGGCTCGGTCGAGCCCCGGGGGCCCGGCACACAGGCCCGCCGCGGCGGTGCGCACCCTCGGCCGGTCGCGACGTCGCGGTTGGTCAGCCGACCGGCGGCGCGGTGGGCGGTTTCGGCCGCCCACCGTCCGGCTCGGGGCCGCCGCCCTGCGGCGCGCGGTGATCGCCGAAGGACCTCCGGATCAGCCGGTTCGCCTCCTCCTGTTCGATGCCGGAGGCCACCAGCAGGTCGCTCGCCGCGGTCCGGACCTGCGCCACGACCACGCTGCCGGAGAAGCCGACCCCCTCGTCGTACGCGCGGCCGGCCTCGCTGACCGCGCGCAGCGACCGCTCCCGGGCCTGCTGCGGCTCGTCGCCGACGGCGAACTCGTGTCTGAGCAGGCGCACCGATTCGGCGAGGTGGTTGATCGCGTCCGGCATCGGCTCGGGGATCGGCTCCTCGTCCTCGATCAGGGTGACCGACCGGCGGATGAGTGTGCCGCTGTTGCGCATCGCCCGGTCGATCGGGTCGGCCGCCTCCGCGTAGTGGGTCAGCTCGTTGCGGCGGTGCCACCGCGCCGGCGAGAGGGTCGCGGTCTCCTTAGCGCCCTCGATCGCCTCCACGAAGGTGGCCAACTCCTCCTTGTTGTTACGGAGCCGGTCCAGGGCCCGTTGCACGCTGGCCCGATCCCGGTTGCGCAGCCCGTCGGCGGTCACGTCGAGCTGGGAGGCGAGCAGGTCGAGCGCGGGCCGGGCGGCCCGGTTGAGCACCCGGAGCGGGTTGAGCGGTAACAGGATCGCGGTCACCAGCAGCGCTATGCCACCGCCGAGGAAGGCGTCGACGAACCGGGGGATCTCCAGGTTCTGCGTGGAGGGGCTGAGCGTCACGATCAGCACGGCGGTCGCCGCGGCCTGGATCACGATCGCCACGCTCGCACCGGCGAAGATCGTCACCAGGATGGCCGCCGTGACCACGAGGCCGAGCTGCCAGGCCCCGGTGCCGAGGACGTAGATCAGGCCGTCGCCGATCGCCACGCCGACCGCCACCCCGACGATCAGCTCCACCGTGCGCCGGAACCGCTGACCGACGGAGGCCGCCAGGGTGCCGACCGCCGAGATGGGCGCGAAGACCGGCTGCGGATTGCCGAGCAGCCGGTGCGACACGAGGTACGACAGCGCGGCCGCCAGCCCGGCCTGCACGGCCAGCCCGGCGGCCATCCGGACCCGGTGCAGCCGCTCGTGCAGGGTCGCCTTGCTGATGTGCCGGACCTGCTCCATCGCGTCGGCGATACGCGCGCTGTCGACGTCGGCGACCAGCTCGCGTGGGCGTACCCGTCTGAACCGTCTACGCTCCCGGGCGGCCGCCATGCCCGCTACTACCCGGGGCGGGCCCGGTGAATCCTCGCTTCCGCACCGTTCACCGCTGGGGCAGACTCGGCGCGTGGCCGATCTACTCGAACGGTGGGCAGCGGCGGCCCGGGGCGCCGGGGCGACGGGCCCGGCCGGGCTGACCGAGGCCGGGGAAGAGCTGTTGCGCCGGTGGCGGGAGCCGCACCGGCACTACCACACCGTCGACCATCTCGGCGCGGTGCTGGACGTGATCGACAGGCACGCCGAGCTGGCCGTACGACCGCACCTGGTCCGGTTGGCCGCGTGGTGCCACGACGCGGTCTACGACCCACGGGCCGGCGGCGACGCGAACGAGCGGGACAGCGCCGAGCTCGCCGTCCGGCTGCTCACCGGCCTCGGACTCCCGGCCGACGCGGTGACCGAGGTGCGCCGGCTGGTCCTGCTCACGGCCGGGCACCTGGTCGACGCCGGGGACGCCGACGGCGCCCTGCTCTGCGACGCCGATCTCGCCGTACTGGCCGCACCCGCCCCGGTGTACGAGCGGTACGCGGCGGCGGTGCGGCGGGAGTACGCCCATGTGGCGGAGCCGGACTTCCGGGTCGGCAGGGCGCGGGTGCTCAGCGGGCTGCTCGACCTGCCCGCGCTGTTCCGGTCGCCTCCGCTGGCCCGCCACTGGGAGCAGCCGGCCCGGGCGAACCTGCGCCGGGAGCTGGTCGTCCTGACCGCTGCGGGGCCTGCTCCGGCGTGACCTGCCCACCGGCCGATGCCGCCCGGACCAGGTGTTTCGGCCGGCGCAGCCCGGCCTCGCGGAGCAACCGGGCCAGCTCGCGGCTGGGCACCACCCGCGCACCGAGCCAGACGGCCGCCCGGAAGCGATCGGCCGGGAGGTCGTAGTGGTCCCGGTCGAAGCCGCGCCGGGGTGCGCCGAGCGCCTCGGCGAAGGCGTGCAGTTCCGCGTAGGAGACGTCGCTGATCAGGTGGGACCAGAGCCGGCCCCGGGACGGCCAGGCGGGCTGGTCCAGGTAGAGCATGTCGTCAAACCTAGCCCGCCCGGCGCAGTGGATCATGTTGATGTACGGCCTCCGGGCACCTAGCCTCTCCTGCATGGCCGGTTCCCCCCTCATCGACGACGTGCGTGCCGCCCTCGGCGAGAGCGCCGTGCTGACCGACCCGGACCTGCTCCGGATGCACGAACGCGACGAAGCCGACCTCTGCGCGGCCGGCACCCCGCTGGCCGTCGTCCGGCCGCGCAGCACCGAGGAGGTGGTCGCCGTGCTCCGGGCGGCGGCCCGGCACGGCGTACCGGTGGTGCCGCAGGGCGCGCGCACCGGGCTGGCCGGGGCGGCGAACGCCGTCGACGGCGCGCTGGTGCTCAGCACCGTCGCCATGGACGAGATCCGGGAGATCGACCCGGTGAGCCGCATCGCGGTGGTGCAGCCGGGCGTGGTCAACGCGACGCTCGCCGCGGCGGTGGCGAAGCAGGGACTCTGGTACCCGCCGGACCCGGGCTCCTGGGAGTCCTCCACCATCGGCGGCAACGTCGCCACCAACGCCGGTGGCATGTGCTGCGTGAAGTACGGCGTGACCACCGAATACGTGCTCGGGCTGGAGGTGGTGCTCGCCTCCGGCGAGGTGCTGCGCACCGGCCGGCGGACGGCCAAGGGCGTGGCGGGCTACGACCTCACCCGGCTCTTCGTCGGCTCCGAGGGCACCCTCGGCGTGATCACCGAGGTGACGGTCGCGCTGCGGCCCGCCCCGGCGGAGTCGCTCACGCTGGTCGCGGTCTTCCCCACCACGGCGGCGGCGGGGGCCGCGGTGGCCGAGATCGCCGCCCGCGGGCTCAGCCCGAGCCTGCTGGAGCTGCTGGACCGGACCCACCTGCGGGCCATCGAGGCGTACCGGCCGATGGGGCTGCGCACCGACGCCGAGGCGCTGCTGCTGGCGGCCGCCGACACCGGTACCCGGGCCGCCGACGACTTGGCCGCGCTCGCGGAGGTGTGCGAGGTGGCCGGGGCGGACGAGGTCTTCGCGGCCACCGACGCGGTCGAGGCGGCGGCCCTGCTCCAGGCCCGCCGGCTCGCCCACCCGGCGATGGAGAAGTTCGCCGCGGACGCCTACCCGGACGGCAACGGTGGCCTGGTCATCGACGACGTGGCGGTGCCCCGGGGGGCACTCGCCGCGCTGCTCGACGGGGTGTCCCGGATCGCCGCGGAGTGTGACGTGCCGATCGGCGTCGTGGGACACGCCGGGGACGGCAACATGCACCCCAACATCGTGGTGGACCGGGCCGACCCGGCCAGCCTGGAGCGCGGCCGGCGGGCGTTCGACGAGATCATGCGGCTCGGCCTGGAGCTCGGCGGCACCTGCACCGGCGAGCACGGGGTGGGGCTGCTCAAGCGGGACTGGCTGGCCCGCGAGATCGGGCCGGTGGGCGTACAGGTGCACCAGGCGATCAAGGCGGCGTTGGACCCCACCGGGCTGCTGAACCCCGGCAAGGTGCTCTGACCGCCGGCCGGCGGCCCGACGCGGGTACGGCGGGCCCCGGACCGGCGGCCCCGAACGAGACCGGCGGGGTCGCGGAGCGGCCGGCGGCCCGGAGCGGGTGCGGCGGGCCGCCGGCGGCGGCTACTGCTCCGTCAGCTCGGCCGGGGTGGCCTGGGTGAGCAGCAGGAGGAGCTCGCCGGCGATCGGCGGAGGCTCCACTCCCGGGCAGTCCTCGGTGGTGATCGAGCCGACGGCGGTGAGCAGGCTGGAGGTCAGCGCGTCGATGCAGGTCGACCGGTAGTGCCGCGCCTGGTCGGTCTCGGCCGCGAGCCCCGGGTCGGCGAGGAGCTGCTGCAACCGGCTCACCTGCTCCGGGGCGAAACCTCCGGTCGAGGTCACCCCGTCACCGGCGCAGTCGAGGCACTTCCAGGTGCCGTTCCGCTCGACCTGGAGGGTACGCAGCGGGCCGTACGCGCCGAGCTTCTGGAAGAGACTGACCTGGCCCTCCCCCACTGTGGTCGGAGCGCCCGGCTCCGGCAGCGCGCTGGCCGGGCCGCTCGGCGCGGGAGCCGGCTCGTCCGTCGACGCGTGGACCAGGGTGCAGCCGGTCAGCGCGGTGGAGAGCAGCACACCGAGGAGAGGACCGAGCAGACGTGAGGGGCGAGACACTCGCCGGAAGCTACCGCACCGCCGGTTGCGCCTGGTAGCCCTACAGCTCGGTAGCTTTCGGCGATCAGCCGGCGGGCAGCTCCGCCGGGTCGCCGTCACCGCCCCGGTCGGCCGCGTAGCCACGCACGTCCGGCGCGTCGAGCCGGGCCGCGTCGGCGGCGACGTCGTCCGGCATCAGCTGGGACCGCCGTTCCGCCTCGACCCGCGCCCGGTAGTGCTCCACCTCGCGGGCCCGCCGGGCCGCGTCCCACCCGAGCACCGCGCCCATCAGCTCCGCGGTGTGCTCCGCCGACTCGACCCCCCGGTGGCTGGTCTCGATCGAGATCCGGGTACGACGGGTGAGCACGTCCTCCAGGTGCAGCGCCCCCTCGGCCCGGGCGGCGTAGGTGACCTCGGCGGCCAGGTACTCCGGCGCGCCGGCGAGCGGGGTGCCGAGCAGCGGGTCGGCGTCGATCAGCGCGAGGACGTCCAGGGTGAGCGTGCCGTACCGCTCCAGCAGGTGCTCCACCGCGCCGACCGCCACGCCGTGGCGGCGGGCCAGGTCGGCCCGGTCCCGCCACATCGCGGTGTACCCGTCCGCGCCGAGCAGCGGCAGGTCGGCGGTACGCGACGGGCGTACACCGCCGAGGCGCCGCGCGGCCCGGTCCACCACGTCCGAGGCCATCACCCGGTACGTCGTGTACTTGCCGCCGGCCACCAGCAGCAGCCCGAGCATCGGCTCGACCACCGCGTGCTCCCGGGAGAGCTTCGAGGTGGAGTCCGCCTCGCCCGCCAGCAACGGTCGCAGCCCCGCGTACACCCCCTCGATGTCGGCGGTGGTCAACGGCCGCTCCAGCACCGTGTTGACCTGGTCGAGCAGGTAGTCGATGTCGCTCGCGGTGGCGGCCGGGTGGGAGCGGTCCAGCCGCCAGTCCGTGTCGGTGGTGCCGATGATCCAGTGACCGCCCCACGGGATGACGAAGAGGACGCTGGTCGCCGTACGCAGGATCAGGCCGGTCTCGCCGGTGATCGCCGAGCGGGGCACCACCAGGTGCACCCCCTTGGAGGCGCGTACCCGCAGCCCGGGCCGGAGCCCGACGTCGTTCAGCATCCGCGCCATGTCGTCGCTCCACACCCCGGTGGCGGCGATGACCGTACGGGCCCGTACCTCGAACTCGGCCTCCGGCGAGCCGGCCGGCGCCTCCATGTCCCGTACGCGGACGCCGGTGACCTCCCGCGCCTGCCGGATCAGGCCGACGGCCCGGGCGCTGCTCACCACGGTGGCCCCGAGACTGGCCGCGGTCCGCGCCAGCGTCACCACCAGCCGGGCGTCGTCGACCTGCCCGTCGTAGTAGCGGATCGCCCCGGCGAGCGCGTCGGCGCGCAGGCTCGGGAAGATCCGCCGGGCCCCCTCCCGGGTGAGGTGCCGGTGCAGCGGCATGCCCCGGCCACTGCCGAAGATCCCCGCGAAGGCGTCGTACGCCGCCACCCCGGTGCCGTAGTAGGAGCGGCGGAAGACCCGCCCCGGCAGGTCGCGTACGCCCGTACCGGCGGGGAGCGGCACCAGGAACGGCACCGGCCGGACCAGGTGCGGCGCCAGCCGGGTGGCCAGCAGCCCCCGCTCGGTGAGCGCCTCGTGCACCAGGTGGAACTCCAGCTGCTCCAGGTAGCGCAGGCCGCCGTGGATCAGCTTGCTGGACCGGCTGGAGGTGCCGGCGGCGAGGTCGCGCGCCTCGACGAGCGCCACCTTCAGGCCGCGGGAGGCCGCGTCCAGCGCCGCGCCCGCCCCGGTCACCCC
>NZ_SMKG01000152.1 GCF_004348525.1 Micromonospora sp. 15K316 | reverse complement strand
GGGGAGGGTGGGCCGCTCGCCGCGGAGCGTCCGCAGGTACGCCTCGATGAACCCGCACTCGTAGGCGATCGAGATCAGTGCGGTGATCATGTCGCCGGGGAGCCGCGCGGCGCACTCGACGAGGGTCGGTACCCCGTCGACCATGATCCACTCGCTGTGCAGCACACCGGTGCGGAAGCCGGCGGCCGTGGCCAGTCGGGTGGCCGCGTCGAGCAACGCCCGCCGGGCGTCGTCGGGCAGGAGGGTCGGGACGGTGTGCCCCGACTCCACCGGGCGCCGTCCGAGCAGCACCCGCTTGTCGGTCACGTTGCCGAAGAAGACCTCGCCGTCGGCGACCAGCAGCTCGACGCTGTGCTCCCGGCCGTCGAGCACCTGCTCGACGAGGACGGCGGTGGGCAGGCCGCGATCGACCACCTCCGGGGTGTCCGCCGGCTCGGCGGTCTCCGCCCAGGCGCCGGCCACGTCCTCCGGGTCGGTGAGGATCTGCACGCCGAGACTGCCCGAGCGGCGGGTCGGCTTGAGCACGCAGCGGCCGCCGTGGCGGCGGGCGAACGCGGTCGCCGCCGCCGGGTCGTCGACCAGCTCGAACGCCGGATTGGCGAGGCCGGCCTCGGCGGCCAGCAGCCGCATCCGGTGCTTGTCCGTGAAGATGTCGGCGGCGGTGGTCCCGGCTCCGGGAAGGCCGAGCGCGTCGGCCAGCTGGGCTGTGGCGCCCACCGCCCACTCCGTGCCGGCCATCACGAGCCGGGCGGCGGCGAGACCGGGCTCGCGCGCGATGAGCGCGGCGGTGTCCAGGCCCGTCTGATACTCGGCGGCGACGAGCCGGGAGATGAAGGGCAGCTGCGCGGCGAGGCGGTCGACGTCGCGGCGGACGATCACGTCGGGCTCCTCGATGAGCACGACGCTGCCGGCGGGTAGATCGTCGGCGAACCAGCGCAGCATGCCGTGCGAGGCCCCGACGATGATCATGTGCTCCCGGCCAAGGTCCTGCACGGCCCGCCCCTCCCCGTGGGCGCCGCGCCGGACGATCCGGCGCTCAGCGCAGGGAGACCTTAACCGGACACACGGCATCGGTCTATGCGTCGTCAGCTACCTGTCAAACCTCGCGCACACGACAAGGCCGGCGGACTTCCGTCCGCCGGCTGGTCGTGTTCAGGTGTGGTCGGCTACCGCCGGATCAGGCGCGGGTAACCTTGCCGGCCTTGATGCAGGAGGTGCAGACCTGCAGCTTCTTGGTGGTGCCGCCACCGGCCGGGGTACGCACCGACTGGATGTTCGGGTTCCAGCGGCGGTTGGTCCGCCGGTGCGAGTGGGACACGTTGTGGCCGAAGCCCGGCCCCTTGCCACAGACGTCGCACACGCTAGCCACGGGATACTCCTGAGATTGAAACGTTCATGAGGTCGCCGGCCGCAGGTGCTGCCCGGGCAACCTGGTCAGGTTACCCGATGACCGGCCGGCCTGCCCAACCGGGCCGTACGCCGGCGAGCGCCGGCCACCGGACCGGGCCGCAGCCGCGGACCAGGATAGCGGGCGGCCGGGAACACGCCGGACGAGCCCGGCGACTGTCCGACTCCGCCAGTAGGCTTCTCGCCGTGCTGGACACCCTCGACGCCGCCGCGGTCCGCCGCTGGTGCGCGGACGGGCTGGCCGCGCTCAAACGGCACCAGACCGAGATCGACCGCCTGAACGTCTACCCGGTGCCCGACGGCGACACCGGCACGAACATGGTGCTCACACTGACCTCGGCCCAGCAGGCGCTCGCCATGGACCTGGACACGCTCCCCGACCGCGAGGCCACGCCGCACGGGCACGCGCTGCGGCTGATGGCCCGGGGCGCCCTGCTCGGCGCCCGGGGCAACTCCGGGGTGATCCTCTCGCAGATCCTCCGCGGTCTGGCCGACGCGGCCGGTGCGGAGCCGGTGGTGCGGGGGCGCGTGCTGGCCTCCGCGCTGCGGGACGCGACCGCCGCCGCCTACCGGGCGGTGGCCCGGCCGGTGGAGGGGACGCTGCTCAGCGTGGTCGCCGCGGCGGCCACCGGGGCCGAGCGGGCGGACACCGACGACCTGCCCGCCGTTGCCGGTGCGGCGGCCGGGGAGGCCGCCGCGGCGCTGGCGCGCACCCCCGAGCAGCTGCCGGCGCTGGCCCGGGCCGGCGTGGTCGACGCGGGCGGGCGCGGCCTCTGCCTGCTGCTGGACGCTCTGGTCGAGGTGGTCACCGGCGAGCGTCCCGCCCGGTCGGCGCCCGGGCCACGGGCGGTCCCGCGGCCCGCCACCGCCGTCCGGGAGACCGGCTCCGACCAGTACGCCTACGAGGTGCAGTTCCTGCTCGACGCCGACCGGGAGTCCGTCGACCGGATGCGTGGCGCCCTCGACAGGCTGGGCGACTCCCTCGTGATCGTCGGTGACGGCGTCGCCGGCGTGGCCACCTGGAACGTGCACGTGCACGTCAACGACGTGGGCGCGGCCATCGAGGCGGGGGTGGTCGCCGGTCGGCCGCACCGGATCTCCGTGACCCGGTTCGCGGAGCAGACCGCGCCCCCGCCGGACGGCCGGGCGGCGGTGGTGGTGGCGCGCGGCGCCGGGATCGCCGAGCTGTTCCGCGGCGAGGGCGCCACAGTGGTTCCGGGCAACCCGTCCACCGGTGAGCTGTTGGACGCGATCCGCGCCAGCGGCGCCGCCCGGGTGGTGGTGCTGCCCAACGACCCGAACACCGAGGCGGTGGCGAGTGCCGCCGCGAAGGAGGCGCACCGGCTGGGGGTCAAGGTCAGTGTGGTGCCGACCCGGTCCCCGGTGCAGGCGCTGGCCGCCCTCGCGGTCCGCGACCCGGGGCGCCGCTTCGAGGACGACGTCATCGCCATGGCCGAGGCGGCCGGCGCCTGCCGCTACGCCGAGGTCTGCCACGCCAGCCGGGAGGCGCTCACGGTGGCCGGACGTTGCAAGCCCGGCGACGTCCTGGCCCTGGTCGAGGGGGAGGTGCACCTGATCGGCGTCGACCTGGTCGAGACGTCCGTCGCGATGGTCGACCGGATGCTCGGTGGGGGCGGCGAGCTGGTCACCCTGATCGCCGGGGCCGACGCCCCGGACGGGTTGGTCGACGCGGTGCGCGTACACGTCGGTCGTCGCTGGCCGTTCGTGGAGGTACAGGCGTACCCGGGCGGGCAACCGCACTATCCGCTCCTGGTGGGGGTCGAATGAGCGAGCGATTCGGCAGGTGCGACGCGGAGGTGCCGCATGAGTGAACCGGCCACGGTGGACACACCGCTGAAGAAGCTGGTCGGGGAGAAGACCGCCAAGGCCCTGGCGAGCCACCTCGGCCTGCACACCGCCGGCGACCTCGTCTACCACTTCCCGCGCCGCTACGACGAGCGCGGCGAGCACACCGACATCCGTTCGCTGGACGTCGGCGAGCAGGTGACGGTGCTGGCGCAGGTGCAGCGGACCGCGGTGCGGCCGATGCGTCAGCGCCGGGGCAACCTGCTCGAAGTGACGGTGGGCGACGGCTCCGGCGGGGTTCTCACCCTCACCTTCTTCGGCAACCAGGCCTGGCGCGAGCGGGAGCTGCGCCCGGGACGGTGGGGGCTCTTCGCCGGCAAGGTCACCGAGTTCCGGGGCAAACGGCAGCTCAACGGCCCGGAGTACGTCCTGCTCGGGGAGGGCGGCGAGGGTGAGGCGGCGGCCAACGAGGAGGTCGAGGAGTTCGCCGGCGCGCTGATCCCGGTCTACCCGGCCGCCGCGGCGGTGCCGACCTGGGTGATCGCCCGCTGCGTCCGGGTCGTCCTGGACACCTTCACCCCGCCGGAGGATCCGCTACCGGCCGCGGTGCGGGCCGCCCGCAACCTGGTGGGGATCGGGCCCGCGCTGCGGGAGATCCACCGGCCCTCCAGCAAGGAGGAGCTCTACCGCGCCCGGCGCCGGCTCAAGTGGGACGAGGCGTTCGCCGTGCAGCTGACGCTGGTGCAGCGCAAGCACCGCGCCGCCGACTGGCCGGCGAAGGCCCGGCGGCCGCGTGCCGGCGGTCTGCTGGACGCCTTCGACGCCCGCCTGCCGTACGAGCTGACCTCCGGGCAGCAGACCGTCGGCCGGGAGATCGCCGCCGACCTGGCCACCGCGCACCCGATGCACCGGCTGCTCCAGGGCGAGGTGGGCTCCGGCAAGACCGTTGTCGCGCTGCGCGCGATGCTGCAGGTGGTCGACGCCGGCGGGCAGGCCGCGCTGCTCGCGCCGACCGAGGTGCTCGCCGCCCAGCACTACCGGGGCATCCTCGAACTGCTCGGCCCGCTCGGCCGCGACGGCGAGCTGGACGCCGCACCCGACGCGACCCGGGTGGAGCTGGTCACCGGCTCGCTCGGCGCCGTGGCCCGGCGGCGGGCGCTCGCGGAGGTCGCGCAGGGGCGCGCCGGGATCGTCATCGGCACGCACGCCCTGCTCTACGAAGGGGTCGACTTCGCCGACCTCGGGCTGGTCGTGGTCGACGAGCAGCACCGCTTCGGTGTGGAGCAGCGCGACGCGCTGCGCGCCAAGGCCGACCAGCCACCGCACGTGCTGGTCATGACGGCCACCCCGATCCCGCGCACCGTGGCGATGACGGTCTACGGCGACCTGGAGATCTCCACCCTCTCCCAGCTGCCGCAGGGGCGTTCCCCGATCGCCTCGCACGTGGTGCCGGCCGCCGAGAAGCCCGCCTTCCTCGACCGGGCCTGGCGCAGGCTGCGCGAGGAGGTCGCCGCCGGGCACCAGGCGTACGTGGTCTGCCCGCGGATCGGGGATTCGAGGTCCGGGGCCGGAGCGGCCAGCGCGGAGGCGCCGGACTTCGCACCGGGGCCGCAGAGCGACGAGGAGGCGCCGCGGGAGGACGACTCCGGGCGGCGTCCGCCGCTGGCGGTGACCGAGGTCGCGCCGCTGCTGGCCGAGGGGCCGCTGCACGGTCTCCGGATCGGGGTGCTGCACGGCCGGCTGCCCGCCGACGAGAAGGACGCGGTGATGCGTGCCTTCGCCGCCGGGGAGGTCGACGTGCTGGTCGCCACCACGGTGGTCGAGGTCGGGGTCAACGTGCCGAACGCGACCGTCATGATCGTGCTGGACGCCGACCGGTTCGGCGTGTCCCAGCTGCACCAGCTGCGCGGCCGGGTCGGCCGGGGCGCGGCGGCCGGGCTGTGCCTGCTGGTGAGCGAGGCGTTGGAGGGCAGCCCGGCCCGGGAGCGGCTCGACGCGGTCGCGTCCACCACCGACGGCTTCAAGCTCGCCGAACTCGACCTGGAGCAGCGCCGCGAGGGTGACGTGCTCGGCGCGACCCAGTCCGGGCGTCGCTCGCACCTGCGTCTGCTCTCCCTGCTGCGCGACACGGACCTGATCCGGGACGCGCGGGCCGAGGCGATCGCCCTGGTCGAGGAGGACCCGGAGTTGGCCGCTCACCCGGCGCTGGCCGCCTCGGTGACCGCTCTGGTCGACGAGGAACGGGCGGAGTACCTGGAGAAGGGCTGATTCGCCCGCTCTCCGGCTCCGGCACCGGGTTGGGCGTCCGTGCCGGGGGTGGCGCCGGTACGCCGAGGGCGCGCCGACCGGATGGTCGACGCGCCCTCGGTTTCGGTTCAGATCAGTTCGGTGGTGCTCAGGCGGTGAAGCGCAGCTTGCGGCGACGCGCCACCAGGAACAGCACCACACCGGCGGCCAGCAGCACGGCCGCGCCGGCGATGATGGCGCTGGTCGCGGCACCCGTCACGGGCAGGCCGGGCTCCTCGCCGCCGCCACCACCGCCACCGCAGTCACCCTCGGGGGCGTAGACGGCCTCCAGCTGCAGGTCGAGTTCGGGGAGCGCGACAGTGGCCTTCTCGTCCTTGCCGGCCTTGAAGGTCACCGTCTCCGACTTGCCCGGCGCGACGGTACGGGTCTCGGTCTTGTCGCCGTAGGTGAACTCCACCTTGACCGGCAGGCCACCCTCGGGGTTGGTCGCGGTCAGCGCGAAGTTCTCGCAGTCCGCCTTGGTGGTGACGGCCGGCAGCGGGCAGTCCTCGGGGCGCTCCCACGAGTACGTGCCGTTCTCGATCACCTTGCCGTCGACCAGCACCTCGATCTTGCCGGCGTTCTCGGCGGGCACCACGGTGCCGTTGTCGGCCTTGCCCGGCTCGACGGTGACCTTCTTGGACCAGCCGTTCTCGCCCTTGACCTCGAACTCCACCGGGTACTTGCTGGTCTTGCCGTCGTTGGTCAGCGAGACCGTGACGGTGCCGTCGCAGTTGGACGCGAAGGTCGACGCCGGGGTGGTGCAGCTCTTGTCACCGCCGTTGTACCAGCCCTGCGGGCCCTTCGACCGGTTGCCCGGCGCGCCCGGGGAGCCGAGCTTGATGTTGCCGTACCGCTCGCCGTCCTCGACCAGCGGGTCGATGACCTTGTCCACGCCGCCCCAGAGCAGGTCGACCTGGGTGTGGCAGTTCGGGATCTCGACGTTCAGCTCGATCTCGGTCTGGGTGCCGCCGATCCAGTCGCTGTCCGGCGTCCCGTAGACGTACTGCGGGGTGGCGAACTGCGGCCGCGGCGCGAAGTACGAGACCAGCGTGAACCACTGCTTGCTGTCCTCGCAGAGCGGCAGGTCGCCGTCGAGCTTGACGGTCGCGGTGCCCTTCGGACCGTCGAAGGTGTGGCTGTAGCTCGCCTTGCCGGCGTCCACACACTTCGGAGCCGGGTTGCAGGGCTGGTCGACCGGCAGGTTGATGCTGCGGTCGTTGTCGGCCTCCTGGCCGTTCGCCTCCCAGAGGCCGTGCACGGCGAGCTTGGCGGTCTTGGTGTCGCTGGGCACCCGCTGCACGGCCTCGATGGTGCCGGCGTTGCCGATGACGGCGCCCTGGAGCGGCTTGGTCTCGTCCGTCTTCAGGTTGACCGGGGTGTTCGGCTCGGCGGTGACCCGCTGGAGCGTGACGGCCTTGTTGCGCTCGCTGTTCTCGACGCTCCAGGTGATCACTCGCTCGCCGGAGAGCTGGTCACAGTCGACGGTGGCCTTGATGGTCGTGTGGTGTGCGCTGGCCGGGGCGGCCACCGCGACGGTCCCGATGAGGCCGAGCAGGGCGGCTCCCAGGACAGCCAGCGGCCGCCGCAGCGACAGCTTGGGACGAATCACGCGTACTCCCGGGGTGAAAAAGAGTTCGGGGGTGTCGGCGCGGAGGGTGGTCGGACGGCCGCTGACGAGCGACACGCGTCCGGTTGACGGGCCTCCCCATTGCGCCGTGGCCGGTGTCGCATTACCGGCACCGCCGAGACCCTAGCGAGATCGCCGCGCCGGTTACAGCGCACAGCATCCGTTAAGAACGATGTTATCGATTCGAGATCGTTGATGAACGGTAGGTGATCTTGCCGTCGCTCTGGCGCGGTGGGCGGCCGGTCCCGTCGCTCCCCGGTCGTCGCGTAGCGTCGTGGGTATGGACAGGGGGAGACCGTGACCCGGATCGTGGCGGGGACCTTCGGCGGACGGCGGCTCGCCGCACCGGCCGGCTCCGGCACCCGGCCCACCTCCGACCGGGTGCGGGAGGCCCTGTTCAGCGCGGTGCAAACCGAGGTCGAGCTGGAAGGCGCCCGCGTCGCCGATCTCTACGCCGGTTCCGGCGCCGTCGGGCTGGAGGCGCTCTCCCGCGGCGCCGCGCACGTCCTGCTGGTGGAGGCCGACGCCCGGGCGGCCCGGGTGATCCGGGACAACATCGCGGCCCTCCGCGCCGGGCCCGCGGCCCGGCTGGTCACCGGCCGGGTGGCCACGGTGCTCGCCGGCGGGCCGGAGGGCGGGCCGTACGACGTCGTCTTCGCCGACCCCCCGTACGCCGTCACGGACGAGGAGATCACCGCGATGCTGACCGCGCTCGTGGAGCACGGCTGGCTGGCCCCCGACGCGCTCGTCGTGGTGGAGCGGTCCAGCCGGGGTGCCCCGCTGAGCTGGGTGCCGGGCGTCACCGGCGAGCGCAGCCGCCGTTACGGGGAGACCACACTTTGGTACGGTCGCCGATCATGAGACGTGCGGTGTGTCCCGGTTCCTTCGATCCGGTCACGAACGGACACCTCGACATCATCGGTCGGGCGAGCCGGCTCTTCGACGAGGTGATCGTCGGGGTGCTGATGAACCAGTCGAAGAGTGGCCTGTTCACCGTCGACGAGCGGATCGACATGCTCCGCGAGGTGACCGCCTCGTACGGCAACGTCCGGGTGGAGTCCTTCCGCGGGTTGCTCGTCGACTTCTGCCGGGCCCAGCAGGCGAGCGTGCTGGTCAAGGGCCTGCGGGCGGTCAGCGACTTCGACTACGAGTTGCAGATGGCGCAGATGAACATGGGGCTGGCCGGCGTCGAGACGCTCTTCATGCCCACCAACCCGCTCTACTCGTTCCTCTCCTCCAGCCTGGTGAAGGACGTGGCCAAGTGGGGCGGCGACGTCTCCCCCCACGTGCCGGACCGGGTCCGCGCCGAACTGCTGGCCCGGCTCTCCCCGCCCACGCGCTCCTGATCCGTTCGGCCGGGGGTGGTGCGGACGGTGATTCGTCCCCGTACGGGCGATCCGGTCGGGAGGTCGCCCACACGACGCGCCGGTACGCCGGGGCGAGCGGTCCGGCCGTGCCGCGCGGGATGATGGGTGGAGCGGGAAACTGGCCGTAGCCCGCATCATGTAGATCGGCCGACGAACGACAGGAGTGAGGTACCGGTGGACCCGCTCGATCGCATCGACGAACTGATCGCCATGGTGGAGGCGGCGCGGTCCGTCCCGATGTCGCGGAACAACTGCATGGTCGACCGCGGCGAGATGATCGTCGCCCTCGACGAGCTGCGCGCCGAACTCCCCGCCGACCTGCGTCGGGCCGCCGCGCTCCTGGACGAGCGCGACAAGATCATGGAGGCCGGCAAGCGCGAGGCCGACCGGATCATCAGCGAGGGTGAGGCGGAACACGCTCGTCTGGTCTCGGTGAACGAGATCACGGTCTCCGCCGAGCACGAGGGCGCACGGATCATCGCGGAGGCGCGGGCCGAGGCCCAGCGGCTGCGCGAGGAGGTCGACGACTACGTCGACACCGCCCTCGCCAACTTCGAGCAGTTCCTCACCCGGGCGCTCGCCTCCATCGAGCGCGGCCGGGACAAGATGCACGCGCTGCGTGAGATCGGCACCTTCGCGGGTGACGAGGCGGAGCGGCCGCTACCCTTCTGAGCGGCACCACAGCCAGCCGGTGGGTGAGGTGGGCGTCGCCCCCGGTTCGACGGTCCGGCGGTCGCCCAGGTAACCTCGTTTGTCGGCCCTCGTACGGCCGGAGTCTGACTATGCCTAAACACACGCCAAGCACACTCGACCCCAGGTCGCCGCTGGTCCTCGACACGAGGGACCTGCCGCGTCGGCCTGGCGCGTTGCGTACGGTCAAGCGGGTGGTGCCGGCACCGGAGGACCTCGGCGTGGAGCTGATCGGCGTGCCGGCGGGCGCGGACCTCGACCTCGACCTGAGGTTGGAGTCGGTGTCCGAGGGCGTGCTCGTCTCGGGGACCGTCAGCGGTCCCCTCCGGGGCGAGTGCAGCCGCTGCCTGCGCGAGATCAACGACTCGGTGGTCGTGCGGATCCAGGAGCTGTACGCGTACGAGAACAGCACCACGGACACCACGACCGACGAGGACGAGGTGGGCCGGATGCAGGGCGATCTGATCGACCTGGAACCGGCGTTGCGGGACGCGGTGGTGCTCACACTGCCGACCAACCCGCTCTGCCGGGAGGACTGCCCAGGCCTGTGCCCCGAGTGCGGGGTGCAGTGGGACGATCTGCCGGCCGACCACAGCCACCAGCAGATCGACCCGCGATGGGCGAGCCTGTCGCAACTGACCCGTAAAGAGGAGTAAGAACCGTGGCCGTCCCCAAGCGCAAGATGTCGCGCAGCAACACCCGGTCCCGCCGGGCGCAGTGGAAGACCGCGGCGGTCGCGACCGTGGCGTGCCCGCAGTGCAAGTCCCCGAAGCTGCCGCACGCCGCCTGCTCCGTCTGCGGCACGTACAACGGCCGTCAGGTCCTCGAGGTCTGACCTGGACGCCGAGTGACGCCCCCGACCCCTGGTCGGGCGGCGCGCGCACCCTGGCAAACGCCCGGTGCCCCGGCTCCCTCCGACGCCGGTCGGTCCGTTCCGGCCGACGTCCCGACGGAGCCGGGCACCGTGCGGATCGCCGTTGACCTCCTCGGCGGGGACGACGCTCCCGACGTCGTGGTTGACGGCGCTCTGCGGGCAGTACGCGCCGATCCGGACCTGCACCTGCTGCTCGTCGGTCCCTCCGAGGCCGCCGACGCGGTCCTCGCCGCCCTGGACCCGGTGAACCGGGCCCGGATCGCGGTGCGCCCGGTCCGGGCCGCGGTCCGTATGACCGACCATCCGAGCGCCGCCCGCGCGGCGAGCACCGTGCGCGACGCCGTCGCCGCGGTACGCGACGGGACCGCCGACGCCCTGGTCTCCGCCGGCTCGACCGGTGCCACCGTCACCGCCGCCGCGCTCGGTCTCGGCCGCTGGCCGGCGATCCGTCATCCGGCCCTCGTGGCGACCCTGCCGGCGGTCACCGGTCCCGTCGTGCTGCTCGACGTGGGCGGCTCCCTGGAACCCCGCGCGGGCGTCCTCGCCCGGCACGCCGTGCTCGGTGCCGCGTACGCCGCCGTGGCGCACGCGGTCGACGCGCCCCGGGTCGGACTCCTCTCCGTCGGCACCGAGGCGGGCAAGGGCGATCGCGTCCGGCGTGTCGCCGATCCCGTGCTCGCCGCCGAGCCGCTGCCCTGCGGCGCCCGCTACGTCGGCCTCGTCGAGGGGTACGACGTCTCGTCCGGCGCGCGCGCCGACGTCGTGGTCACCGACGGGTTCACCGGTAACGTGCTGCTCAAGGCGGTCGAGGGCGCGTATGCGATGGCCGGCGGTCCCCCGGCCGGCGGTGGCGCTCCCCGGGCCGCCGCCCTGCTCGGCGTCGCCGGCACGGTGGTGGTCTGCCATGGCGCCGCCACCGCCGAGGACGTCGCCTCCGGCATCGCGTTCGCCGCCCATCTGTGGCGCCGACGCGCCGCCGACCAGGTGGCCGCGTTGCTCGCCGGGCACGCCCTCACGGGCCACGATCACATCAACGACACCGAGGTAACCACACCATGAGCAACGACAAGCGGCGGCGGGCGCCCGTCGGTCACCTCGAGGCCGCGTTCGGCATCTCGTTGGACCCGGAGCTGCTGGAGCGCGCCCTGACCCACCGCTCGTACGCGTACGAGAACGGCGGCCTGCCCACGAACGAGCGGCTGGAGTTCCTCGGCGACTCGGTCCTCGGCGTGGTGATCACCACGGCGCTCTTCCACAACCACCCCGACCTGCCCGAGGGACAGCTGGCCAAGCTCCGGGCGAGCGTGGTCAACATGCGCGCCCTGGCCGACGTGGCCCGGGGCCTCGGTCCGGAGGGGCTGGGGGCCTACCTGCTGCTCGGCAAGGGCGAGGAGACCACCGGCGGCCGGGACAAGGCGAGCATCCTCGCCGACACGCTGGAGGCGTTGCTCGGCGCGATCTACCTCCAGTACGGCCTGGACACCGCCGCCACCGTCATCCACAAGCTCTTCGACCCGCTCATGGCCGAGTCGGCCGGACGCGGCGCCGCGCTCGACTGGAAGACCAGCCTGCAGGAGCTCACGGCGGCGCTCGGGCTGGGTGTGCCCGAGTACCGGATCGAGGGGACCGGGCCGGACCACCTGAAGACGTTCACCGCCTGGGTGGTGGTCGCGGCCAACCGGTACGGCGGCGCCGAGGGACGGAGCAAGAAGGAGGCCGAGCAGCGGGCCGCGGAGGCGGCCTGGCGGACCCTCACCGAGCAGGCGGAGCGGACCGGACAGAGCGACGGCGGCGGCGGCGACGGCGACGGCGACCGGGTCGCCCCGGAGAGCGTCGGGGCCGACCGGTCGGGTGGCGACGCCGGGGCGGACTCGCCCCGTGCCTGAGCTGCCCGAGGTCGAGACCATCCGGCAGGGGCTCGCCCAGTGGGTGACCGGGCGCCGGATCAGCTCCGTCGAGGTACGCCACCCGCGCGCGGTGCGCCGGCACGTCCCCGGCGGGGTGCACTTCGCCGACGTACTGGCGGGGCGGACGGTGCTGGACGTACGCCGCCGGGGCAAGTACCTCTGGCTGCCGCTGGACAGCGGCGACGCGGTGGTGGGGCACCTCGGCATGTCCGGTCAGCTGCTGATGCAGCCCGCCGAAGCGCCCGACGAGACGCATCTGCGGGTCCGGTTCCGGTTCGCCGACGGTGGCCCGGAGCTGCGCTTCGTGGACCAGCGCACGTTCGGCGGGCTCGCGGTGAGCGAGGGTGGGGCGGAACTGCCGTCCGAGATCGCGCACATCGCCCGCGACCCGATCGACCCGCTCTTCTCCGACGCGGCGTTCGTGGCCGCGTTGCGCCGGCGGCGTACCGAGGTCAAGCGCGCGCTGCTCGATCAGACGCTGATCTCCGGTGTCGGCAACATCTACGCCGACGAGGCGCTCTGGCGCGCCCGGCTGCACGGCGCGCGGCCCACCGAGACGCTGACCGGCCCGGCCGCCCAGCGGCTGCTCGGGCACGTCCGGGACGTGCTCGGCGAGGCGATCAAGTCCGGCGGCACCAGCTTCGACACCCTCTACGTCAACGTGAACGGCGAGAGCGGCTACTTCGAGCGGGCGCTCAACGCCTACGGGCGGGAGGGCGAGCCGTGCCCCCGCTGCGGGTCGCCCATCCGCCGTGAACCGTTCATGAACCGGTCGTCGTACAGCTGCCCGCGCTGCCAGCCGCGGCCTCGGGCGTCGCTGCGCGGCTGACGGGCGGGGCGGCGTCAGCCGTCGGGGTAGCCGCGGGTGACGCAGGGGTCGCGCCAGGCGTCGAGGGCGGGCTGCTTGCGTATCGAGGCGAAGCCGTAGCCGACCGTGGTGACGCAGAACTCCTCGGTCGAGCCGGTGTACTCGACGTGGAAGACCGGCTTGCCGGCGTCGACGAACGGGAGCAGCTTCTCGCACTGGCCCAGCCGTACGCACTCCTCGTTGACCGCGAAGTCGAAGTCCGGGGCGAGTGCGGCGAGCTGGGGCACGTCGTTCATCAGCCCGGGGGAGAGGTCCAGGTCGCGGGCGAGCCCCGCCAGCCGGCGGTTGAAGTGCAGCTGCTCGTCGAAGCCGAGGGGGAAACCCGAGCGGTGCAGGTAGGCGTCCGCGTCGGCCAGCGCCACCGCGCCGAAGCCTTTGCCACGGCAGAGCCGGAACCGGTCGGCCAGGGCCGGTTCGAGCAGCTCCCACTGCCGTACGTCCAGCCAGCGGCTCTGCGGCCGGTGGCCGGCCGCGCCCTGGACGTTCTCCGGGAAGCGGCCGGCGTCCGGGTCGTCGGACCGTACCGACCCGACGTGCACCTGGCAGACCAGGCGCCGGTCCCGCGCGCGCAGCTCGGCGGTCTCGGCGGAGGTGGTGCGTACCGCGTCGAGCAGGAAGACGTCGGCGTCCACCTCCGGGTCGAGCGGGCCGCTGAGCTGCCACTGCCACTGCCAGTGGCGCGCCGACGCGGCCGGCCACGGGGTCGGCGCCCCGGGCGGGGTCAGCTCGGCCCGGCAGGCGCAGACCGGGAGCAGCAGGATCAGCGTGGCACCGACGGACAGCGCTCGGCGCAGTCGGACGGCGCCTCGTCGCAGCCGGATCCGCATCGGCAGCTCCCGGGTCCCGGGCGACCCCCTCGCCGCCCGCACCGGTACGCCGCCTCACGCCGGCGTACCTCACCGGGTGCAACGAGCGCGGACCCGAGTACGACTCGCCGGTCCACGCGACGACGCCCCACCCGCGGGCGGGTGGGGCGTCGTGCCGACGAGCCGGACGGTCAGCGCGGCGCGGCGAAGACCTGCGTCCAGTACGGTCCGTTGCTGCTCGCGACCCCGACGCCGATCTCGGTGAACGCGCAGTTCAGGATGTTGGCTTTGTGCCCGGGGCTGTTCATCCAGGCGTCCATCACGGCGGCCGGGCTCTTCTGGTTCCAGGCCACGTTCTCGCCGTAGGTGCGCCACTGGTAGCCGACCCGGTCGATCCGGTCGCCGGGGTCGCTGCCGTCGCTGCCGGTGTGCGACATGTTCTGGTGGTCGGCCTGGTCCTGGCTGTGCCGCTGGGCCGCGGTCATCAACTTGTCGTCGATGCTCAGCGCCTTGCAGCCGGCCTTGGCGCGCTCGGCGTTGACCAGGTCGACCACCTCACGGGCCTGGGCGCTGACGCTGCCGCTCGGGGCGCTCGTGGTGCCGCCGCCGCTGCTCGGTGCGCTGCTGCGCTCGGCGTTGCGCCGCGAGGGGGCGGTGGTCCGGGTCGCCGCCGGGGTG
>NZ_SMKG01000151.1 GCF_004348525.1 Micromonospora sp. 15K316 | reverse complement strand
GGGGTGGTCGGCGTGCCGGAGGGCCGCGCTGCGCAGGGCGGCGAGCTGGCGCTCCACCTCGGCGAACTGGTCCGGCGCGAGCGGCCCGTGGCGCAGCGCGGCAGCGTTCTCCTCCACCTGGGCGACGGTGCGGCAGCCGGGGATCGGGATGGTCCGGCCGCTGCGGGCCCAGATCCAGCCGAGCGCGCCCTGCGCCAGGGTGCGCCCGTCGGCGGTCAGCGCGTCCCGTACCGCCGCCACCCGGCGCAGCCACTCCGGCGCCGGCCGCCCGCCACGGAACCACTCCAGCCAGCCCGGGGCGAGTCCGCGTACGTCGTCGCGGGGCAGCGTGGAGGTGGCCGTGTACTTGCCGGTCAGCAGCCCCATCCCCAGCGGCCCGCGGTTGATGCTGGCCAGGTCGTACTTGTCGCAGACGGTCAGCAGCTCGGGCGCGTCCCGCAGCACCGACAGGGAGTGCTGCACGGCCGTCGCGCCGGCAGCGGAGTGGCCGAACGACTGGGCCCGGTCGGGCCGGTCGGTGCTCCAGCCGTACGCCCGGATCAGCCCCTCGGCGACCAACTCCTCCAGCGTGCCGATCAGCGCCTCGGCGCGCGGCACCGAGAGGTCGGCGAGGTGCAGCTGGTACAGGTCGATCCGGTCGGTGCCCAGCCGGCGCAGCGAGTCGGTGACCGCCCGGCGCAGGTAGCCCGGCGAGGCGTCCTCCCCCGTGGCCTGCCGGGTCGCCTCGTCGAAGGTGTAGCCCCACTTGGTGGCGATCACCGCCTCGTCGCGGCGACCGGCCAGCGCGCGGCCGAGGACCCGCTCGCCGTGCCCCGCGCCGTACGTGTCGGCGGTGTCGAAGAGCGTGACGCCCAGGTCGAGGGCGCGACGGACCGCCCGGACCGACTCGTCGTCGTCGACGGCGCCCCAGCCGAGCGGCTGGGCGCCCTCCGCCCACGGGCCGCTGATCGCCCAGCAACCCATCCCCAGCGCGCTGACCGCGATGCCGCTGCGCCCCAAGGTTCGCGTCGTGACTGCCACCGGCAGATCGTGTCACCTCCAGCGCCCTCGAACACAAGAAGGGGCGATACGGCGGCGGTCGTGGTTGCCGCCGAAGGATTCACCGGGGTCCGGCAGAGGCTGCGGAGGCGACGACGCGGGCGGCCCCGAGAAACGGGCTGTCTTACCCGGCCGCCCGTGCGGCATGATCGCGCACATGCGACGGCTCGGCGTGGACATCGGCGGTGTGATCATCCAACCGGCCGACGAGGACGCGGACACCTCGTTCTTCGGTGAGCACTATCTGCGTACCCCGCAGGTCGTGGGGGCGATCGACGGCCTGGCGGCGCTCGCCGACGGCTTCGACGAGGTGCACCTGGTGAGCAAGTGCGGCGAGCAGACCGAGCGGCGGACCCTGGAGTGGCTGGCGCACCACGACTTCCACGCGCGCACCGGGATCCCCGTGCCGCGGGTGCACTTCTGCCGTACCCGACCGGCGAAGGCCCCCATCGCCCGGCGGCTCGGGCTGACCCACTTCGTCGACGACAAGCTGGAGGTGCTGAGTTACCTCGACTCGGTGCCGCACCGCTTCCTGTTCCGCCCCCGCCCCGCCGAGGTGGCCGCGCACGCCGCCCACCTGCCCGCCGTGCGGCGGGTGGAGGGCTGGCCCGAGCTCGTCACGGCGCTGCGGGGCAGCTGACCCACGCTGCCGGCCGGCCCGGCGTCCGCGCCCGCCGGGGCACGGAACGCGGGGGCGCGGTCAGGACGGCCAGGCGCGGGCGAGCAGCTCCCGGGTGTCGCCGAGCAGCTGCGGGAGGACCTTGGTCCGCCCGATCACCGGCATGAAGTTCGCGTCGCCGCCCCAGCGCGGCACCACGTGCTGGTGCAGGTGGGCGGCGATGCCGGCGCCGGCCACCCCGCCCTGGTTCATGCCCAGGTTGAACCCGTGCGCGTTGCTGACCTTGCGGATCACCCGCATCGCGGTCTGGGTGAACGCGGCCAGCTCGACGGTCTCCGTGTCGTCCAGCTCGGTGTAGTCGGCCACGTGCCGGTACGGGCAGACCAGCAGGTGGCCCGGGTTGTACGGGTAGAGGTTGAGCACCGCGTACACGCGCTCGCCCCGTGCCACGACGAGGCTCTCCTCCGGCGGTGCCTGGGGGGCCCGGCAGAACGGGCAGCCGCTGGGCTTCTCGTAGCCCTCGGCGGGGCGGTCGTCGCCCGAGATGTAGGTCATCCGGTGCGGCGTCCAGAGCCGCTCCAGCCCGTCGGCCATTCCGTCGCTGTCCGTGTGCCGTTCCGCCCCAGTCACAGAGGCGATCCTACGGACTCTGCAGGCTCCGTCGGTGGCTGCACCCCACGCGCGGGCCGTGTGCGGAATGTCCGCTGTTCAGGAAGGCGTCAAATGGAAGTTGTTGACGAGACGAAGCCTAGATCTGAAACTTCCATTCATTCATGTTCTTACATGTAGCGATGGAGGACCCCCTGTGATCCGACGAATCGGCACACTTCTCGCGGCCATCACGTTGACAGTCGTCAGCACGGTCGCCGGCATCACGCTCACCGCGGGCGCCGCGCACGCCGACGGCTGCTACACCTGGGGACGCACCCTCTCCGAGGGGATGTCCGGCGAAGACGTCCGGCAGTTGCAGATCCGCGTCGCCGGCTACCCGGGCTACGGCGCCGTGCTCAGCATCGACGGGGCGTACGGGCCGGCCACCCGCGCCGCGGTGAGCCGCTTCCAGCAGGCGTACGGGCTCTCCGCCGACGGGATCGCCGGACCGCAGACGTTCAACCGGATCTACGCGCTGCAGGACGACGACTGCACCCCGGTCAACTTCAGCTACGCCGAGTTCAACGACTGCAACAGCGACTGGTCCGGCGGGGCCGTCTCGGCCAGCACCGCCCGGTTCAACGCACGGGTCTCCATGTGGAAGCTCCAGGCCATGCGGCACGCCCTCGGCGACCAGCAGATCATCGTGACCAGCGCGTTCCGCAGCCACGCCTGCAACAACGCCGTCGGCGGATCGGCGACCAGCCGGCACCTCTACGGCGACGCCGTGGACCTGGGGGCCGGGCCGCACTCGCTCTGCCGACTCGCCCAGCAGGCCCGCAACCACGGCTTCAACGAGATCCTCGGCCCCGGCTACCCCGACCACAACGACCACACCCACGTCGCGCACAAGGCCAGCCGCACCTGGTCCGCACCGAACTGCGGCATCTGAGCACCGCCGCCGGCCCCCGGCGCACGTGACCGGGTAGGCGCACGAAGGGGTCCCCGCCACGCAGGCGGGGACCCCTTCGACGGCTCGGCGCTACATCTCGGCGGAGGGCCCGATGTTGGTACGGGAGCCGACCACGTCCAGCACGTGCGCCACCGCCTCCGAGATCGGCACGCCGTTGCGCTGCGACCCGTCCCGGTAACGGAACGACACGGTACCGGCGGCCACGTCGTCGTCACCGGCGATCACCATGAACGGGATCTTCTGCTGCTGCGCGGTACGGATCTTCTTCTGCATCCGGTCGTCACCCGCGTCGACCTGGGCGCGGATCCCCTCGGCACGCAGCGCGGCCACGAAGCCGTGCAGGTAGTCGGTGTGGTCCTCGCGGATCGGGATGCCGACCACCTGCACCGGCGCCAGCCAGGCCGGGAACGCGCCCGCGTAGTGCTCGGTGAGCACCCCGAAGAACCGCTCGATCGAGCCGAAGAGCGCTCGGTGGATCATCACCGGACGCTGCCGGGTGCCGTCGGCGGCCTGGAACTCCAGACCGAACCGCTCCGGCTGGTTGAAGTCGACCTGGATGGTCGACATCTGCCAGGTCCGGCCGATGGCGTCCTTCGCCTGCACGGAGATCTTCGGACCGTAGAAGGCCGCGCCGCCCGGGTCAGGCACCAGATCGAGACCGGACTGCTCGGCGGCGGTACGCAGCGCCTCGGTGGCCTCGGCCCAGTCCTCGTCGCTGCCGATGAACTTCGGCGAGTCGTCGCGGGTGGAGAGCTCCAGGTAGAAGTCGTCGAGGCCGTAGTCACGCAGCAGGTCGAGCACGAAGGTGAGCAGCGTGCTCAACTCCCCGGGCATCTGCTCCCGGGTGCAGTAGATGTGCGAGTCGTCCTGGGTGAGCCCGCGTACCCGGGTCAGGCCGTGCACCACGCCCGACTTCTCGTACCGGTAGACCGTGCCGAACTCGAAGAGCCGCAGCGGCAGTTCCCGGTAGGACCGCCCGCGCGCCCTGAAGATCAGGTTGTGCATCGGGCAGTTCATCGCCTTGAGGTAGTAGTCCGCGCCCTCCAACTGCATGGGCGGGAACATCGTGTCCGCGTAGTACGGCAGGTGACCGGAGGTCTCGAAGAGGTGGGCCTTGGTGATGTGCGGGGTGTTCACGAACTCGTACCCCGCGGCCTCGTGCCGCCGGCGTGAGTAGTTCTCCATCTCCCGGCGGATGATGCCGCCCTTGGGGTGGAAGACGGCCAGACCCGAGCCGATCTCGTCCGGGAAGCTGAACAGGTCGAGGTCCGCGCCGAGCTTGCGGTGGTCGCGCCGGGCCGCCTCCTCCAGCAGCTTCAGGTACGCCTTCAGCTCGTCCCGGGTCGGCCACGCGGTGCCGTAGACCCGCTGCAACTGCGGGTTCTTCTCGGATCCCCGCCAGTAGGCCGCCGCCGACCGCATCAGCTTGAACGCCCCGATGAGCCGGGTGTTCGGCAGGTGGGGACCACGGCACAGGTCCGACCAGCAGACCTTCTCCTCGTTCGCGGCGAGGTTGTCGTAGATCGTCAGCTCACCCCCGCCGACCTCCATCACCTCGGAGGAGTCCAGCCCCTCCCCCTTGACGTCGATCAGCTCGAGCTTGAACGGCTCGGACGCCAGCTCCGCCCGCGCCTCGTCCAGGCTGGCGAACCGGCGCCGCCGGAACCGCTGCCCGGACTTGATGATCTCCTGCATCCGCTTCTCGAGCTTCGACAGGTCGTCCGGCTGGAACGGCTTGTCGACGGCGAAGTCGTAGTAGAAGCCGTTCTCGATCGGCGGGCCGATGCCGAGCTTCGCCTCCGGGAAGACGTCCTGTACGGCCTGCGCGAGCACGTGCGCGGTCGAGTGGCGCAGCACGTTCAGCCCGTCCGGCGAGTCGAGGCTGACCGGCTCGACCTCGACGTCGGTCGCCGGTCGCCAGTCCAGATCGTGCAGCAGACCCTCCGGATCGCGGACCACCACGATCGCCTTCGGGCCGCTCATGGGCAACTCGGCCGCGGCCACCGCGTCGGCCGCCGTCGTCCCGGCGGCGACGACGACGGGGTCGGCCACGGCGGGGGTACGGGGTGCGGACACGGTGACTCCTCGCAGCAGACGGCATGGAAAGGGCCGGTACGGCCCCCGCCGATGCTATCGGTCCCCCCTCGCGCCCCGACCGCCGACGCCTCGGCCGGAGGGTTGGTCCCCGTCGACACCCCGCGCCGCGTTGAACCTTTCGGGGGCGGGAGCCGAACTACCGGATGCGGCCGGAATCCGCTGCCGGCCGAGTCGACAGGGATGGGGACCCGAGATGGCGATGACCCGAGCTGACCGGCGTCGCGCGGCAACGACGGCCGCGCTGGTCACGGGCGCGGTGCTGAGCTGGCCCACCGCCGCGTACGCGGCGGACGTGACGACCACGCCGACCCAGGCCCGGCAGGGTGACGCCGTACGGCTGGAGTTCGTGGTGCCCGAGGAGCGCCCCGGCAGCCACACCGAGAAGATCGAGATCCAACTGCCGGCGGAGACGCCGATCGCCGAGGTGTACCCGATGTCGGTGACCGGTTGGGCGCCCCGGCTGGCGTCCCGCACGCTCGACGAACCGGTGTCCGGCATGCACTCGACCGGGGTGAGCACTGTCACCACCTCGGTGACCTGGATCCGGGTCGAGGGCGCCACACCCGGTCCGGCCCGGCTGTCGCTCTCCATGGGCCCGCTGCCCCGCACCGACCGGCTCACCTTCCCGGTCGTCCAGACGTACGCCGACGGCACCGTGGTGCGCTGGACCGGCCCGTCCGGCGCGCACCCGGCTCCCCGACTCACCCTGCTCCCGGCCGCGCCGGGGGTCGCGGGCGGGGCGGCCGGGCACGCGGCGCACGGCGGCGCCTCGGCGGACACCGGCGCGGCACGGGGAGGCACCGGCGCGAACGGGTCCAGCGGCGCGGGCGGGGCCGGGTTCGGCGGAGTCGAAGGCGCTGCCGGGGCGGCGGGCGGCGGCACCGGCGGGAACGCCGACGCGCTGCTGGCCGCGGGCCTGCTCGCGGGGCTCGGCGGCGGTGCGGCGATCGGCTGGCTCGCGAGCCGCTGGCGCCGCCGTTCCTCCGACGGCGGCCGGGCCGCCGGGCCCGCGCTCACGTTGGCCCAGTCGGGTCCGGTGACGTCGGACTGACGCACGACAGGACCGGCGACCCCGGGTCAGGGGAGCCAGTCGGGGAGAGGTTCGCGGGCGGCCAGCCACTCGGCCGGCACGCCACCCGGCGTGCCCACCCCGGCGTACGCGGCCACGATCCCGCCCACGATCGCGGCCGTGGTGTCCACGTCCCCGCCCGCCCGCACGCACGCCCGGATCGCGGCCGGGTAGTCGGCCAGGTGCGTGGCGGCCACCCAGAGGGTGAACGCCACGGTGTCCTGGGCGGTGACCTGAGCGCCGTTGCCGAGCACTCCGACGACCTGCGGCAGCGGATGGCCGAGCAGGTCGGCGGCGCGGCGTACCCGGCGGTGCACCTCGGTCGCCGGGTCCAGTGCGCTCGCCACCCCGGCGAGGAGCCGGTGGGGATCGGGCGGGTCCCCGTCCAGCCGGCCGCGCGCGGCGAGCGCGGCGGCGACGGCCACCGCGACCGCCCCGGCGAGCCCCTCGGGGTGCGCGTGGGTCACCTCGGCCGAGGCGCGGGCCTGGGCCGCCGCGCGGGCCGTCGAGTCCGCGAAGTACGCCCCCACCGGCGCCACCCGCATCGCCGCCCCGTTGCCGCAGGAGCCCTGCCCGCCGAACGCCGACGCGGCGGCGACCGGCCACGGCGTGCCGGTGCGAATCAACCGCAGGATGGTCACCGCCCCGGGCCCGTACCCCCGGTACGGCTCGGCACGCTCGGCGAAGGCGAGTGCCAGCCGGTCCCGGTCGATCCGGCCCGACTCGACCAGCTCCGCCAGCACCGAGCAGGCCATCTCGGTGTCGTCGGTCCACTCCCAGGGCGCGGGCGGGAGATGCCCGGCGATCAGGTCTTCCGGCCGCCGGCCGGGCACGAAGAACTGCGAGCCGAGCGCGTCGCCGACCGAGAGGCCGGCGAGGCTGTCCCGGGCGAGCGCCACGCGGGCGTCGGCGAAGAGCGTGAAGGACATCGTTGTGCCAGCTTGCCCGGTTCCCAGGTGCGGCGCAACGCGATCAACTTGCCACGTCAAGTACCGTCTGTGCGTGGCCACCGTCCTCCTGGTCGAAGACGATCACGTCGTACGCGGTGCGATGCTCCGCTCCCTCGCCGATCGGGGGCACGCGGTGCACGCCGTCGGCACGGCGCTGGACGCGCTGCGCCGGGTCGCCGCGGAGACTCCCGACCTGGTGGTCCTCGACCTCGGCCTGCCCGACCTGGACGGCTCGGACGCGCTGCGCATGCTGCGCGGCATCACCGACGTGCCGATCATCATCGCCACCGCCCGCGACGACGAGCAGTCCGTGGTGCGGCTGCTGCGCGCCGGCGCCGACGACTACATGGTCAAACCGTTCACCGGGGCGCACCTCGACGCCCGGATCACCACGGTGCTGCGCCGGGTCGGCCGGGCCAGCCGCACCGTCCAGCCGGCCGTGCACGTGGTGGGCGGGCTGCGGATGGACGTCGGCGAGCGCAGCGCCCATCTCGACGGGGAAGCGCTGGCGCTGACCCGCAAGGAATTCGACCTGCTGGCGTATCTCGCCGCACGTCCTGGCCGGGTAGTGTCCCGGCGGGAGCTCTTGGAGGAGGTATGGCGGCAGCCGTCGGTCGGCGAGGATCAGACCATCGACGTTCACCTGTACTGGCTGCGCCGCAAAATGGGCGAGTCCGCGGCGAAGCCGCGCTACCTGCGCACCGTGCGGGGGGTCGGCTTCCGGTTGGTGGCGCCGGACTGAGGGCCTCGCTGACGCTGCTGACGGGTGGCGTCTGCGCTCTGGTGGCGCTCGCGTTCCTGCTGCCCCTCGCGGTGAGCCTCGGCGACCGGGTCCGGGCGGAGGCGATCGCCGACGCGGCGCGACGCAGCGCCCTGGTCACGGGGGCGTTGGCGGTCAGCACGGAACCCGCGGCGGTCGAGCGGGCGGTGACGGCCAGCGGGGGCGACGCCACCACCCGTCCCGTGGTGCACGGCCTCGACGGGGACACCGGCCAGGGCCGGGCCGACGCCACCGACCTCGATCGGGCCCGCGCGGAGCGTCGCTCGATGGTGGTGGACGTGGCAGGCGGCGCCGCCCGGCTCGACCCGGTGGTGCTGGGCGACCGGGTCGCGGTGGTCGAGGTCTTCGTGCCCGACTCGGCCCTGGATCGGGGTGCCGGCCTGCGGTGGCTGCTGCTCGGCGCGGTCGCCGCGGCCCTGGTCGGTTCGGCGGTCGTGGTGGTCGACCGGGTCGCCACGCGCACCGTGTTCGCCACCCGGGGTCTCATCGACGGTGCGCTCGCGATCGGCGACGGCGACCTGGCGGCCCGGGTGGAGCCGACCGGACCGCGCGAGCTGGCCGAGGCCGGGCACGCGTTCAACCAGATGGCCGAACGGCTCGACGCGGCCCGCACCGACGAGCGGGAACTCGTCGCCGACCTGTCGCATCGGCTGCGTACGCCGCTGACCGTGCTCCGGCTCGACGCGGAGGCGCTGGAGTCGGACGACACCAGCGTCGGCACGTTCAGCCAGGCCGAGCTGGACCACCGGCGCGGGATCCGGCGGATCCGTCAGGCGATCGTCACGCTCGAGGGCGAGATCGACGTACTGATCAAGACCACGCGCAAGGCGGTCACCCACGACAGCGGGCCGGCGATGTGCGACGTCAGCGAGGTGGTTCGGGACCGGATGGTGTTCTGGTCGGCGCTCGCCGGCGACCAGAACCGGCCGCACCGGGTGAGCGGGGCGCAGTTGCGCATACCGGCGCCGGTGCCACGGGCGGAGCTGGCCGCCGCGCTCGACGCGGTGGTCGGGAACGTGTTCCGCTACACCCCGCAGGGGACCGCGTTCGAGGTGGCCGTCTCCCGCCGGGACGGGTACGTCGCGATCCGCATCGACGACGCCGGCCCGGGCATCGCCGACCCGGACCGGGCGTTGCGCCGGGGCGCGAGCGACCGGGGCTCCACCGGGCTCGGGCTGGACATCGCCAAGCGGGTGGCGATGCAGGCGAACGGCTCGGTGAGCATCGACCGGGCGCAGCTGGGCGGAGCGAGCGTGGTGATGCTGCTCGCCGACCCGGAGGCGACGCCTCGGCAGGTCAACCGGTTCGGGCTCGTCGGGCGGATGGCGCGCGATTCCCGCGATCAGAAGAGCTCGGCACGCCGCCGCTGGCCCCGCCGACGCCCGACGGACCGCTGAGTCGACCGCACCCCGGCCCGGCCCCGGCCTGGCTCGACTCGGCCCGGACTGGCCCGGCTTCGTGAAGGACAATCCGACGGGCAGCGAGCGCATTAGTCGCTGACAGTGACCAGCGCGTATGAGGGTGCAGAGCAAAGGGAGGTGCCGGGCATGGTCCACGGCGACGCTTCGGAGCTGATGACGTAGACGATTCAGTACGAGCCGGAGCGCCGCTCACCGCCGGACCTGTCATCCCCTCCTACCCCACCCACCACACCGGCGGCTCGCCGTGCTGGTCGAGGCCGCACGCGCGGCGCGCCATCGGCAGAGCGGCCGAGCGACCGACCGACCGAGCGAGCGACCGACAGACTGGCCGGGCGACCGAGCGGCAGAGCGACGGACTGACAGACCGCCGGGCCGGCACACTGACCGGGCGGCAGAGCGGCGCGATGGCGTCAACGACTCAGCTCCAAAGCAGCCGCACAAGAACATCCGTGCCCGAGCCCGCTTCCCTGCCCGGTGTCATCTCCGCCCGCCCGGCGTCACGCGGTGGGCGTCGCCTCGTACTCGGCCGCCACCACTCGGGTCCG
Source organism: Micromonospora sp. 15K316 (assembly GCF_004348525.1). Taxonomy (GTDB): domain Bacteria; phylum Actinomycetota; class Actinomycetes; order Mycobacteriales; family Micromonosporaceae; genus Micromonospora. The sequence continues at coordinate 4,267 of NZ_SMKG01000151.1, read as the reverse complement.
CGGCAGTGCACGGCCGCGCGCAGCAACACGGGACGGGCCGGCTGTGGGGCGGCGCAAGTCTTCCTTAGATCCGACTTAACGACACCCCCGACCCGGCCGGCGCCTGACAGGATCTTCTTACGAACCCATCAGTTCCACCGGGGGGCGCAGCCGCGCACCCACTCCTCCGGTGGAGCCGTGCGCGCGGCGGGAGAAATGGTCCCCCCACACCTGCTCCCGCCGCGCGCCCTTCGTCCCGCCGCCCGAAGGCCGCCGCGCGAAGGCCGTTGCCCGAGTGCCACCGCCCGAGAGCCGCCACCGGCAAGCCGCCGCCCAGAGGGCGCCCGCCCGCAAGCCGCCGCCCGAGGGAACGCCCTCGAGACCGGGTCAGCGTCCGGCGGTCGCCAGGTACGCGTCGATCTCGTCGGTGATGCGTCGCTTGTCGGCCGGCTCCAGGAACGAGGCGGTCACCGCGTCCCGGGCCAGCGCGGCGACCCCCTCCGCCCCGACGCCCAGCAGCCGGGCCGCCACGGCGTACTCGTCGTCGAGGGTGGTGCCGAACATCGGCGGGTCGTCGGAGTTGATCGTGACCAGCAGCCCCGCCTCGACGAGCCGAGGCAGCGGGTGCTCGTCGAGACCGGCCACCGCCCGGGTACGCACGTTGGAGGTCGGGCAGACCTCCAGGGCGATGCGGTGCTCGGCCAGGTAGGCCATGAGCTCCGGGTCCTGGGCGGCGGCGATGCCGTGCCCGATCCGCTCCGCGCCGAGGTCGCGCAGCGCGTCCCAGATCGTCTGCGGGCCGGTGGTCTCCCCGGCGTGCGGCACCGAGCGCAGCCCGGCCGCGCGGGCCTGGTCGAAGTAGGGCTTGAACTGCGGCCGGGGGACGCCGATCTCCGGCCCGCCCAACCCGAAGCTGATCAGCCCGTCCGGGCGCTCCTCCAGCGCGATGCGCAGCGTCTCCTCGGCCGACTCCAGGCCGGCCTCGCCCGGGATGTCGAAGCACCAGCGCAGCTCGATGCCGAAGTCGGCCGCGGCGCGCTTGCGGGCGTCCTCGATCGCCTCGCAGAACGCCGGGGCGGGGATGCCCCGCCGCACGTGCGAATACGGCGTGATGGTCAGCTCGGCGTACCGGACCTGCTGGCGGGCCAGTTCGCGGGCCACCTCGTGGGTGAGGATCCAGACGTCCTCCGGGTCACGGACCAGGTCCACGACGCTGAGGTAGACCTCGATGAAGTGGGCGAAGTCGCGGAACGCGAAGTAGTCGACCAGCTTCGCCGGGTCGGCCGGCACCGGGCTGCGTCCCTCGTGCCGGGCGGCGAGCTCGGCGACGATCCGGGGCGAGGCGGAGCCCACGTGGTGCACGTGCAGCTCCACCTTGGGCATTCCGGCGATGAAGGTGGACAGGTCGGTCACAGGTTCTCCTCGGCACGGGCGCCGGTGCGGGCGACGACGAAGACGCGGCGGAACGGGAAGTACACCTGACCGTCACGGACCGGGTACGCCTCCGCGAGGCGTACCTGCAGCTCGGCGCGGAAGTCGGCCCACCGGCCCGCGGCGAGGGCGGCGCGGACGGGCCGCAACGCCGTGCCCTCCATCCAGGAGAGCACCGGATGCGCGGCGTCGGCGGGGGCCGGGAGCAGGTGCACGTAGGTAGTTTCCCAGGCGTCCACCGCGCAGCCCGCACCGGTCAGCAGCGCCGCGTAGTCGGCGGGGTCGTCGACCGGGGCCTCCCGCAGCAGGGGCAGCAGCTCGTCCCGCCAGGCCCGACCGGCGGCCACCGCGCGGAGCGCCCGGTGCGACGGAGCGTCGAAGTTGCCGGGCACCTGCGCCGCCAGCCAGGCGCCGGTCGGCAGCTGCCGCGCCCAGCGCCGGAGCAGCTCCTGGTGCCCGGGCACCCACTGGAGCACCGCGTTGGTCACCACCACGTCGGCCTCGGGCCCGGGTCGCCAGTCGCGTACGTCACCGACGCCGAACTCGACGGGCGCGCCCAGCTCGACTGCCCGCCCGATCATCTCCGGCGACGAGTCGAGGCCGACCACCCGGCTTCCGGGCCAACGCTCGGCCAGGGTGGCGGTGAGCCGGCCGGGGCCGCAACCGAGGTCGACCACCGTACGAGGCTGCCGCGCCGGGATCCGGGCGACCAGGTCGTGGAACGGGCGGGACCGCTCGTCGCCGTAGCGCAGATACGTCGTCGGATCCCACATGACGCCTCCCAAACCGTACGTCCGTCTTGTTTACCGTACGGGCCGGTGCTCGCCCCGGCAAGCCGCTCACTAGGCTCGACGGCATGGAGCAGCGCACCTTCCCCCGACTCGGACGGACCGTCGGCGTCGTCGGCCTCGGCGCCTGGCAGCTCGGCGCCGACTGGGGCACGGTCACCGAGGACGACGCGACGGCGATCCTGGCCGCCGCGGTCGACACCGGTGTCACCTTCCTGGACACCGCGGACGTCTACGGCGACGGCCGCAGCGAGCAGCTCATCGGCCGCTTCCTGCGGTCCCGCCCCGACGCGGGGCTGACCGTGGCCACCAAGATGGGGCGCCGGGTCGAACAGCGGGCCGAGGCGTACACCCTGGCGCACTTCCGCGAGTGGACCGACCGCTCCCGCGCCAACCTCGGGATGGACACTCTGGACCTCGTCCAGCTCCACTGCCCACCCACCGCCGTCTTCGCCGACGACGCGGTCTTCGACGCCCTGGACACGCTGGTCGACGAGGGCGCCATCGCCGCGTACGGGGTCAGCGTGGAGACCTGCGACCAGGCGCTCACCGCGATCGCCCGGCCCGGCGTGGCCAGCGTCCAGATCATCCTCAACGCGCTGCGGCACAAGCCCCTGGAACGGGTACTGCCCGCCGCGGCCGCCGCCGGGGTCGGCATCATCGCCCGCGTTCCGCTGGCCAGCGGCCTGCTCTCCGGCCGCTATGACGAGCACACCACCTTCGGCGCGGACGACCACCGCAGCTACAACCGGCACGGCGAGGCGTTCGACGTCGGCGAGACGTTCTCCGGTGTCGACTACGAGCTGGGGCTGTCGGCCGTGCGCCGGCTCGCCCCGCTGGTCGGGCCGGAGAGCAGCATGGCCCAGTTCGCGCTCCGGTGGGTGATCGACCAGCCCGGGGTCACCGTGGTCATCCCCGGTGCCCGCACCACCGAGCAGGCCCGGCGCAACGTCGAGGCGGCCGCGCTGCCGCCGCTCTCGGCAGAGCAGCTGGGCGGTGTCCGGGACGTCTACGACGAGCTGATCCGCCCGCAGGTCCACGACAGGTGGTGACCCGCCGCCGCCGGGTCCTCGCCGCGGCCGTCCCGGCCGGGGATGCTGGACCCGGCGGTCGGCGGATCGCCGGCGAGCCCCAGCGGCGGCCGGCGGGGCCGCGACACCGGGAAGGGGGTGTCCGATGAGGGGCTGGTTCCTGCTCACCCTCGGCCTGCTGGCCGTGGTGATCGGTGCTGTCTGGACGGTCCAGGGACTGGGCTACGTGGAGGGCAGCGTGATGACGGGCGAACGGATCTGGGTGGTCGTCGGCCCGGTGGTGGCGCTGGCCGGCGTCGCCGGGATCTGGGTCGGCCTCCGCACCCGCCGCCGACGCTCCTGACCCCGGCGCCCTTCACCCATCCGGCCGGGCCCGCCCGTTGCGCGGTGGGAAAACGGAAGACCCCACGTCCCGGGCGGGACGCGGGGTCTCACTGTTGATCCGCGAGCGGATCGGACCGGTGACCGGTCAGTCGCCGGTCAACGCTGCTCAGAGGGGGCGGACCTGCTCAGCCTGCGGGCCCTTCTGACCCTGAGCGATCTCGAACTCCACCCGCTGGTTCTCCTCCAGAGTGCGGTAGCCGCTGGTCTGGATGGCCGAGAAGTGGACGAACACGTCAGCACCCCCGCCGTCGACGGTGATGAAGCCGAAGCCCTTGTCAGCGTTGAACCACTTCACGGTTCCCTGCGCCATGTGTATCTCCTTCTAAAACCGGTGGCCGAGCACGCCGTGCGGCCGATTGGCCGTTTTCGAGCAGCGGCGCCTGAGGCGGCCCCCGGTGAAGGAGACTTCTCTCAACCCACGCCATCTCTCAACAGCGGGGACAGCAAACCACGTACGCAAAAACTCTGCACAGTCTACCCGACGAAATTCTCCGACATGTGACCTGACGGCCGTCGAAGATCCGCTGGGTGGGCCCTTACCGCCGTGCGAAAGGCCCCCTTCCCGTCGATGTGGAAGGGGGCCGAAGACGAAGATGTGGATCATTCGGGCCAACGCCCGGTGAGGCGTCGTACGCCCACCGCGCCACCCCGGTC
>NZ_SMKG01000150.1 GCF_004348525.1 Micromonospora sp. 15K316 | reverse complement strand
CTGGAGGGCCTGACCGGGTCGGGATCGGGTGCGGGTGGCGGCGCCGGCTTCGGCGGCAACCTCGGTCTCGGTGGCCTGCCCGGATTCGGCGGCCTGAACGGTCCGCGCGGCAACGACGACAAGCCGCCGTCGCAGAACGGGCCCACCACCGGTGGCGACTTCGAGGAGGGGCCGTCCTCCATCGACGATCTGCCGGATCTCGGTGGTCCCGGTGCCGGCGGGAATTTCCCCGGCCTCGGCGGCTCGGGCGGCTCGGGCTCCGGATCCGGGATCACCGTTCCCGGCCTCGGCGGCTCCGACGGCCCCGGTACGGGCGGCAGCTTCCCCGGCCTCGGCGGCTCCGACGGCCCCGGTACGGGCGGCAGCTTCCCCGGCCTCGGCGGCTCCGACGGCCCCGGTACGGGCGGCAGCTTCCCCGGCCTCGGCGGCTCCGACGGCCCCGGCGCGGGCGGGAACTTCCCGGGCCTCGGCGGCTCGGGCGACGGCGGGAACTTCCCCGGCCTCGGCGGCTCGGGCACCGGCGGCCTCGGGGGTAACGACTTCTTCGGCGGGGCTTCGGGCGGGCACGCCTTCGACGACTTCGGGGGCGCCGGTCTCGGCAACGGCGGCGCCGGGTCGGGCTCCAACAACCCCAACGGGATGATGGTCGGTTCGTTGGGTCCGGCACCGGCCGGCGCCGGGCTGAACGGTCTCAACCTGGTCCCCGGCGTCAACCAACCGGGCATGAACGGCGCGCCCGGCGCGTTCGGGCCGGCCGGCGGTTACCCGCCCATGATGCCGCCGATGGGTGGCATGGGCGCGGGCAACCAGCAGGAGAAGGAGCGCGAGCGCACCACCTGGTTGGCCGAGGAGGAGGAGGTCTGGGGCACCGACCCGGACGTGGCCCCGGCGGTCATCGGCCGCGACGACCTTCCCGAGCCGTCGGGCGGGCAGCGCACCCCCTGGTCGCCGGCCGCGCCACAGGCCCCCGGGTCCCCGTACGGCCCGGGTCGGGGCAGTGGCCAGCAGATCCGTCGCGCCAACTGAGAGGAGAACGAGATGACCAGTCCGCTCTACGACCGGATCGAGCAGGCGTACGCCGAGTTCGAGGAGAAGAAGGCCGCGATCAGCGGTGTCGAACAGCAGATGTCGGGGGCGCAGACGACGGTGACGGCCAAGAACCGGGCTGTCAGCGTCACCGTGGACGGCCGGGGTGATCTGGTCGAGGTCAAGTTCCCGACGAACGCCTACCGCACGATGGCGCCGGCGGAGTTGGCCAGTCTGCTGGTGGACTCGGTGAAGTCGGCGCGGGAGGAGGCCCGGGAGAAGGCGATGAAGCTCTTCGAGTCGATCCTGCCGCCCGGGCTGCCGCTCGCCGGTCTGCTGCGCGGCGCGAAGACCGCCGACCAGATGTTCGACGAGGCGATGCAGTCGATCAACGAGTCGTTCGGCGGCGCGAAGTCACCGGCCGGCGGGGAGGCGGGGGTGAACCGTGGTTAGTGTCGGCGCCGACACGGACCTGCTGCGCGGTGGAAAGCTCGCCCCGGCGCACCGCGAGATGCTCGCGGTGAACAAGAACTTCGCCTCCGTGGTCGAGCTGAACAACCCGCCCGGTGGGGTGCGGGCCGAGGTGGACAAGCAGATCCACGACGGGCTCAGGACCCAGGTCGAGCTGGTCACGTCGATCATCGACGGCCTCGTCCGCCTCTCCCGGGGAGACGGCACGAAGGTGGACTCGCTGCGCTCGCTGCTGACCCGCGTGGAGGAGACCAACGTGGACCTCGCCACGCCGTCGGGTGACGGTATCGTTCGGCACTGAGTTACGGGCCGGCGTCGGCCCGGAGTGGGTTTCCCGGGGTCACACCGCACAGCGGCGGTGTGACCCCTCCCTCAATGACGAGGAGGTGTGACGGCCGTGGACATCGAGATGTCGGACGAGGCCGCCGCCTTCCTCAAATGGCTCTCCGGCGAGGAGTTCCCGGCCACCAACCCCGACAAGGTACGCGCGATCGCGGAGGCGTTCGGCGACACCGCCGACGGCATCGAGCGCGTCATCCCCCTGCTCATCACCGGGGTCAACAGCATCCGCGAGGGGGTGATGGGCCAGTCCGAGCAGGCCTTCGTCGATTCGATGGAGGACTTCGTCTCGGAGGACGGCTTCCTGGGCATCGCGTCGCGGTACGTCCGGCGGATGGGCGACGAGCTGGACAAGACGGCGAACCAGGTCGAGTACGCCAAGCTGATGATCTTCCTCTCGGTCATCCAGCTGATGATCGAGGTCGCCATCGCGCTCGCGATCGCGTGGCTCGTCCCCGGAGTGCTCGAGAAGCTCGCCATGCGCCTGCTGGTCGAGAAGCTGATGATCGCCAGGTGGCTGGCCCAGCTCATCTACGCGGTGGCGATGAGCCAGGCCATGGGCGTCGGCCTCCAGGTCCTCATGGACATCATCGCGCAGAGCATCATGATCTCCGAGGGCCACCAGAAGGGCTGGAACTGGGACCAGACCGGCAAGGCCGCCGAGATCGGCGCCTGGATCGGGGTGGTCGGCATGGTCCTGGGCGCCGGCGGCGGCGCGATCTTCAACAAGCTCTTCGGCAAGGGCAACGTGCCGGTCCCGCCCCCGGGGAAGGGGGCCGCGGACGACCTGCCGACCCCGGCGCCGGTCAAGGACGACGGCCCGCTCCCGCCCCCGGTCAAGGAACCCGTCATCGAGACGGTGGTCAAGGAGTCCGACAACGCGCCGACGTACACCGGCTCGAAGGACACCGACGCCCCGCCCCCGTACACGAAGCACGACCCCGACGCGCCGCCGCCGTACCGCAAGCACGATCCGGCGGCCGGGCACCACTCGCTCGCCGGGGAGACGCTGCACGAGGGCGCCACCGAGGTCGTCGGCGAGGGCACCTACGGTGCGATGACGGGCGAGGGCTGGGAGTGGAGCAGCACACCCGCCACCTTCGTCTCCGGAGCCCTCTCCGGCCTGCTGAGCGGGCTCGGCACGATGGCGGGAACCCACCTCCGGCTGGAGACCCACGGCCCGGGCGGCGGCACCGGCGCCCCGTCCACGAGCGATGGACCGCCGGCCGGCGGCTCGCCGGTACCGCTGGACCCACCGCCGTCCTACCAGGACGCGACGACGCCGCCCCCGGCCACGCCCGGGTCGGCGGGTGGCACCGGAGCCGGTCCCGGCGGCGGCCCCACCGGCGGCACAGGGTCGAACGGCACAGGGTCGAACGGCACGAGCTCGACGGGTGGGAACACCTCCGGCGCCGGTGCGGGCGGCACGGAGGGTGGCACGCGACCCGGTGACAGTGCCGGCGACGACGGGCCGACGCGGGTCACGCCCCCGCCGTACACCGACACGCCGAACGGACCGAACTCCCCCAACGACGTCTCCGGCGCCAACGGCGCGACGAACTCCGGGAACTCCACACCGGACGGTGATGACCTCTACATACCGCCGCCGATAACCGTGGTGCCCGTCGAGTTCGCGCCCGTCGACGTGGTCGACACCACCGACACGACCGGCATGCCCGGCACGACCGGCCAGGGCGACGGCACCTGGGTCAACGACGGCCCGCCGGCCGCGGGCGGCTCCTGGAGCGGAACACCCGCCGGACCCGGCGCCACCGCAACCACCGGGCCCGGTGCGACCAGCGCCGCCGTGACCGGCCCCGCCAGCACCACGACCGGCCCGGGTAGCACCACGACCGGCCCGGGTAGCACCACGACCGGCCCGGGCAGCACCGCAACCGGACCCGCCAGCACCGCGACCGGACCCGGCACTGTCACGACCGGACCCGCGACCGGACCCGGGTCGACCGGTGTCGGAAGCGGCACGGTCGCCAACGGTCCCGCCGCGTCGACCGGGACGGCGGCACAGCCCACACCGATCCGGGAGACCGGCGTCGGCGGCCCGCCCAACGGACCCGGCGCCGGGAACGGCCTGAGGGCGGCGGGCGACCCGTTCCGGACGTCCGCGGAGGTTCCCACGCCGACGGCCGGTGACCAGACCGGAACGAAGAACCCGTTCCGGCTCGCCGCCGAGGTGCCGGCTCCCGCGTCCACCGACGGATCCGCACCGAACAACCCGTTCCGCCCCGGCACGGACGTACCCGCGCCGAACGGTGACCGGACCGGCACGAACAACCCGTTCCGGCCCCCCACCGAGGCGCCGGCTCTCGCGTCCACCGACGGACCCGCACCGAACAACCCGTTCCGGCCCGCCGCCGAGGTGCCGCCGCCCGCGCCGAGCGGGCCGGCGAGCCCGGCACCGGGTACGAGTGCCGACGAGGCCGGCGGACGGCGACCGGAGAGTGCCGGCACCCGACGGGACATCCCGCCCGGATCCGACCGCGACGGGCCGCAGCGGGTCCCGCCCTTCGCGGAGCAGCCGGCCGTCCGGCTCGACCGCGCCGGCGTCGAGCAGGTGGTCGACCAGGTCGCCGACCGGGTACGCCCGCAGTCCGGGAACCCGGACACGCAGCCGGATCCGGAGCTCTGCGTCGACCAGCTGATCGCGATCCAGCAGGCGGTCTTCAAGAAGCGGGCGCCGATCGCCCGAGCACGCCGGACCACCGACGACTCGAGGGTCGGTACCGGGCACGTGGCGGACCGGCTCGGCGGCGGCGCGGCATGGCACCCGATCTCGTCCTGGGCGGACGTCGAGCGGGCCGTCACCCAGGCCGGACCGGGCAGCATGGCGCTCGTCCTGTGGCAGCAGCCGAGCGGCATCGGCCACGCCTTCGCGCTCTACCACACCACCGACCTGTTCGAACCGCTGCAGTGGCTGGAGCCGCAGCAGCCGAAGGGGAGCCGGCTCGTCACCCGTGACGACCTGGGCTCCGCCATCGCCGCGCGGGTGCTGATCCTCGACCCGACGGGGCGCGAGATTCCCCTCGCCGCACAGTCGCTGGCCGGCGCACCCGACGCCAGCAAGCCGGCCCCGGTGGTGCTCCCCACCGGACCCGAGTCCGAGTCCGTCGCCCGGGCGATCGTCGACGCACCGACCGACCACCGCTACGGTGCCCTGCTCCGGCGGGGACGGCGGTCCCCCACTGCGCCGGCGACACCGGCCGCGCCGAACCCGCCGCCGAGCGAGGCGTCGGCGGACTCGTCCGGCTCGCGCCGCGACAGCGAGGAGGCGACCGCCGGCGACGAGCCCCCGGCAGCCGCGGCCGGGCCGGTTCAGCTCACCTCCGCCGTGCCGGAGACGGTGGCCGTGCCGGCGCCTGCGACGCCGACGCCTACCGAACTCACGACGGTGACGCCCACGCCCGCGACGCCGACGCCGACGGAACTCACAGCGGTGACGCCGACGCCCAGCGCGCCGCCACCGGCCGGACCCGCGCCCCTGCGCGAGGCGGGCGCCACCTCCACGACGGCCCCCGGCGTGCCACCCACGGACGGGCCGGCGAACGAGCATACGACCCCGGTAGCGCCGCCGGCACCGGTGGCTCCGGGGCCGGCCGAGCCGGGGCGGGGCCGGGAGGCGGCCGAACCGCCCGCCGTCGCCGAGAGCGAGGACGTCCAGCCGCTCCCGCCCGGCCTGCGACCGGGAGCGCGCTTCGCCGTCGACCTTCCGGTCGAGCCCGTCAACCCGTTCGCGCGTGAGGGTCTCGACCGGGAGGTCGTCGACGAGCTGACGGAGCGCGCCCGCCGGGCCGTGGAGGTCGGCCCGGAGAACCTGACCACCGAGCCGCCCGCCGCACCACCGGCCGCACCGCCCGGGACGACCGGGCCACCGGCCGCGCCGCCCGTGACCACCGAACCACCGACCGGCCCGGCGTCGGTCATCGAGACCTCCGCGGACGTCACCGCTCCCCCCGCCGGTCCCGCGTCGACCTCCGATTCGCCCGCCGAGCCGGCGTCGGACCCGGTGGATCCGCCGGACGACGTACCGCAGCCGCCCTGGTACATCGAGCACGGCGCGACGGGCGCGATGAGCATCCAGTCGGCTGGGTACGCGGACCCGGGCCGGGTCGCCGAGCGGATCGTGGCGGCGCTGCCGCCCGGCGCGCCGAACGCCACCGACGCCGAGTCGGAGAACCTGCGCAACGGCGTCCGCGCGCGGCTGACCACACTCCTCGGCATCGACGGCCACACCCCGGCTACGGCGGACCGGCCGGGCGGGTCCGCGGTCGACGCGGCGGCACTGGTCGACCTGTCCTCCGCCGATGCGAACACCGACCGGTGGGACAAGCTGCTGCGCGAGGGCTGGACGGAGGTGATCGACGGCCGGCTGGTCTGGATCAAGCCTCGCCTGCACGCGGCGAAGCCCGTCGCGGCGCGCCCGGCCCAGGGGAACAAGTTCGAGGTCGCCTTCAACTCGACCGCGTCCAGCTCGGCGCGGGATCAGACGAAACCGGGCGAGGTGACCACCGGTCCGGACCTGGTCCTCAAGCTCCCGCGCAAGTTCCAGCTCATGCCGATCGGGCTGCCGCTGGAGGCCGAGTACGCCACCGCGCACTCGGTCAGCTCGTCGGACCGGGTGATCTCGGGGCGGAAGCTCTTCTTCAACGGGGGCCCCAGCTACGCCAGCGGCCTGGCGGTCGACGTGTTCGTCGACGGCCGGCGCTGGGGCGACACCCACCAGCTCGACCCCGATGACGGCCTGCTGGTGGTGAAGTTCCCCGAGCAGTACGTCGGGCGGGACCAGCGGCCGCGGACCGGCGGCACGGTCGACGCGGACCAGGGTGCGAGGCGGGGGCCCGCCACGGCCCACGACGTGCTGACCGCGATCGACTACACCCCGGCCGTCGCGGCGCTGCACCGGCAGCTACGCGACCACGACCTGCCCGCGCAGACCGTGGCGACGGTCTCGCAGCACATCACCCAGCAGCTGCTCAACGAGCGGACCGCGCGCGGACGGAGCCGGTGGCTGCTCAGCGGCGGAGACATGTCCGAGCAGCTGACGGCGCCCATCGGCACGGGCAAGGAGTTCCGCGGGTACGTGACCGTCGAACTGGTCGTGCGCCGGCTGCAACGTCTCGGCGAGGTCGACGGCGTGACGGTCCGCGACGACCTCGGTGCCGCGCAGGGGGATTCCGAGACCCGGTCCGGCTCCTACTCCTTCGGGTTCGCGCCCCGGCTCATCCCGAGCGGCCTGACCGCGACCGCCTCGGGGAACGACCGGGGCGGCGTCGGGCCGAACGCCGGGATGGAGTGGGGGAAGTCGGTTTCGCAGGACGTCGGCGGCGGAGCGATGAACCACACGATCCTCGTCCGCTCGGCCGAACAGACCCGGTACGCGGCCGACGTCTCGGTCAACGTCAAGGTGGACTCGAGCACCCACCGGATCCCGTGGTTCGACGCCCGGGTCATGGCCGAGTTCGGCGTCCCGCGCACCGACGCCGAGGCGTTCGAGCGACAGCACCACGGCAAACCCCTGCCAGCGGCGGCGGAACCGCTCTGGTACGGGGCCGTCGCGCCGACCGTGACGCCGACGGCGCCGGTCCCGGCGCAGGACGTCACGAACCGACTCGGCGCGCCCCGCCGCGACGCACCGCAGGTCCGGGAGCCGTTCCGGCCCGACCGCGCGGCCGACCGGGAACCGCTGCTCATGGCGGCGCGGCGGGGTGACGGGCCCGGCACCACCAACCACCTGCCCGGCGGCGAGCGGGTCATGCCGCAGGTGCTCTCCGCGCTGCGGGACACCGTCGGTCGGGTCCGCGCGCTGCGCAACCAGCTCGGGATGGACGACCTCGCCCCCGGCTCGGACTCCTGGGCCGAGGTGCGGCGGCTCGCCGCCATCCGCTACGGGCTGCCGGCGCTGGAGGCCGACCCGGCGCGGGTGCGCGCCGGCATCTTCACCACCTTCGAGATCGACGGCGAGCGGTACAAGGTGCTGGTGACCGCACACCCCCGGGAGTGGATCGGCAGCAGCACGTACGCGATGCCGGTCAACAACCGGGCCATGTCGACGGCGAAGGTGAGCGCCGGTGTCACCAACGAGCAGCGGCTGCACGGCGGTGTCTCGGCCAACGCCGTCTTCGGGTACGACAGGAACGTCCGGGGACAGCTGGCGGGGCTGCACGTCGACGGGTCCTACGAACGCAGCACCGAGCGCGGCCACTCGCGGACGCTGAAGAGCTACCGACGTACGGAGACCACGAAGGACGTCGTCCAGCACGACTACCACCTGGTGTACGAGGTCACCGTGTGGCCCGACGACGGGGCGCCGACGCGGTGGCTGATCGACGGCCCGGATGTGCAGCAGCACGTGGTCGTGCCGGTCGAGCACCTGCCGGCCACCACCCCGACCGCCGCCGAGATCGACGAGGTCGGGGTCACCGTCCGGGCCTACGGGAACCGCCCGCCGCCGACGCTGCCCGGGGCGGTGCCGTTCCACCGCGAGGGCGTCACCGGGGTGTACCCCCGCTTCGGGGAGCTGCACGAGCTGCCGGCCACGGTGGCCCGCCTCTACGGGCAGGCGCACGGCGAGGCCGCGGGCTGGCACCTCGACCCGTCGAAGTGGCCCGCGGAGCTGTGGGACGCCGAACTCGCGGTTCCCACCAAACTGAGCGCGAACCTGCCGGCCCTGACCAGTACCGAGCAGCGCTGGACGATCCCGCTCGGCACGCGCGACGGCATGACCGTCGAGGCCGAGATCACCGCCTCGGTGCACGACGCGCCCCACCTCGGCACCAGCGACGGGGTGGAGATCGAGCAGTACGCCCAGGCGGCGTCCCAGTTCGACGTCGCGGAGGAGACCGAGCAGTCGTTCTCGATCGGCGCGGGCGGTGGCGCGTACTACTCCGGCGGCGGTCGGAAGGGGGACGACTCGGCGGCGTCGAACATCGGCGGTGGTTACCTCTCCGGGCACGCCTCCCTGGAGTCGGGCCGCTCCGCGGCCAGCGGATCCGGCAGCATCGACATCACCCGCGCCACCTACAAGGGGCCGGTGCACAGCTACCGGCCGAAGCTGGTCCGGTTCACGGTGACGGTCAAGGGCTGGCGTGACTCGGACCCGGCCGTGGTGCGGCGCTGGGCGACAGTCGACGTCCACAACGGCATGGAGTTCCAGGTGCCGAACCGGATGGCCCACGAACTCGGGCTGCCCGGCACCGTTGCGCTCGCCGAATCGCCGGTCCCCCGCCGGGAGCTGGACCCCCAGCTCGGCCGGGCCGCGAGCCACGTCGAGCGGCTGCGGACCGACAATCCGCCGCTGCGGCTGATCCTCGACACACTGACCGAGCGGGGCGTCCTGCCGCCGGAGGACAGCGGACCGCCGCCGATGCTGCGCAAGGCGCTGACCAAGACCTTCTCGCTCGACGCGCTGGAGGTCGAGGCGTTCGAGCTCTTCGGCAGCGGGGTGCAGGAGTGGTTCGTGGTGCCCGGCACGCTGCTCGGCACGGGTTACCTCTTCGTCCGGGTCAGCGCATCGCTCGGGCCCGTCACGTCCGACCGGCCCCGGCCCGAGGTGAATCTGACCCTGCGCGGCCAGGGGTACGACTCCACCGAGGAGAGCGAGGCGTCCGGCTGGTCGGCCAAGGTCGGCTTCGTGGGTCGCGGGCGCGGGGCCGGCGCCGACGGCGTCGGTGGCGGCACGGGACGCCTCGACCACGACTGGTCCTCGTCCCGGGAGCACGGCGAGGAGCACGCCGCCAAGGACATCTTCCGGTACGGCACCTCCGGCTCGCACGAGCTGACCAACCAGGTCCACTTCACGGTGGAGATGCGGTACACGCACCAGATGCCGCTGAAGCTGCAGGTGGTCGGGAACGCCGTCCGGTCGCTGCTGATGCCCCTGGCGACCGGCTTCCCGACCCTCCAGGCGCTCATCGACCCGCACCGCAACACCTGGGAGATGGTCGATCCGCGGCCGGAGGCCGGATCGGTGCGCCGCCTGCTCCCCGCGTTCCTGACCGGGCCGGCCGGGAACGCCGGCCAGCGGTGGGAGCCGCTGCTCGCGGACGACCAGCCGATCGACCCGCAGGCGTGGGGTGAGTCACCGCAACGCGACGCGGGACTCAACGACCTCGTCGCGGCGGACCCGACCTTCATCCCGATCGCCCTGCCGATCACCGAGCAGCTCGGCCAGGACCTGATCCGGGCGCTGGAGCCGGGCGGCTCACAGACGCCACTCGCCGCCAAGGTGGCGCCGACCAGCCGCCTCGGGCAGCTCGTGTTCCGCCACCTGCTGGGGCTCACCGGGTTCACCCTCGGCGACGTCCTCGTCGACCCCGGGCAGTTCATCGCGGAGACGAATCTGCGTCCCCGGATCCAGCAGCTGCTCGACCACCGGTACCGGGTGCCCGGCACCGACGTCCGTCTCGGCATCGTCCTGACCGGCGTCGCGCAGCTGCTCGACGAGAACGGCATGCCGGTGGAGCCCACCGTCAAGGCCCGCCGGTACACCCAGGAGGAGACAAAGCCGGTCGTGGAGAGTGGCTCGTCGCGCGGCTGGGACGCGGGCGTGACGGTCGACGGGGCGGCCGTTCCGGGCGGAGAGACCAGATCCGCCGGGGCCCGGCTCGGTGCCAAGACCGGCAGCCACTCGGGGAAGAAGTTCACCGCCGAGCTGGCCGAGATCGCCGAGCGCAACACCGAGTACCGGGCCCGGCACACGTTCTACCACTACGGACTGACGCTCGTGGTGCACCTGCCGGACGGCCGGACGGTCGACGTGCCGTCGCCCGAGGGCCTGTACGGGCAGAGCCAACGCTCCCCCGATGCCCTGCTGGGTCCGGACGACCCACGCCGGGACAGCCTCGCCGTCAACGGCCGCCTGCTCACCTCCGCGCGTCTGCTCCAGGCCACGGACCGGGCCGTCGAGGCGGTCGGCCCGGACGCGGCGAAGCTGGCGCTGCTCGGCGCCCTCGCCGACGAGCTGTACCCGGCGGGCGTACGGCCGCTGCCCGGCCCCGAGCACCTGGTCACCGGGGCCCGACCCGCGGCCGACGGCTTCTCCCACGTCGACCACTGGAGCCGCACGCCCTCCTGGGACGCGGTGCACGCGGCGGTACGCGGGTCGGGACCGGGCAGCACCGCGCTCGTCCTCGATCGCGACGGCGGCGGCGGCGACGAGCGGGGCTTCGCCGTCTACCACACCGCGGACGGCCGGATCGTCTGGACCGACCCGCACGCGACGGGGGACGCCCGGCTGACCCCCGTCCCGGGCGACGCCACGTCCGACGTCCGGCTCCCCGTCACCGGGGATCCGAGAAACGCCCGGGTCCTGCTCATCGACCCGTCCGGCGGGACGGTCGAGAACCGCCGGCTCGTGCCGGAGGAGGTCACCCGCCGCCCGGCACAGGAGCCCCCGCCGGCCCCGGCGGCCGACGTCGTACCGTCGGGGCCTCCCGCACCGGCCACCCAGGTCGGACCGCCCGACCCGGCAACCCGGACACCGGCCGACGCCGCGCCGCCGGAGTCCGACGTGCCCGCACCCGGCACGCTCCCGCCGCCAACGCCCGGCAGCGTCGCGGACTCCGGCACCAGCGCGTCCGCGCCGGAGCCTGTCGCGCCGCCGGAGCCCGGCACGTCCACGCCGGAGCCCGTCGCGCCGCCGGAGCCCGGCACGTCCGCCCCGGAGAGCGCCACACGGCCCGAGTCCGACACCGCCTCGGTCGCCCCGGAGACGCTCATCCCGGAGGACGCCGAGGGCGCCCGCCGGCACGATCGGGAGCGGGCGGCCCGGGAACGGGCCTTCCTGGCCCCGCTGCCGCACCCGCTGTCGCCGCCGCCGGAGCAGCGCTCGACCGTCTCCGTACACCCGAACCTCTCCACGACGCCGGCGCCGGCGCCGGCGGACGGTTCCGGCGACCGGCGGCCGCCGCTGCCGCAACCGGCGTCACCGCCGCCCCCGACGACGGTCGGGCCCGCACCCGCGACCGCCCCGGCCGGGCGTTCCGATGTGCCGGGCGCGGCGCCGGCGACCCTGTGGACCGACCCGGTCGAGCTGCACGAGGTCGGCCTCCTCGACACCGTGGCCGGGCCGGACGGGTCGGTGCTGTCCGGCAGCGACCTGGCGCAGCACGTCCGGCGGGCGCGCAGCACCCACGGGGAGGACCCGGCGCCGGATCCGGGAGCCGCCGTGGCCACCCGGACCATCCGGTGGATCAGGGACCAGGCCCGGGCCGCGACGACGGACAGCGCCATGGCCGCGCTGCTCGGCTCCGCGCCGGACCCGAATCCACGACCGCTCACCATCGAGGTCGAGGTCGGTCTCCAGCCCCCGCCCGCCGGCGAGACCCCGAGCGAACGCACCGCCCGGGAAGCACGGGAGGCAGACCTCGTCGCGTGGCTGACCAGCCAGATGAACCTCCAGCTCACCCTCGGCCTCACCCGGTGGGCCCAGCGTCACCCGGACCAGCCCGCCACACCCCGGGCGCGCGTGCGCTTCGCCGTGGTGCGGGAACCCGCGGCCGCGCCCGGGACGCCACCCGTGGACCGCCTCCGCCTGCACGCCGTCGAGCGGGTGCCGACGGCCACCGCGCCCCGGACGCCGCGCGGTCAGCGGGCGCTCGTCCTCGACGGCCGTTCGATCGAGACGGCGCGGGAGCCGTCCACGGGGCAACCCACCGAGGAGGCCGGCGCGGCGATCGACGCGCTGGCTCGAGAGGTCGCCGACCAGGCCGTGGCACAGCACCACTTCCCCGGCCCCTCGGACCCGGTCGGCGCGTCCCGGCAGGCGCCCCGCCTGCGGGTCGCGTTCATCGGGCAGTACGACGAGCGCCACGGGGACCCCGAGGACGGGGAGGGTGCTGTCGCCCTCGACGTGTACCCGCGGTTCCAGCGGAGCCTGGAGGCGCAGGTCCATCGGCGGTTCGCCCAGTTGACCGGCGCGCAGGCCACGGCGGCGCAGGTCCGGGAGATCGTCGCCGGGATCGAGTTCGACCATGGCACCCGCCCGGTGCCGGACCTGCCCCCGGGGCAGCGGAACACGCCCCCGGTGGAGATCCACTACACAGTTCCCCCGCCGCCGCCGCTCGTCGACGACCACGAACGTCCACAGCTGGAGTATCCGAGCAGTTGGCGCCTGAGCCCGGCGTCGACCGCGGGGCCCGGTTGGTGGCGGGCCGACGCGCCGGTCCCCGACGTCGACCAGATCCTGGCGGTGCTGCCGAAGTCGGCGTTCCGGTCCGTCGACGGCGAGCTCACGGACGTGGGTGAGACGTTCGCGGAACCGGAACTGGTCGACCGCTACCGCGGCGACGTGCGCTACGACGTGGCCCGCGTCGTGGTCGAACAGACCGACCCGTCCGGTGGGCCGGCGACGTCACAGCCCGTCCGGATCTTCCGTACCCGGATCCGTCTCGTTCCGGGAGAGGGTGTCGCCGCCGCGGACGTCGAGTCGTTCAGGGCGCACGCGCAGGCCGCGGTCGACCAGGAGATCAACGGCCGGTTCCGGTTCCCCAACGGGGACCAGTTCCACCTGGTCGTGGAGTTCACCGACGAGCCCGGCGGGCACCATGAGATCGCGGTACCGGCGACCGGCTCGATGACCAGCGGCGTCTGGCCGGCCAGCGTCCTGCGACCCCGCGAAGCCGACCCGCAGCAGGGGGCCCGGACCGACCCGCAGGACGACACGCAGCGCATCCGCGACTCGGTCCTGCACGAGATGATGCACCTGCTCGGCCTGCCGGACGAGTACCTGGCGGCCGGCGCCGGCGCGAGTGTGCACAGCACCGCGGTGGTCTTCCGCAACGCGTACCGCGATCCGCCGACCTCACGCAGCCCGCGCCGGCCCGACCTGCCGTCGGCGTTGATGCAGGACGTCAGCCGGGCCGGCGGGCCGGACGTCATCGCGGCCCGCTACCTCTGGGAGCTGGCGTTCATCCAGGAGAGCAGCACGGTCGCCCCGCTCACCACGGTGCGCCGGAGCGACGACGCCGTCGAGGTCGTCGACGCGCCCGTCGACAACTGGTCGGACGAGGCGCGGCACGCGGCGCTCATCCAGCGGATGGCCGTCGAGCACCCTGCCGACACCAACGTCCGGGCGGCGGAGAACCTGCGCTACGACCGCGATGCGACCGAGGCCGTCCTGGCCCGGGACGGCGAGTGGGAATGGGGCCGCAGCTACGTCATGCTGCCGACCGACGTGGCCGCCCGGGTCGCCGACGGCGAGCGGTTCCTGCTGCGCGCCGAGAACACCCGGTCCGACGAGATCCCGGCCGGCTACGAGATGGCGGTCGTCGACTCGTACAGCTGGGTGATCCGGGACGCCGGCCCGGAGCTGAGGTTCGTCGTACCCTCCCGCAGCCCGATCACGTTCCTGGAGAACCTCGACGGCGGCGGGACCTACTATCTGCAGTCGGACCAGCTCGTGACGACCGTGGAGCACGACTCCAACGGAGTTGCCGGCCCGGCGGAGGACGACTCGAGCGAGCTCGTGTTCACGGCGGAGGACGACCCGGACGCGATCACCGACTTCGACCCCGAGTCAGGGCTGGTGGTGGACCTGTCGGACCTGGCGTTCGACTTCCCCGACTCCCCCGACTCCCCCGACTCCTCCGACTCCTCCGACTCCTCCGACTTCCCCGGCC